>DASRXN010000223.1:0-27077 GCA_035654135.1 Rhodocyclaceae bacterium | reverse complement strand
TTGCGCTCCGTAATGTCATTCGACACGACGACCACCCGCGCCACCCGACCTTGGTCGTCCCGGATCACGCCGCCACGCGATTCCATGAACCGAACCGCGCCGTCCGGCAGCACGAAGCGATATTCGATGCGCTGACCAATGCCGGATTTCACGGTTTCCATGAATACCCGGCGCACCCGATCCCGGTCGTCGGGATGGATTTCGGTGAACGAAACCGTGCCGGACAGATACTGGGTGGCGCCAAACAAATGTGTGTATGACGGGCTGTTGTAGAGCCGCTTCCCCTCCAGGTCGAGCACCGCGATGAAGTCGCCGCTGTTCTCCGCGATCAGCCGGAAAAAATCTTCCTGTTCGCGCAGCGCCGCTTCCACTCGCTTGCGCTCGCTGATGTCCCGCACGATGGCCCACAATGCCTCGGCCTTCCCGCTCCCGTCCAGCAACAAATGGGTTTTCAATTCCACCGGCAGGGCGGTGCCATCCTTGCAGATGTACTCGCTTTCATACAGCCGCGAGTGGCCATGGGGAATGACCTGCTCCGCGATGATGCGCGCCTCGGTTTGCCGCCATTTCTCCGGCGTCAGGTCGGTGTTCGTCAGGCGCTTCAGCTCGTCGGCCGAATAGCCCAGCATCTCCATGAAGGCCGGATTCCACTCAAGCAGGCGACCCCGCAAATCCATCAGCACGAACGCATCCCTCATGCTTTCGTGGATACGGCGGTACCTGCATTCGCATTCGGCAGTCTGATCCACCACGCCGGTCGCCTCCATTGCTGTCATGGCTATTGGTGAATAAGTGTGCCACACGAATGGTTTTCAGTCTGCCTGTTGATTGCAGCCCGGCCATCGCGTTCCGCGGCTGACTTCCCTATTTGGCCGACTGGAACTCCATGGCCGCCATTTCCCGCAACGCAGTTTCCTCGCGAAGGAACGTCTCCACGGCCCTGGGATCGAACTGGCTGCCCGCCATGCGGAGGATTTCCGCCTTGGCTACGTCAAAGGGTAGTGCCTTGCGGTAGGGACGATCGAAGATCATGGCGTCCAGGGTATCGATGATGGCGAAAAGCCTTGCTGCCAGGGGAATCTCTTCGCCCCTGAGTCCCGCCGGGTAGCCTGAGCCGTCGAAACGTTCCTCGTGACAAAGAACGATGTCCGCAGCCATGGCGAGGAAGGGCAGCTTTTGCAGGATGAGATGACCGTTGCGCGGATGTTCCCGCATGATGTGCCATTCCTCGTCCGACAATTGCGCCGGCTTCAGCAGCACGGCGTCCGGCACCCCGATCTTGCCGATGTCGTGGAGCAGGCTGCCCCAATAGACTTCGCGCAGATCCTTTTCCTTCCTGTAGTGGTGCGATGCCAGGAGCAGCGTATGCGTTGCGACCCGCTTGGAATGCAGGCCGGTTTCCCGCTCCCGCAGGTCCAGGGCTTCGGCAAGGGATTCGACGAACTCCTCGTAAGGGTCGTTGTCGAGGCCGCCAACGCGTTTGCGGGAATTCAGCAGGCAATGCTCGCAGGTGTGGCGGTCGAGTATCCGCACATATTGCCGTTCGTGAGAAACCGAACCGCATTCTGCGCAGGCGGCGGTGAAGCCGGCAGGCACCATGGCGGGAGATGGAATTTTCCTTTTCATCGTGCCCCCACAAATGGATCGCGGTCGGCGAGAACGACAGCCGCGCCGCTCAGTTCTCCTCCGGCACCATGCGGATCGCGCCGCAGGGACACTCGGCCGCGCAGACGCCGCAGCCTTTGCAGTAATCGAAGTTGAACTGGAAGCGCTTGCCAGGACCCAGCTTGATCACCGCGTTGTCGGGGCAGACGCCGTAGCAGTTGTCGCATTCGAAGCAGTTGCCGCAGGAAAGGCAGCGGCGCGCCTCGAACAGGGCATTGCCTTCGTCGAGGCCCTGCACCACTTCCTCGAAGGTCGACTGGCGGCGGATGATGTCGAGCACCGGCCGCACCTGGTGCGGTGCTTCGGAGTAGTACCAGGGATTGAGCTTGTCGAAGGTTGCCACCTCGTGCTTCGCCGCAGGTTGATACGTTTCGCCGCGCAGCCAGGCGTCGATGTGGCGCGCGGCCTTCTTGCCGTGACCGACGGCGACGGTGACGGTGCGCTCGGACGGCACCATGTCGCCGCCGGCGAAGATGCCGGGGTAACGGGTCATCATGTTGGCGCCGACCTGCACCACGCCGTCCTTCACCGCCAGCCCCGGCACGCCTTCGAGCAGTCCGAGGTCCACGTCCTGGCCGAGTGCCAGCACCACCGAGTCGGCGGCCAGCTGCTCGAACTCGCCGGTCGGCTGCGGGAAGCCCTTGTCGTCGAGCGCCATCTTCTCGATGGTGATTTCACCCTCCCCGGCCTGCTTGATGGTGGAGAGCCACTTGACCATGATGCCTTCCTGCAGCGCTTCCTCGATTTCGGAATCGTGCGCCGGCGCCTTCTCGCGCGTGCGGCGATAGACGATGATCGCCTCCTCGGCGCCCAGCCGCTTGGCGGTGCGGGCGACGTCCATCGCCGTGTTGCCGCCACCGTAGACGACCACGCGGCGGCCGAGCATCGGCTTCTCCTCGCCTTCCATCGAGCGCAGCACCGAGACGGCATCGACGATGCGCGTCGCGTCGGCGGCGGGAATGAAGGCGCGCTTGCCGATGTGCGCGCCGACCGCGAGGAAGGCGGCGTCGAACCTGCCGGCCGTCATGGCCTCGGCAATGTTCGCCACCTTGGTGTTCAGTTTCAGCGTCACGCCGAGGTCGAGGATGCGCTGGACTTCCGCCTCGATCACCTCGCGCGGCAAGCGGTACTTGGGAATGCCGAAGCGCATCATGCCGCCGGCGAACGGTCCCGCTTCGTGTATCTCGACGGCATGCCCAAGCCGGGCCAGATGATAGGCGGCAGATAGTCCGGACGGCCCGGCCCCCACGACCAGCACGCGCTTGCTGGATTGCCGCGTCGGTTTCTCGAACACCCAGCCACGCTTGATGGCCTCGTCGCCGAGGAAGCGCTCGACGGCGTTGATGCCGACCGCCGAATCGACGAACTGGCGGTTGCAGGCGCCCTGGCAGGGGTGGTAGCAGACGCGGCCCATGATCGCGGGCAGCGGGTTGTTCTCGGTCAGCGCGCGCCAGGCCTTTTCGTAATCGCCGCTCTCGGCGTGGTAGAGCCAGCCCTGGATGTTCTCGCCGGCCGGACATGCGGCGTTGCAGGGTGGCAGGCGGTCGAGGTATTGCGGCCGGAAGGTGCGCCACGAACCGGTATGGTTGGCAAGCGAGGAGCCGGGGTCGAGCGTAATCGCAAAAGGCTTGTCCATCACGCGGCCTCCCTTCCGAGCAACCCGTACTTGCGGATGTTGCGATCGGCCATGGCTTGCAGGCGAGCGATGACGTCGACATGCGGTGAATTGCCGAACAGATGCGCATAGCGCTTCTGCGGTTTCAGGTATTCCTCCACCGGCACCGGTCGGCGTATCGCCAGGACTGACTTTACTTCGCCGTGTTCCGCCTCGAAGACGGGGAACAGGCCGGTCTCCTTGGCCAGCCGCGCCATGCGGATCGTCTCGTCCGAAGCCGTGCCCCAGCCGAGCGGACAGGGCACCAGGATGTGGATGTAACGCGCGCCGCGGAACTCCATGGCCCGGAGCACCTTCGCTTCGAGGTCGCGCAGGTCCGCCACCGTCGCGGTGGCGACGTAGGGAATCTCGTGGGCCATGGCGATGGCCGGCAGGAACTTGCCCTGGCCGAAGACGTTGCCCGGTTCCGGCCCGACGGCCATTGTGGTCGCCGTGCGCGCCGCCGGCGGCGTGGCGCTGGAGCGCTGAATGCCGGTGTTCATGTAGCCCTGGTTGTCGTAGCAGATGTAGAGCACGTCGTCGTTGCGCTCGAACATGCCCGACAGGCAGCCGAAGCCGATGTCGGTTGTGCCGCCGTCGCCGCCTTGGGCGACAACGCGGATATTGCGCCGCTCGCCCTGCCGCTGCTTCACCTTCAGCGCGGCGGCGATGCCGGTAGCTACAGCAGCGGTATTGCCGAACAGCGAGTGTATCCACGGCAGTTGCCAGGACGTTTCCGGATACGGCGTCGAAAACACTTCCAGGCAACCGGTGGCGTTGGCGCAGATCACGCGGCCGTTGGTCGCCTCCATGGCCGCATCGATCGCGTAGCGCGCGCCGAGCGCCTCGCCGCAGCCCTGGCAGGCGCGATGGCCGGAGTTGATCGAGTTGTAGCGTTTGGCCTGCGACTGCACACTGCGCTCCTCGGGCGGCAGCAGGCGGTTGCCGACAGTGAAGGTGCCGGTCTGGTAGAACTTGACGGGTTGGAATGACATGTCGGTCCCCTTACACCAGCTTCGCGGCGACTACGCCGATGTCGCGCAGGATGGCTTCGGCAGCGGGTCCGGAACGACGCACGGCGCGCTCGCGCGCCAGTTGCTTGTCGACCGCCTCGCGGTTGAGATCGAGGAAGCTGACCGGATCGAGATCGTCCTTCTCGGCCATGCGGAACAGCGTGTGCAGCGAGCGCATGGTGATCGGCCGGCCGCCAAGGCCGGCGACCACCGTGTAGACATCGACCGGCAGCGCCGACAGCGCCATGCGCACGTTGGTCGACACGATGCCGCCGAGGCCGACGGCCAGGCTCTTCTCCAGCACAACGACGCGCTTGGCGTTATGCAGCCCTTCGCGCACCTGGGCAATCGGGAAGGGGCGAAAAAGCGTGATGCCGAGCACGCCGACCTTGTGGCCGCCGGCGCGCATTTCGTCCACCACGTCCTTGATGGTACCCAGCACCGAGCCCATGGCGACGATCATGGTGTCGGCGTCGTCGGCCTTGTAGGTATGCACCAGGCCGCCCGAGTCGCGGCCGAACACCGACTTGAACTCCGCCGCGTAACCGGGGATCAGCTTGAGCGCCTCCATCTGCTTGGCATGCGCGAGATAACGCACCTCCATGAACGCCTCGGGGCCGACCATGGCGCCGATCGATACCGGCTCGGCCGGATCGAGCACCTGGCGCGGCTCGTATTTCGGCAGGTAGGCATCGACCTGCGCCTGCGTCGGCATGTCGACGCGCTCGTAGGCGTGCGTAAGGATGAAGCCGTCCATGCACACCATCACCGGCAGGCTGAGTTCCTCGCCGAGGCGAAAGGCCTGGATATGCAGGTCGAGCGCCTCCTGGTTGGTCTCGGCGAAGATCTGCAGCCAGCCCGAGTCGCGCTGCGAGAGCGCATCCGAGTGGTCGTTCCAGATGTTGATCGGCGCGCCGATGGCGCGGTTGGCGACCGTCATCACGATCGGCAGGCCGAGGCCGGAGGCGTTGTACACTGCCTCGGCCATGAACAGCAGGCCCTGCGATGCGGTCGCAGTGTAGGTGCGCGCCCCGGCCGCCGAAGAGCCGATGGCCACCGACATGGCGGCAAACTCGGACTCGACGTTGATGAATTCGCACGGCGACAAGGCGCCATCCTTGACCATCTCGCCCAGCGCCTCGACGATATGGGTCTGCGGCGAGATCGGATAGGCGCAGATCACCTCCGGCCGGCACAGCGCCACGGCCTCGGCGACGGCGCGGGAACCTTCCGTCTGCTTAAGCATAACTATTGGCCCCCCACGCTCGCAAAACCGGCTCGCTGCCCCCCACCGGGGGGCGTGCCGCCTTGGGGCTGCCCGGCGGCGGCAGCCTCCTCCATTTCCTTGCGGACGATGTTGTATGCCTCGGTGGCCGCCGCGATGTTGCCTGCCGCGACCTTGCCGGTGAACTTGTCGTTGATGGCCTTCACCACCGACTCGAGTTTGATCAGCCCCGACAGCGCGGCAAAGCCGCCGAGCAGCGGCACATTGGGCACAGGACGACCGACATGGCGCAAAGCGATTTCCGTCGCTGGCAGCGTGCACAGATGCTCGGTCTGCCGATCACGTACGAAATCGGCGAGGCCGAGCTGCTCGAAGCTCTTGTTGGTGTTGATCAGCAGGTAACCGTCCGGCTTCATGCCGGCGAAGACATCTACCTGATGCAGCAGCGTCGGATCCTGGATGATCAGCGCGTCGGGTGCCATGATCGGCTCGCGCAGCCGGATTTCCTTGTCGGCGATGCGGCAGAATGCCACCACCGGCGCGCCGGTGCGCTCGGACCCGAAGCTGGGAAAGGCCTGCGCGTGCCGGCCCTCGTCGAAGGCCGCGACCGAGAGCATTTCGGCGGCGGTCACGACACCCTGACCGCCACGACCGTGAATGCGAACCTGAAACATCCCACATCCTCCTCTTCAAGAGGTTTTTACCTTACACCCTTGCCCGAGCCCCGTATTGACGCAGCGCAATATTGCGTATAGCGAACTGTTGTTCTACATTACGGAATAGCACGATTCGACCTGCCTATCCGGCAAGGCTAAGCTGTGCGAAAAAAATGGTTCGTTCGCCTATCCGGCGGACGGGCCTTTCATAAACTCCTACGCAGGAGGAGACACGTCATGTCCGCACAGCCCGCCGGTGTGCCGCCGGCCGATGCCGATACCCAGGAAACCCGTGAATGGCTCGACGCCCTTGAGGCCGTCATCGAGCAGGAGGGTCCGGAACGCGCACACTTTTTGATCGAGAAACTCATTGAACTGGGAAACCGCGCCGGTATCAACATCCCCTACTCGGCAAACACCGGCTACATCAATACCATACCGGTCGAACGCCAGCCGCTGGCGCCTGGCGACTACGCGATCGAAAACCGCATCCGCGCCTATATCCGCTGGAATGCGCTGGCCATGGTGCTGCGCGCGAACAAGGGCGATTCCAACCTCGGCGGCCACATCGCCAGCTTCGCCTCCGCCGCCACGCTCTATGACGTCGGCTTCCTGCACTTCTGGCACGCGCCGGACGACAAGCAGGGCGGCGACCTGATTTTCGTCCAGGGCCATTCGGCGCCCGGCATCTATGCCCGCGCCTTCCTGCTCGGCCGCTTCGACGAGGAGAGGCTCGACGGCTTCCGCCAGGATGTCGATGGCAAGGGGCTGACTTCCTATCCGCACCCCTGGCTGATGCCGGAATTCTGGCAGTTCCCCACCGTATCGATGGGCCTCGGCCCGCTGCAGGCGATCTACCAGGCGCGTTTCATGAAGTACATCCACGACCGGGGGCTCGCCAATACGACCGGTCGCAAGGTGTGGGCCTTCATGGGTGACGGCGAAATGGACGAGCCTGAATCGATGGGCGCCATCGGCATGGCCGGCCGCGAAAATCTCGACAACCTGATCTTCGTGGTGAACTGCAACCTGCAGCGCCTCGACGGCCCGGTGCGCGGCAACGGCAAGATCATCCAGGAACTGGAAGCCGATTTCCGCGGCGCCGGCTGGAACGTTATCAAGGTCATCTGGGGCAGCTACTGGGATCCCCTGCTGGCCCAGGACAGGCACGGTCTGCTGCGCAAACGGATGATGGAATGCGTCGACGGCGATTACCAGACCTTCAAGTCCAAGGACGGCGCTTATGTGCGCGAGCATTTCTTCAACACGCCGGAATTGAAGGCGATGGTCGCCAGCTGGACCGACGACGATATCTGGCGCCTGAACCGCGGCGGCCACGACCCGCACAAGGTCTTCGCCGCCTACCAGGCCGCCGTCAATCACACCGGCCAGCCGACGGTCATCCTCGCCAAGACCATCAAGGGCTACGGCATGGGTGAATCAGGCGAAGCGCAGAACATCACCCACCAGCAGAAGAAGATGGGCACGACGTCGATCAAGGCCTTCCGCGACCGCTTCAAGCTGCCGGTCAAGGACGAGGACCTCGAGCAACTGCCTTACCTGAAGTTCGCCGACGATTCGCCCGAGCTCAAGTACATGCGCGAACACCGCCTCAATCTCGGCGGCTACCTGCCGCAGCGCCGGCGCCGGGTCGACCCGCTGCCGGTGCCACCGCTGTCGGCCTTCGACGCCCTGCTCAAGGCATCGGGCGCCGACCGCGAGTTTTCGACCACCATGGCCTTCGTGCGCATCCTCAGCACGCTGCTGCGCGACAAGGCCATCGGCAAGCGCATCGTACCCATCGTGCCCGACGAGTCGCGCACCTTCGGCATGGAAGGCATGTTCCGCCAGTTCGGCATCTGGAACCAGCAGGGGCAGACCTATGTGCCGCAGGACGCCGACCAGCTGATGTTCTACAAGGAATCGAAGGACGGCCAGATCCTGCAGGAAGGCATCAACGAAGCCGGCGCCATGGCCGACTGGATCGCCGCCGCGACGTCGTACTCGACGCACGGCGTGCAGATGCTGCCCTTCTATATTTTCTACTCGATGTTCGGCCTGCAACGAACCATGGACCTGTGCTGGGCCGCCGGCGACTCGCGCGCGCGCGGCTTCCTGGTCGGCGGCACCGCCGGGCGCACCACGCTCAACGGCGAAGGCCTGCAACACGAAGACGGCCATTCGCATCTGCTGTCGGCGACGATCCCCAACTGCATCTCCTACGACCCGACCTTCGGCTACGAAGTGG
Organism: Rhodocyclaceae bacterium; assembly: GCA_035654135.1. GTDB lineage: Bacteria > Pseudomonadota > Gammaproteobacteria > Burkholderiales > Rhodocyclaceae > Fen-999. The sequence continues at coordinate 18,616 of DASRXN010000223.1, read as the reverse complement.
CGGTGATCGTGCAGGACGGCCTGCGGCGCATGGTCGCCGAGCAGGAGGATGTGTTCTATTACCTGACGGTAATGAACGAGAACTACGAGCATCCCGAGATGCCGGCGGGGGTCGAGCAGGACATCCTCAAGGGCATGTACCTGTTCCGGCGCGGCGCCGCCAGCAACAGCCCGCGCGTGCAGCTGCTCGGCTCGGGCGTGATCTTCCGCGAGGCCATTGCCGCCGCCGAGATGCTCCGTAACGACTGGGGCGTCGAGTCCGACTTGTGGTCGTGCCCGAGCTTCACCGAGCTGGCGCGCGACGGCCACAACTGCGTGCGCTACCAGCTGCTCCATCCCGAGGAACCGAAGAAGCTGTGCCATGTCGCGAAGAGCCTGGCCGACACGCGCGGCCCGGTCATCGCGGCGACCGACTACGTGCGCCTGTTCGCCGAGCAGATCCGGCCCTTCGTCTGCCATGACGGCAGCCGCCGCTATACCGTGCTCGGCACCGACGGCTTCGGCCGCTCCGACACGCGCGAGCAGCTGCGCAGCTTCTTCGAAGTGGATAGACGCTGGATCACGGTCGCGGCATTGCGTGCGCTGGTCGAGGAAGGTGCCATGGCTGCCGCCAAGGTGGCCGAAGCCATCCGCAAGTACGGCCTCGATCCGAACAAACCCAATCCGGTGAAGGTGTGATCATGGAAGTCAAAGTTCCAGACATCGGCGGCTTCAACGACGTACCGATCATCGAACTGCACGTCAAGGCCGGCGACTCGGTCCAGGCCGAAGATCCGCTGATCACCCTCGAATCGGACAAGGCGACCATGGACGTGCCAGCGCCCGCCGCCGGCACCATCAAGGAGATCAAGGTAAAACTCGGCGACAAGGTCTCCGAGGGCAGCCTGATTCTGCTGCTCGACGCGGTCGAGAGTACCGCCGCCGCTGCGGTTGCCGCGCCGCAGCCGGCGCCCGCGCCGACCCCCTCGGCCCCGACGGTGACCGAACCGGTGGCGCCTATCCCGACGCTTACCGAGGCGGTCACCGACTTTCGGCCGACCGAAGCCGAACCGACCACCGCGCCACCTTCCGTGCGCATGCCGACGCCGACGGAGATGCTGGCCGTCGGCGGTGGCAGCAAGGCCCACGCCAGCCCGTCGGTGCGCAGCTTCGCGCGCGAACTCGGCGTCGACATCGCGCAGGTGAAGGGCACCGGGCCGAAGGGCCGCATCACCGAACAGGACGTGCAGGGCTTTGTGAAAGGCGTGATGGCAGGCACCACAGCCCCGGCCGGCGTGTCGCCAGCACTGACTTTAGGCGGCGGTCTGAATCTGCTGCCATGGCCGCAGGTGGACTTCGCCAGGTTCGGCCCCGTCGAGGTCAAGCCGCTGTCGCGCATCAAGAAGATCTCCGGCCCCAACCTGGCCCGCAACTGGGTCATGATCCCGGCCGTCACCTACCACGAGGATGCCGACATCACCGAACTGGAAGCGCTGCGCGTCCAGCTCAACAAGGAGAACGAGAAGGCTGGCATCAAGGTGACCATGCTCGCCTTCATCATCAAGGCGGCAGTGGCGGCACTCAAGAAGTACCCCGACCTCAACAGTTCCCTCGATGGTGACAACCAGGTCTTCAAGAACTACTGGCACATCGGCTTTGCCGCCGACACGCCCAACGGCCTGATGGTGCCGGTGCTGAAGGATGCCGACAGGAAGGGCGTCGTCCAGATCGCGCAGGAGACTTCCGACCTGGCGAAGAAGGCACGCGACGGCAAGCTGCTGCCGACCGACATGCAGGGCGCCACATTCACGATTTCCAGCGTTGGCGGCATTGGGGGAACTTCGTTCTCGCCCATCGTCAATGCGCCCGAGGTGGCGATACTCGGCGTCAGTAAATCGAGCATGAAACCGGTGTGGGACAGCAAAGCTTTCGTGCCGCGCCTGATGGTGCCGCTCTCGCTGTCCGCCGACCATCGCGTCATCGACGGCGCCCTGGCAACGCGCTTCAACGCCTATCTCGCGCAACTGCTCGGCGACTTCCGGAGGGTGATGCTATGACCCTCGAAGTGAAGGTACCCGACATCGGCGACTTCAAGGACGTACCGGTCATCGAGATCCACGTCAAGCCGGGCGACACCGTCGAGGCGGAAGCCTCGCTGGTCACGCTCGAATCCGACAAGGCCACGCTGGACGTACCCGCGCCCACCGCCGGCACAGTGAAGGAACTGAAGGTCAAGATCGGCGACAAGGTCTCGGAAGGCAGCGTGATCCTGGTAATGGATTCGGCGGCGGCGGCTGCTGCCGCAACGTCCAAAGCGGCCCCGGCGACGGTTCCGGCCGCTGCCACCTCCTCCGACTTCGACTGCGAAATGCTGGTGCTTGGTGCCGGCCCCGGTGGCTACTCGGCCGCCTTCCGGGCCGCCGACCTCGGCATGAAGACCGTGCTGGTCGAGCGCTATGCCACGCTCGGCGGCGTCTGCCTCAACGTCGGCTGCATCCCATCGAAGGCGCTGCTGCATGTCGCTGCGGTGATGGACGAGGCGCAGCACATGAGCGCCGCCGGCATCGCCTTCGCCGCGCCACAGGTCGACATCGACCAGCTGCGCGCCCACAAGGCCAGGGTGGTAGGCAAACTGACCACCGGCCTGACCGGCATGGCCAAGGGCCGCAAGGTGGACGTCGTGCGCGGCTACGGCCACTTCCTCGACGCGCACCACCTCGAAGTGGAAGAAACGACAGGCAGTGCGCAGGAGAAGACCGGCGCGAAGAAGGTCATCAAGTTCGCCCAGTGCATCATCGCCGCCGGCTCCGCGGCCGTGCATCTACCCTTCCTGCCGCGTGACGAACGCATCGTCGATTCGACCGGCGCGCTGGAATTGCGCGAGGTGCCGCAATGCATGCTGGTGATTGGTGGCGGCATCATCGGCCTGGAGATGGCGACGGTGTACTCGACACTGGGCGCGAAAGTGGATGTCGTCGAAATGCTCGACGGCCTGATGCAGGGGCCGGACCGCGACCTCGTCAAGGTGTGGGAGAAGCAGAATGCCCACCGATTCGAGAAGATCATGCTGAAGACGAAGACGGCCGCGGTCGAGGTGAAGGACGACGGTCTCTGGGTCCGCTTCGAGGGTGAGGCGGCGCCGGCGGAACCACAACGCTACGACCTGATTCTCCAGGCTGCCGGCCGCAGCCCGAACGGCCTCAAGATCGGCGCCGACAAGGCCGGCGTCGCGGTCACCGAGCGCGGCTTCATTACGGTCGACAGCCAGATGCGCACCAACGTGCCGCACATCTTCGCCATCGGCGATCTCGTCGGCCAGCCGATGCTGGCGCACAAGGCGGTGCATGAGGGGCACGTCGCCGCCGAGGCCGCGGCGGGGCAGAAGGCGCATTTCGACGCCAACGTGATCCCCGGCGTCGCCTACACGCATCCGGAGGTCGCCTGGGTCGGCCTGGGCGAGGACGAGGCGAAAAAGGCCGGCCGCAAGGTGACGACGGCGAAGTTCCCCTGGGCTGCCTCGGGCCGCGCGATCGCCAACGGCGCCGAATACGGTTTCACCAAGCTGGTGTTCGATGCCGAAAGCCATCGCATCGTCGGTGGCAGCATCGTCGGGCCGATCGCCGGCGACATGATCGGCGAAATCGCCCTGGCCATCGAGATGGGTTGCGACGCCATCGATATCGGCAAGACCATCCACCCGCACCCGACCTTGGGCGAGAGCATCGGTCTGGCCGCCGAAATGGCAGAGGGCACCTGCACCGACCTGCCCCCCAGCCGGAAGAAATAGCGGGAAATAGCTATACTGCCGACATACGCAACAGACAAGCCCGGCCCGACCGGGCGTTTTTTTCGGAGACAGTGATCATGACCCAGGACGAACTCAAGCAGGCCGTGGCTCGCGCCGCCCGCGACTACGTGGCGGCCAAGGTGCCGGCGGGCAGCATCATAGGCGTCGGCACCGGCTCGACGGCCAACCTCTTCATCGACGAGCTAGCCGCCATCAAGCACCGCATCGCCGCCACCGTCGCCAGCTCCGAAGCGACCAGGAAGCGGCTCGAAGGCCACGGCATCAAGGTGCTCGACCTCAACGAGGTTGCCGCGATGCCGGTGTATGTCGATGGCGCCGACGAGATCACGCCCGGACTGGCCATGATCAAGGGTGGCGGCGGCGCGTTGACGCGCGAAAAGATCGTCGCCGCGGTGGCCACGACTTTCGTCTGCGTCTGCGACCAGAGCAAGCTGGTGGATACCATGGGCAAGTTCCCGCTGCCGGTGGAGGTGATTCCGATGGCGCGCGCCTACGTCGCCCGCGAACTGGAGAAACTGGGCGGCCAGCCGAGGCTGCGCGAAGGCTTCGTCACCGACAACGGCAACCTCATCCTCGACGTGCATGGCCTGGCGATCACCGATCCGGCCGGGCTGGAAACGACAATCAACCACATCGTCGGTGTCGTCACCAACGGACTGTTCGCCCGCCGCGGTGCCGACGTGCTGCTGCTGGCGACGCCGGACGGTGTCAGGACCATGACGCGCTGAGCTGAAACATTTTCGTCACATTGCCGTCCTACACTGGTCGGCTACGACGACTGGGAAATCCGTGAACATGAACACACACATCACCAAGCAATTCGACGTCGACCTCGACAACATCCGCACGCGGGTGCTGCAGATGGGCGGCCAGGTCGAGCAGCAGATCGTCGATGCCATGGCGGCTCTGGACAAGGGCGATCTGGCGCTGGCCGATCAGGTCATCGACCAGGACCACCTGGTCAACCGCCATGAAGTCGAACTGGACGAGGCCTGCACTCACATCATCGCCCGCCGGCAGCCGACGGCCTCCGACCTGCGTACCGTCATGATGGTCATCAAGACCATCACCGACCTGGAACGCATCGGCGACGAGGCCAAGAAGATCGCCAAGAAGGCGCGCGCGCTGCACGCCGCGGACACCCCGTTCAAGGCGCGGGTGCCGCTCCAGCACGCCGCTTCGCTGGCCCTCGACATGCTGCGCAAGGCGCTCGATGCCTTCGCCCGCCAGGACGTCAGCGCCGCTGCACTGATCGCCCGCCAGGACAAGGAAGTCGATGCCGAGTTCAAGTCCATCATGCGCCAGTTGATCACCTTCATGATGGAAGACCCGCGCACTATTTCGTCTTCGCTCGACGTGCTGTTCATCGCCAAATCGATCGAGCGCATCGGCGACCACGCCAAGAACGTCTCCGAGTACGTCGTCTACATGGCCAAGGGCCGTGACGTGCGCCACATCGGCATCGAGGGCATCGAGCAGGAAGTCGGGCAGTAGGAAACACACCGCGCAGCAACGAAAAGGGCCGCGATCGCGGCCCTTTCTGCTTGCGGCAACGCTCCGTCAGGACTGCGGCGGCACGAAGCCCGACACGGCAGCGGCACCTTCGCCGAAGAAATGCTTCTCGACCTGTTCGGCCAGGTACTGCCGGGCGCGCGGATCGGCCAAGTTGAGCCGGTTCTCGTTGATCAGCATCGTCTGGTAGCGGATCCATTGCTGCCAGGCTTCCTTGGATACGTTCTCGTACAGGCGCTTGCCGAGTTCGCCGGGCATCGGCGCGAAGTCCATGCCTTCCGCTTCGCGGCCTAGCTTGACGCATTTCACCATGCGGGCCATATGTATTCTCTCCGGGGTTGCAAAGCGATGATTGTAGCGCCAGGCGGCGTACCGCCACGGCTGACTTTGGGGCGGGCGAGTTACAGTGCCTTGACCAGCACCTTCGAGCGCCGCTGGAAGTTGTAGAGCTCACGCTTGCCCGCCGGCATGCTGTCCACGCTGGTTTCGACAAATCCGCGCTCGATGAACCAGTGCGCCGTGCGCGTCGTCAGGACGAACAGTTTCTTCAGCCTCATCTTCGCCGCCCGCTGCTCGATATGGCTGCGCAACTGGTCACCGTAGCCGGCCCGCCGGTATTCCGGCATCACGGCCAGGCAGGCGAGTTCCGCCGCCCTGGCTTCGCCCTTGCTCGCCGACATCGGATAAAGCGCCGCGCAGCCAACGATAATGCCATCGAGATCGAGCACCGAAAAGCGGTCGATCTCCATCTCCAGCCGCTCGCGGCCGCGCCGCACCAGCGTGCCGTCGGCCTCCAGCGGCGCAATCAGCGCCAGGATGCCGCCGACATCCTCGTGCGTAGCATTGCGCAATGTCGCCAGCGGCGCCGTGGTCAACACCGTGCCGATGCCCTCGCGGGTGAAGAACTCCATCAGCATGGCGCCATCGGAGCGGTAGTCGAGGAAATGCACCCGGCCGACGCCGGCGCGGCAGGCCCGCACCGCCCCCGGCAGGACACGGGCGACATCTGCCGCTTGCACCGCCGTCTTCCTGGTCAGCAGTGCCTGCGCCTCGTCGGCGGTCAGCGCATCGATCAGGTTGTTCTTCCGGTCCACCAGGCCCGGCGCCGCGCACAGATAGATCAGCTTGTCGGCGTGCACGGCGGTAGCGACCGACTCGGCCACCTCTTCCCAGGCGAGGTTGAATATCTCGCCGGTCGGCGAGGCGCCGATGGGCGTGATCAGCACGACGTTCTCCTGCGCCAGATCGGCCTGGATCTCCTCCGCCACCACCTTGCGCACCGCGCCGGTGAACTGGAAATCGACGCCGTCATCGACGCCCACCGGCTTGGCGGTGATGAAATTGCCACCCGTCACGCGCAGGAAGCCGCCGGCCAGCGGCGTGTTCGGCAGGCCCTGCGAAAGCATGGCCTCGATCTCGATGCGCGTCACGCCCATGGCGCGCTTGACGCATTCCAGCGCCTCGGCGTCGGTCACGCGCAAGCCATTGTGGAAGCGCGGCGTCAGGCCGCGGCTCTTCATTTCGATGTCGATCTGCGGCCGCGCGCCGTGCACCAGCACCAGGCGGATGCCCATGCTGTCGAGCAGAGCGATGTCGTGAATCAGCGCCTGCGCGGCCTCGGTCTGGAGCACTTCGCCGCCGAAGGCGATGACAAAAGTCTTGCCACGGAAGGCATGGATGTAGGGCGCCGCCTGGCGCACCCAGGCGACCAGCCGGGTATCGGTGGCGGGGGCATTCTGCTGCTCGGTCATGATCGTGGCATCGTGGGCAAGTTGAACCCGGCAATCATAGCTTTTTTTGATCTCGCCGCGACCACAGCGCGGCAAAAGTCAGTCGTGGCGATACGCCGCGCAGCAGCGGTGGTACCTACTTCTTTTTCTTCAGCGCCGCCTCCAGCCGCTCGCAGACCGTTCGCAGGATCTTCACCCGCGCGTAGTTCTTGTCGTTGGCCTCGACCAGCGTCCACGGCGCGTTGCCGGTGCTGGTGCGGTCGACCATGTCGCAGATGGCGCGATGGTAAGCGTCCCACTTCTCGCGGTTGCGCCAGTCCTCGGGCGTGATCTTGAAGCGCTTGAACTCGATCTTCTCCCGCTCCTTGAAGCGCTTGAGCTGTTCGTCCTGGGTGATCTGCAACCAGAACTTGATAACGATGGCGCCGGCCTTGGCCAGCTCGTGCTCGAAATCGTTGATCTCGGTGTAGGCGCGCAGCCAGTCGGCCTCGGCGCAGAAGCCTTCGACGCGCTCGACCAGCACGCGGCCGTACCAGGAGCGATCGAAGATCGTCACCCGGCCATTTCTCGGCACATGCCGCCAGAAGCGCCAGAGGTAGGGCTGCGCCCGCTCCTCCTCGGTCGGCGCGGCGATCGGCACGATCTGGTACTGGCGCGCATCCATCGCCGCGCCGATGCGCCGGATGCTGCCGCCCTTGCCCGCTGCGTCCGCGCCTTCGAATACGCAGATCAGCGAGCGCTCGTTGAAGCGTGGATGGCGCACCAGTTCCGAGAGTTTGCCCTGCCACTTTGCCAGTTCGGTTTCGTAGGCCTTCTTCGTCAGTTTGTGCGTCAGATCGAGTTCGGAGAGCACGTCGCGGCCATCGATGTTCGGCGGCACCGGCGGCGCCACCGGCGTGGCCCGCTTCTTCGTGTCGGCCAGCCGCTGCTTCAACGAGTCGAGAATGATCTTGCCGACGGTGAGGGAACGGTAGCGGTCGTCGAGGCCTTCGACGATGATCCACGGCGCCCAGGGCGTGTTGGTCAGGCGCAGCACGTGGCCGGCGACATCCTGGAGCTTGTCGTAGGTCTTGAGCCGGTCCCAGTTCCACTTGGTGACGCGCCAGGCCGTCTTCGGGTCCTTCTCCAGCGCCTTCAGGCGCTGCCGCTGGCCCTCCTTGGTCAGGTGGAACCAGAACTTGAGTACCAGCGCGCCCTCGTTCACCAGCATGGCCTCAAAGCGGTTGATCTGGTCGATGCGCTGGTCGAGCGCATACTTGGAGAGCGTGTCCTCGATGGAATCGTGGATCGGGTCCGAGTACCAGGAGCCGGCGAAGATGCCGATGCGGCCCTTGGGCGGCAATGCGCGCCAGTAGCGCCACATCTCGGGCCGCTCGCGCTCCTCGTCGGTCGGCTTGGAGAAGGCCAGGGTCGAGATGAAGCGCGGGTCCATCCACTCGTAGAGGACGTTGATGGTCTCGCCTTTGCCGGCGCCATCCTGGCCGCTGACCAGAACGACGACGGGAATTTTGTTCTGCTCCTTGAGGTCAAACTGCACATCGAGCAGCGCCGAGCGCAATTCGGGCACGGTCTTGCGCCAGGTTTCCTTGTCGATCCTGTGGCCCAGTTCAGCTGATTCGAACATGACCCTCTCCCTAGAAATCTCCCCACAGCGTCATCATCGCCGCCAGCGCGGCGATGCCCGCCGTCTCGGTGCGCAGGATGCGCGGCCCCAGACTGACAGCCTTGAAGCCCGCCACCGAGGCGGCCGCAAACTCGCCTTCCTCGAAGCCGCCTTCGGGGCCGATCAGCAGCGTCACCGGACCCGTCGGTCTGGGCAACCCGGCGAGGCTCTGAACGGTGCCGGGCGCCAGCATCAGGCGCAATTCATTCGCTATCGGCAGTTCGCCCAGAAACTGAGGCAGATCAACGAGGGGGCTTACCCCTGGCACGCGATTGCGCCCGCATTGCTCACAGGCAGCGATCGCGACTGCCTGCCAGTGCGCCACCCGTCGTTCCATGCGCTCGCCGGACAGGCGGATCACGCTGCGCCGCGCAGCCACTGGCCGAATGGCCGCCACGCCCAGTTCGACGGCCTTCTGCACGATCCAGTCCATCTTGTCGGCTGCGGGCAAGCCCTGAACCAGCGTAATCACCAGCGGCGGTTCGTGGTCTGCGGCATCAAACGATTCCAGCGTGACGGTCACTGCCTTGCCGGCTCGCTTCAGACGGCCGAGCCATTCACCGCCACGACCGTCGAACAGCGTCACCTCGTCGCCCTCGCTCATGCGCAGCACCTTGGTCGCATGGTGCGCCGCTTCGTCAGGCAGGTCGACGTGGGCACCGGGCGCCAGCAGAAACGGGCAATGGAAGCGCGGTATCATTGAGTCATTATTTCACAAGACCACGAGGAGACATCATGGCCAGCACCCCGACACCGGTTTGCGATTTCGGCTGGAACGCCATCGACTTCGACCTGCCCGGCGTCGACGGCAAGCGCCATTCGCTCGCTTCCGCGCGCGGCCCCAAGGGCCTGCTGGTAATGTTCATCTGCAACCACTGCCCCTATGTGAAGGCCGTGCTCGCCCGCATTGTGCGCGACACCGCGCAACTCAAGACGCTGGGCATAGGCAGCATCGCCATCATGAGCAACGATCCAACCGACTACCCGGAAGATTCCTGGGACCACATGGTCCAGGTGGCGAGGCGGATGAACTTCCCCTTCCCCTACGTCCGCGATGAAACGCAGGAAATCGCCAAGGCCTACGGTGCCGTCTGCACGCCCGATTTCTTCGGCTTCAACGCCGACATGAAGCTGCAATACCGCGGCCGGCTCGACGAATCACGCAAAGACACGGCACCCGAAGGTGTACGCCGCGACCTGTTCGAGGCCATGAAGCAGGTAGCCCTGACCGGCCGGGGCCCGGCGGAACAGATACCGAGCATGGGCTGCTCGATCAAATGGCGGGACGCCTGACCTTCTTGGCCTGAGCCACCGCGACCGGCACGATAGGCGCCTGTTCGACGGTCAGGCGCGGCCCTTCCGAGCGCATGAAGTCGAGAAAGGCGGTGGTCATCGGCAGCAACTGCTTGTCGGCGCGATGCACCACATACCACTGGCGCATCACCGGCGTGCCGGCCACCGGCAGGCGAACAAGGCGGCCGGCGGCCAGTTCGAGGCCGATGGTGTGTTCAGAGATGAACGACAGGCCCATGCCGGCCATGACCGCCTGCTTGATGGTTTCGTTGCTGCCCATCTCGATCGTGTTCGCCAACTGCACGCCGTAGCCGGCGAAGAACCGTTCCATGGCGCCGCGCGTGCCGGAGCCGGACTCGCGGATCAGGAACGGCTCGTTGACCAAATCGGCCGGATCCATGCGTTTCCGGCTCGCCAGCGGATGATCGGCGGCGGCGATGATGACGTGCGGATGGTCGGCAAACACTGACGATACCGTCTCGAAGTCATTCGGCGGCGCGCCCATGATGGCGAGGTCGATCTGGTTGTCCGCCAGTTGGTGTACCAAGGCTTCGCGGTTGAAGACACCCAGATGCAGTTCGGCCTCCGGATGCAGCTTGCGGAAGGCCACCAGCAGCCGCGGTGCGAAATACTTGGCCGTCGAGACGACGCCAAGGGTCAGCCTTCCGCCCTTGGCGCCGCGAATCGCCGCCAGCGCATCGCCGGCCTCGCGCAACTGCTGGGCGATGCGCCGGACATGGCGCAGCAGTTCCTCGCCGGCGGAGGTCAGGTAGATCTTCTTGCCCAGTTGCTCGAACAGCGGCACGCCGGCCTGCTCGGCCAGGGCCTGTACCTGCATCGATACGGCCGGCTGCGTCAGGTGCAACTCCTCGGCGGCACGGGAAAAGGACAGATGGTTGGCGACGGCCTCGAAAACCTTGAGCTGGCGCAGGGTGACGTTTTTCATGGCAGGACCATCTTATCATCAGCATAAATAATTGTGACTGGCGCTTATAGGTCCGCGCGGCTACGCTGCGTGCCCATGGAACTTCAAGCCCTGATCTTCGACGTCGATGGCACGCTCGCCGACACCGAGCGCGACGGCCACCGGCCCGCCTTCAACGATGCTTTCGCCGAGGCCGGCCTGGCCTGGCACTGGGACGTGCCACTCTACGGCGAACTGCTCGCTGTCACCGGCGGCAAGGAGCGCATGCGCTTCTATTGCGAACGCCATGACCCGGACTTTCTCAAGCAGCCGGATGCCGACGAGCGCATCAAGGTACTGCATGCGGCCAAGACGCGGCACTATCTGACCCTGCTCGAAGAGGGCGGCATTCCCCTGCGGCCCGGCGTCGCCCGCCTGATCGACGAAGCGCGCGCTGTCGGCCTTCGCCTCGCTATCGCCACGACCACCACACCCGAAAACGTCACGACCCTGCTGAAGGCGAGTCTCGCGCCGGATTCCGCCAACTGGTTCGAAGTGATCGGCGCTGGCGACATCGTGCCGAAGAAGAAACCGGCGCCTGACATCTACGACTGGGTACTGGAGAGGCTGGGCCTGGCGCCGGAGGAATGCCTGGCGATCGAGGATTCGGCCAACGGCCTGAAGTCAGCCATGGCGGCACGCCTGCCGACGCTGATCACAACCAGCGTCTACACGACGGGCGAAGACTTCACGGGTGCCCAAGCCGTGTTGCCGGACTTGGCCGAGACCCGTCTGACCGACATCCAGCTTATGCATCGGATCAAAAAATCTTAATGTTTTTTATGATTTCAGGCGTCTAAGATGGCGCCACTTTCGGAATCACGCATAACCACAGACACATCAGACAAAGGAGCAGACCATGGATCAATCAGCACGCTACGCCGATCTCAGCCTCAAGGAAGAAGACCTCATCAAGGGTGGCAAGCACATCCTGGTCGCCTACAAGATGAAGCCCAGGGCCGGCACCGGTTATCTGGAAGCTGCCGCTCACTTTGCCGCCGAGTCCTCCACCGGCACCAACGTCGAAGTATCGACGACCGATGATTTCACCAAGGGCGTCGATGCACTGGTCTATCACATCGACGAGGCGAGCGAAGACATGCGCATCGCCTACCCGCTCGAACTGTTCGACCGCAACGTCACCGACGGCCGCTTCATGCTGGTCTCCTTCCTGACCCTGGCCATCGGCAACAACCAGGGCATGGGCGACATCGAACACGCCAAGATGATCGACTTCTACATGCCCGATCGCGTCATCCAGATGTTCGACGGCCCGGCCAAGGACATCTCCGACCTGTGGCGCATCCTCGGCCGTCCGGTCAAGGATGGTGGCTATATCTCCGGCACCATCATCAAGCCCAAGCTCGGCCTGCGTCCCGAGCCCTTCGCCAAGGCCGCCTACCAATTCTGGCTCGGCGGCGACTTCATCAAGAATGACGAGCCCCAAGGCAACCAGGTCTTCGCCCCGATCAAGAAGGTCCTGCCGCTGGTTTATGACTCGCTCAAGCGTGCCCAGGACGAAACCGGCCAGGCCAAGCTGTTCTCCATGAACATCACTGCCGACGACCACTACGAAATGTGCGCCCGCGCCGACTTCGCGCTGGAAACCTTCGGCCCCGATGCCGACAAGCTGGCCTTCCTGGTCGACGGCTACGTCGGCGGCCCCGGCATGGTCACCACCGCCCGCCGCCAGTACCCGAACCAATACCTGCACTATCACCGCGCCGGCCACGGCGCCGTCACTTCGCCGTCCGCCAAGCGCGGCTACACCGCCTTCGTGCTGGCCAAGATGTCGCGCCTGCAGGGCGCTTCCGGCATCCACGTCGGCACCATGGGCTACGGCAAGATGGAAGGCGAAGGCGACGACAAGATCATCGCCTACATGATCGAGCGCGACGAGTGCCAGGGCCCGGTCTACTTCCAGAAGTGGTTCGGCATGAAGCCGACCACGCCGATCATCTCCGGCGGCATGAACGCCCTGCGCCTGCCCGGTTTCTTCGAGAACCTTGGCCACGGCAACGTCATCAACACAGCCGGCGGCGGCTCTTACGGCCACATCGATTCCCCGGCCGCCGGTGCCATCTCGCTGCGCCAGGCCTACGACTGCTGGAAGGCCGGTGCCGACCCGATTCAGTGGGCCAAGGAACACAAGGAATTCGCGCGTGCCTTCGAATCCTTCCCGAAGGACGCCGACAAGCTGTTCCCCGGCTGGCGCGAAAAGCTGGGTGTGCACAAGTAATCTGCGCTTAGATGAAAGCCCCGCTTCGGCGGGGCTTTTTTGGCCGACTAAACCTGACTTGTTTGATCGGATAGAACCATGACCGACAAGACGCAATACGTCGTCAAGCAGGAACCGTTCTACCAGCCCCAGGGCAACGAAGTCGCGCTCTACGAGGCCGCCTACGGCGCCCGCCTGCCGGTGATGATCAAGGGACCGACCGGCTGCGGCAAGTCGCGCTTCGTCGAGTACATGGCCTGGAAGCTGGGCAAACCGCTGATCACCGTCGCCTGCAACGAGGACATGACGGCGAGCGACCTCGTCGGCCGCTACCTACTTGACGCCAACGGCACGCGCTGGCTCGATGGGCCGCTGACCACCGCCGCGCGCATCGGCGCGATCTGCTACCTCGACGAGATCGTCGAGGCGCGCCAGGACACCACCGTGGTGATCCACCCGCTGACCGATCATCGCCGCACGCTGCCGCTGGACAAGAAGGGCGAACTGATCGAAGCGCATCCCGACTTCCAGCTGGTCATCTCCTACAATCCCGGCTACCAGTCGCTGATGAAGGATCTGAAGCAGTCGACCAAGCAGCGCTTCACGGGCTTCGACTTCGACTATCCGGAGGCCGAACTCGAGGCCGACATCGTTGCCAGGGAAACCGGGCTCGGGCGTGAGCAGACCACCAGGCTGATCAAGATTGGCCAGACCGCCCGCAACCTCAAGGGTCACGGCCTCGACGAAGGCATCTCGACCCGTCTGCTGGTCTATGCGGCGACGCTGATCCAGCGCGGCGTGGCGCCAGTCGATGCCTGCCGCATGGCGCTGGTGCGACCCATCACCGACGACGCCGACATCCGCGAAACGCTCGACCACGCCATCGACGCCGTCTTCGCCTGAGCGCTCCAAAGTCAGCCGTGGTGACACGCCGATGAGCACCGGCAACGACATCCGCAAGCGGGTGATGATGCACCCGCAGGTGCAGACCTACTGGTACGAGCTCGACTGCGGCTTCCAGCAGGTCGCCGAGGTGTTTGAGGAATGCGTCTACGAGGCGCTCGCGGTCTTCTCGCGGCCGCAGATGAAGGCTTACCTGGAAGGCGCGCGCGTGCTCGGCAAGCTCGGTCGCGGCCCCGAACCGATGCTGGCCTTCCTCGAAGAATGGCCGAGCGTCGTCGCGGCAACCAAGGGAGATCCACTGGCGGTGGTGATGGATTTCGTCCGCGCCATGCAGAAGTCGCCCAACGGCCCGGCGATTGCGCCTTTCCTGCAAACACTGGCGGCGGTTGCGCGCCGCTTGCAGTCGCTCGACCGGTTGCAGCGTTACATCGATATCGCGCGCGACCTCATGGTGCGCACGACCGGCTCCATCCACGGTTTTCATCAGACGATTCCGAGTCCGGGCCTACCCGAATTCCTTGCCCAAGCACCCAGGCTGGTCGAACTGCTGACATTGGCAGGCCTCAAGAACTGGACCGAATATGGCATCCGCAATTACGGCAACCATCCCGAACGACAGCAGGAATATTTCAGCCTGACTTCGGCCGACAGCCGCGCCGTACTGCAACGCGAGCGGCACGGCACACTGTTTCATGACGTCGAACGCAAGCTCGACCTCACTCTGCGCGCGCTGTGGAACGACCCTGATGTGCTGATTCCATACTCGACGGCGTTTCACGAATTGCGGCAGCCGGTCCCCTACTACGACAAGCTCGGCATGCGGGTCCCGGACGTCTTCGATGACGTTGCCGGCGTGGCCGGCATCGATCGCTACCGTGCCGTGCTCGCCCACATGGTCGGCCATCGGCGCTGGAGTGAAGCTCAGGTGGCCGATAACTGGAGTCCGTTCCAGCGCATGGCGGTCGAATTCTTTGAGGACGCGCGCATCGACATCCTGCTGATGCGCGAGTATCCGGGCTTGCGGCGCATCTTCCTTGCCCTCCATCCAAAGCCTGTGGCCAGCGCCTGCGACCCGGCAACAACCTCCTGCCTGCGCCATCGGCTGGCCATGCTTTCGCGCGCCTTTCTGGACCCGGAACATGGCTACGACGATCCCATCCTCGACGACTTCGTCGCCCGCTTCCAGGACCTGCTCAAGGGGGGCGCCTCAAGCACCAGCGACATTGCCGGCCTGGCGCTCGCCTACGTCGCCCGCACGCGGTGCGCGTCCGACCAGTACGCCCAGGTGCATTTCGACGACACCGTCGTCGGCTACCGCGACGACAATCGGCAGCTCTGGAAATTCATCGAAGAAGGAGACGAAGAGGAGGCCTTCGACGAGCCGCGACAGTTGCAGAAGAGCGAAGAACAACAGGGACTGCCGCCACGGCACTATCACGAGTGGGACTACCAGAGCCAGACCTACCGTCCCGACTGGGTCAGCCTTTACGAGGCGCTGCATCCCTCCGGCAGCTCGGCGAAGATCGACCGCCTGCTGGCCAAGCATTCGGCGCTCGCCAAGCAATTGAAGCGCCTGCTCGACCTTCTGAAACCACAGGACAAGGTGCGCATCCGTTACCAGGAGGAAGGCTCGGAACTCGACCTCGACATCGCGCTGCGTTCGCTGATCGACTTCAGGAGCGGCAGCACCCCCGACCCGCGCATCAACATGAGCCACCGCACCAGCGGCCGCGACATCGCGGTGCTGCTGCTGCTCGACCTTTCCGAGTCGCTGAACGAAAGGACGCCGGGCGGCGAGCAGACCATTCTCGAACTCTCGCAGGAAGCCGTGTCGCTGCTGGCCTGGGCCATCGACCGGCTCGGCGACCCATTCGCCATTGGCGGCTTCCACTCGGACACCCGCCATCAGGTGCGCTACCAGCACATCAAGGGCTTTTCCGAGAAATGGGACGACGGCGTCAAGGGCAGACTCGCCTCCATGGAGGCCGGCTATTCGACGCGTATGGGCGCCGCCATGCGCCATGCCGGCCATTACCTCGGCGCGAAACAAGCCGACAAGAAGCTCATGCTGATCCTCACCGACGGCCGGCCGTCGGATGTGGACAGTCCGGACGAGCGGCAGCTGATCGAGGATGCCCGTCAGGCAGTCAGGGAACTGGACCGAAAGGGCATCTTCCCCTATTGCATCAGCCTCGATCCGCGCGCCGACGAATACGTGGCGGATATATTCGGCAAGCGACATTCGGTCATCGACAACGTCGAGCGCCTGCCGCAAAGGCTGCCAGAATTGTTTATGGCGCTGACGAAATAGGCTTGGATTACCCAGTCAGCATGCTGCATAGCAATAACGAGCCTCTTATTCCAATGATAAGAAAAAGTGAATGGCGCTTATGGGTATCGGGGATTACATTTCGCCCGTCGGGTCGTGGTTTCCGCGCCCCGTACTTCTCCACTCCCTCTGGCGTTACAGCCAGATTGGCCCCGCCCCCCACAAGGGGGTGGGGATTTTCTTGACAGAGGCGGCCGGGGAAAGTTGGCGGAACGGACACCCGGAACAAGAACATCATCACGGAACGCCGCGCCGGATTGGCGGGCGGGCTGATACGCAAGAAGAATTTTCATTAGAGGGGAGACACCATGTCCATCAAGCATCCGATCATCGCGGTCACAGGCTCCTCCGGCGCCGGTACCACCACGGTCAAGCGGTCCTTCGAGCACATCTTCCGCCGTGAAAAGATCACGGCAGCGGTCATCGAGGGCGACAGCATGCATCGCTACGACCGTTCCGAGATGAAGAAGGTCGTTGCCGAAGCCGAAGCTCGCAATGAACGCGCCCCGACCCACTTCGGCCCCGATGCCAATGAACTGGCGGAACTCGAAGGCATCTTCAAGAACTACGGCGAAACCGGCCACGGCAAGCGCCGCTTCTACCTGCACAACGACGAAGAGGCCGCGCCCTACGGCCAGCAGCCCGGCACCTTCACCCCTTGGGAGAACTTGCCCGAGCATACCGACCTTCTCTTCTACGAGGGCCTGCATGGCGCCTATGTCGGTGATGACGCCGACGTCGCCCAGCACGTGGACCTGGCCATCGGTGTAGTGCCGGTGGTGAACCTCGAGTGGATCCAGAAGATCCACCGCGACACGGCCGGCCGCGGCTATTCGGTCGAGGCCGTGACCCAAACCATCCTGCGCCGGATGCACGACTACGTCAATTTCATATGCCCGCAGTTTTCGCGCACCCATATCAACTTCCAGCGCGTGCCGATCGTCGACACTTCCAACCCCTTCATCGCCCGCGACATTCCGACCCTGGACGAATCCATGGTCGTCATCCGCTTCCGCGACCCGCACGGTGTCGATTTCCCCTACCTGCTGACCATGATCCACGACTCCTTCATGTCGCGGCCGAACATCATGGTCGTGCCGGGCGGCAAGATGGAACTGGCGATGCAACTGGTGCTGTCGCCAATCATGCTGGACCTCATGGAAAAAAAGTGGAAGCGCAGCTCTAAATAAGGGCTGCCGGGTTCCACCAGGGCCGGTCCCGCACCGGCCCCCATCACCAACAACACAATGGACCGGGTTTCGCCGATAATCATCGGCTTTCTCCGGCAATAATCGACGAGGAAATACGATGTCCACTTTCAGCGATTTCGACCCCCCCGTGTTCAATAACCTGACCAGCGCCATCCGCGCCCTGGCCATGGACGCCGTGCAGAAGGCCAACTCCGGCCACCCCGGCGCGCCCATGGGCATGGCCGAGATTGCCGAGGTGCTGTGGAACCACCACATGCGCCACAACCCCAACAACCCCAAGTGGGCGAACCGCGACCGTTTCGTACTCTCCAACGGCCACGGCTCGATGCTGATCTACGCCCTGCTGCACCTGACCGGCTACGATCTATCGATCGACGACCTCAAGCAGTTCCGCCAACTGCACTCGCGCACTCCGGGTCACCCGGAATACGGTTATACCCCGGGCGTCGAGACCACCACCGGCCCGCTCGGACAGGGCATCACCAACGCCGTCGGCATGGCCATGGCCGAGAAACTGCTCGCCGACCAGTTCAACAAACCCGGCCACGACATCGTCGATCACCGTACCTACGTCTTCCTCGGCGATGGCTGCCTGATGGAAGGCATCTCCCACGAAGCCTGCGCGCTGGCCGGTACCTGGGGCCTGGGCAAGTTGACCGCCTTCTGGGACGATAACGGCATCTCCATCGACGGCCACGTCGAAGGCTGGTTCACCGACGATACGCCCAAGCGTTTCGAGGCCTACGGCTGGCACGTCGTGCCGAACGTCAACGGTCACGATCCCGAAGCCCTTCATGCTGCAATTGAAGCAGCCAAGGCAGTCACCGACAAGCCGACGCTGATCTGTTGCAAGACGGTGATCGGTGCCGGCTCGCCCAACAAGCAGGGGACGCATGATGTTCACGGCGCGCCCCTCGGCGACATCGAGATCTCTCTCACCCGGCCGCACATCGGTTGGCATTTCGGCCCCTTCGAGATTCCGAAGGAAGTTTACGAAGTCTGGGATG
>DASRXN010000222.1:0-5459 GCA_035654135.1 Rhodocyclaceae bacterium | reverse complement strand
GAACGGCAAGGCCGAGGACCTCACTTGGGAAATCTTCCGCGACACGCTGATCGAGCAGGCCGAGCAGGGCGTCGACTACTTCACCATCCACGCCGGCGTGCTGCTGCGCTACATCCCGATGACCGCCGGGCGCATGACCGGCATCGTCAGCCGTGGCGGCTCGATCCTGGCCAAGTGGTGCCTGGCGCACCACAAGGAAAACTTCCTCTACTCGCACTTCGAGGACATCTGCGAGATCATGAAGGCCTACGACGTGGCCTTTAGCCTCGGCGACGGCCTGCGCCCCGGCTCGCTCTACGACGCCAACGACGAGGCGCAACTGGGCGAACTGAAGACGCTGGGCGAACTCACCGACATCGCCTGGCGGCACGATTGCCAGGTGATGATCGAAGGCCCCGGTCACGTGCCCATGCATATGATCAAGGAGAACATGGACCTGCAATTGAAGTGGTGCAAGGAAGCGCCCTTCTACACGCTGGGTCCGCTCACTACCGACATCGCACCGGGCTACGACCACATCACCAGCGCCATCGGTGCGGCGATGATCGGCTGGTACGGCACGGCCATGCTCTGTTACGTGACCCCGAAGGAACACCTCGGCCTGCCCGACAAGAACGACGTCAAGGACGGCATCATGGCCTACAAGATCGCCGCCCACGCCGCCGACCTGGCCAAGGGCCACCCCGGCGCGCAGGCGCGCGACAACGCGCTCTCGAAGGCGCGCTTCGAGTTCCGCTGGGAAGACCAGTTCAACCTCGGCCTCGACCCGGACAAGGCCCGCGAGTTCCACGACGAGACGCTGCCCCAGCACGCCGCCAAG
Organism: Rhodocyclaceae bacterium; assembly: GCA_035654135.1. Taxonomy (GTDB): domain Bacteria; phylum Pseudomonadota; class Gammaproteobacteria; order Burkholderiales; family Rhodocyclaceae; genus Fen-999. Next base: position 4,639 of record DASRXN010000222.1, on the reverse strand, counting down.
CAGGCGCACTTCTGCTCCATGTGCGGGCCGCATTTCTGTTCGATGAAGATCTCGCAGGACGTGCGCGACTTCGCCGCCAGCCACCATGTTTCGGACCAGCAAGCGCTGGAATTGGGCATGGAGGAAAAGGCGGTCGAGTTCGTCAAGCAGGGTGCCGAGATTTACCGGAAGAGCTGAAAGTCAGTCATGGCGGCACGCCGTGCCTGGCACGATGGGGCGTGGCTACGGAGACTCACGCGCGCCGAGCCGGATGAACTTGCCGCCTCGCTGTGGGCTTTCGTCTATTTCTTCGCCCTGCTGGCCGCGTATTACGTGCTGCGGCCCATCCGCGACGAGATGGCCATCCAGGTGGGGCAGGCGAACCTGCAGGAAATCTTCAGCCTGGTGTTCGTTACCATGCTGGTCATCACGCCGGTCTTCGGCTGGCTGACCGGGCGGTTTCCGCGCAAGCGCCTGCTGCCCTGGCTGTACGGCTTTTTCATCGCCAACCTGCTCGGCTTCTATGTCGCCTTCGAGGCCGGCGGCACGCAATCGCCCTTGGTGGCCCGGGCGTTCTTCGTCTGGGTCAGCGTCTTCAACCTGTTTGCCGTGTCGGTGTTCTGGAGCCTGATGGCCGACCTGTTCACTACCGCGCAGGCGAAGCGCCTGTATGGCTTCATCTCGGCCGGCGGCACGGCCGGCGCATTGGTCGGTCCATCGCTCACGGCCGGTCTGGTCATGCTGGTCGGCGCCAAGGGCATGGTACTGGTGTCGGCCTCGTTCCTGCTGCTGGTCGTCGTTGCCATATTCCGGCTGCGCCGCTGGGCTCGGCATGGGTCCGCCATCGTCGAATCGCCCGCGGAAGCACCCTTGCAAGGCGGCATCTGGTCCGGCATCGTCGATATCGTTCGTTCTCCTTACCTGCTGGGCATCTGCCTGTTTCTCTTTCTCTATTCGCTGCTGTCCACCTTCCTCTATTTCCAGCAAACCGAACTGATCCCGGCGGCGATCGCCAGCAGTGCGGAGCGCACGCGCTTGCTGGCAACGGTGGACATCGTCGTCAATGTGCTGGCCCTGCTGATCCAGGTCGCGGCCTTCGGCACCCTGATCGGCCGGCTGGGCACCACGGTATTGCTGGTGGCGATGCCCGTGCTTGCCATCGTCGGCTTCGCCGTTCTGGCGCTGCAACCGGTGCTGACCACGCTGGTGGCCTTCGGCGTCATGCGTCGCGCCGGCGAATACGCGATCAGCAAGCCGGCGCGCGAGACGTTGTTCAACGTGCTGCCGGCCGAACAGAAGTACAAGGCGAAGAACGTCATCGACACCCTTGTTCATCGCGGCGGTGACGCCTCGTCGTCGTGGATATTCGCCGGCCTGCGCGCGCTGGGAATGTCGACTCACGCCATGACGTGGCTCGCGGTGCCGGTCGCCGGGGTCTGGGCTGCGATCGCGCTATTGCTTGGGCGTGCGGCCAGGGCGCGCAACCTGCCGAAACGGGCTAACATTGGCTTCCCCGGTGCCGGAGAATCACGATGAAGACATTTACCCTGCTGCTTGCCCTGCTCCTCCCCCTGGCCGCTCACGCAGATGATTTTCGGGCCGCCAGTCCCGATGTCGGTGGCACCAAGCCGATCGCCAACAAGTACGTCTTCAACGGCTTTGGCTGCGCTGGCGAGAACATCTCGCCGGCTGTGGTCTGGCAAGGCGCACCGAAGGACACCAAGAGCTTCGCCGTGACCGTCTACGATCCCGACGCACCGACCGGCAGCGGCTGGTGGCACTGGCTGGTGATCAACATCCCGGTCGACACGCATGGCCTCCAGCCGGGCGCCGGCGACCCCGCTGCCAAGAAGATGCCCAAGGGCGTGGTGCAGACGCGCACCGATTTCGGCAAGCCCGGCTGGGGTGGCCCCTGTCCGCCCATGGGCGACAAGCCGCACCGCTACATTTTCACCGTGCATGCACTGAAGGTCGAAAAGCTCGAAGTGCCGGAAGATGCCACTGGTGCGCTGGTCGGCTACATGATCAACGCCAATCGCATCGCCTCTGCCAGCTTTGCAGCCCGCTACGGCCGCAAGTAGGAGAGCGCGAGTTCATGGAGTGCCGGGCCGGCTGCGGCGCCTGCTGCATCGCACCGTCGATCAGCAGCCTGGCGAAACCGGCGGGTGCAGCCTGCCGTCATCTCACGACTGACTTTCGCTGCGAAATCTTTGGCCTCTCCGAACGGCCGGCCTGCTGCTCCGGTTTGCAGCCCTCGGCGGAAATGTGCGGCACAACGCGCGAAGAGGCGCTGGCCTGGCTCGCCAGGCTGGAAGCCGAAACCGCCTCGGACACTGACAATAGTCGATTCGTTTCGCCGTGCTAAACTCGCCCGCCTTTCTCCCGCGCCTACCCGGACATGGACTTCACACCCCTGCTGCACGCCCTGATACTCGGCATCGTCGAGGGGCTGACCGAGTTCCTGCCGGTTTCGAGCACTGGCCACCTGATCCTGGCCGGCGATCTGCTGCATTTCAATGACGAACGCGGCAAACTGTTCGAGATCGTCATCCAGTCGGGCGCCATTCTCGCCGTCTGCTGGGAGTACCGGGCCCGCATCGCTGGCGTGCTGGCCGGCCTGACGCGAGACCCGGCGGCGCAGCGTCTCGTCCTCAACCTGTTCATCGCCTTCCTGCCGCTGGCCATTCTCGGCCTGCTGTTCGGCAAGACGATCAAGTCCCATTTGTTCCAGCCGGTGCCCGTGGCCCTGGCTTTCATCATCGGCGCCTTCATCATTCTCTGGGCCGAGAAGCGCGAGCACCGCATCCGTGTCGACAGCGTCGACGAACTCGACGTCATCGACGCCTTCAAGCTGGGACTGTGCCAGGCCCTCGCCCTGATTCCGGGCACCTCGCGCTCCGGCGCCACCATCATCGGCGGCCTGCTGTTCGGTTTGTCGCGCAAGGCAGCCACCGAGTTTTCCTTCTTCCTGGCCATCCCGACACTGCTCGCTGCCACCGCCTACCAGCTCTACAAGGAGCGGGCACTGCTGAACGCCGACGACCTCGGCATGTGGGCGGTCGGCTTCGTCGCCGCCTTCGTCTCCGCCTTCCTCTGCGTGCGCTGGCTGCTGCGCTTCATCTCGACCCACGACTTCACGATTTTCGCCTGGTACCGCATCGCCTTCGGTATCGTCGTCATCGCTACCTGGCAGCTGGGGCTGGTCGACTGGTCGACGCCATGAACGTCCTGTTCGAGGAGGACGGCGCCTTCAAGGCAGGCACCGTGCTCGCCGACAACAATACCTCGCTGCAAGTCGAACTCGCCTCCGGCAAGCGCGCCAAAGTGAAGGCGGCCAACGTCCTGCTGCGCTTCGACGTGCCATCGCCGGCCGATCTGCTTGAATGCGCCGAGCGGGACGCGACGGATATCGACGTCGATTTTCTCTGGCAAGCCTGCCCGGACGCCGAGTTCGGCTTCGAGGAGTTCGCCGCCGACTACGCGGGACACAAGCCGGCCGCCGTCGAAGCCGCCGCCCTGCTGCTCAGGCTGCACTCGGCACCGATCCACTTCCACCGCAAAGGCAAGGGACGATTCAAGAAGGCGCCGCCGGAAATCCTTCAGGCCGCCCTCGCCGGCCAGGAAAGGAAGCGGCAGCAGGCGCTGGCCATCGAACGCATGGTCGACGATCTCAAGGCCGACACGCTGCCGGCCGAGTTCTCGCCGCTGCTAGCGCAGCTGCTCTACAAGCCCGACCGCAATCGGCCGGAAACCAAGGCCCTGGAAGCCGCCTGCGCTGACACCGGCCTCTCCGTGCCACGGCTGATGCAGCGCTGTGGCGCCATCGCGGACACGCACGGCTACCACCTTGGCCGTTTCCTGTTCGAGTATTTCCCGCAGGGCACCGACTTTCCGGCATTCGCCAAACCCGCCGGCATCGGCGATCTGCCCTTGGCCGAAGTGCGCGCATTCTCCATCGACGATGCCCAGACGACCGAGATCGACGATGCCTTCTCGATCACGGTTGGTGACGATGGCGGCATGCGCATCGGTATCCACATCGCCGCCCCCGGACTGGGTATCGCGCCCGACTCCGACCTCGGCCGCATTGCGCGCAATCGGCTGTCTACGGTGTATATGCCGGGGCGCAAGATCACCATGCTGCCTGACGCCGCCGTGGAGCAATTCACGCTCGGCGCAGGCAAGACCGTGCCGGCAATATCGCTCTACCTCGATGTCGCCGCCGACTTGTCGGTGCAGGGGCACGAAACGAGGCTGGAGCGAGTGCCTGTGGTGGCCAACCTGCGCCACCACGACATCGAGCCGGTGTTCAACGAGCAGACGCTGGCCGATGGTCTGGGCGAGTTTCCCTTCCACGACGAACTGAAACGGCTGTGGGAACTGGCGACGGTGCTCGAAGCCGGCCGCGGCCAGTCGGCGAACGCACCGCAGCGCAAGGACTACAACTTCGTCGTCGACTGGAACGCGATGACCGGCGATGGCCCGGGGCGCGTCGAGATCGACGAGCGGCCACGCGGCTCGCCGCTCGACAAGCTGGTCGCCGAACTGATGATCGTCGCCAACGCCACCTGGGGTGCGCTGTTGCGCGATGCCGGCGTGGCGGCGCTCTACCGCGCCCAGACGGTTGGCAAGGTGCGCATGACCACCGCAGCTTCGCCGC
>DASRXN010000221.1:0-10945 GCA_035654135.1 Rhodocyclaceae bacterium | reverse complement strand
GCCATTTCCGGCGAGCTGCCCGCCGACGCCGTGGGCAGCCTGTACCGGGTGCTGGTCGGCTTCGCGGTCGGCGCCGTCCTGGCGCTGCCGCTGGGCCTTTTGATGGGCGCCAGCCAGCGCGTCTACGCCCTGATGAACCCGCTGGTGCAGATCCTGCGGCCGATTCCCCCCATCGCCTACATCCCGCTCGCCATCGTCTGGTTCGGCCTCGGCAATCCGCCCTCGGTCTTCCTGATCGTGCTCGGCGCCTTCTTCCCGGTGCTGATGAACACCATCGCCGGCGTCCGCCATGTCGACGGCATTTATCTGCGCGCCGCGAAGAACCTCGGTGCCGGCCAATGGACGTTGTTCACGCGGGTCATCCTGCCGGCATCGACCCCCTACATCCTCGCCGGCGTGCGAATCGGCATCGGCACGGCGTTCATCGTCGTCATCGTCTCGGAGATGATCGCGGTGAACAACGGCCTCGGCTTTCGCATCCTCGAAGCGCGCGAATTCATGTGGTCGGACAAGATCATCGCCGGCATGCTGACCATCGGCCTGCTCGGCCTCGGGCTGGATACCGCCGTCAGCCGGCTCAACAACCACCTGCTGCGCTGGCACCGCGGCCTGGAGCACTGATGGCGCAGATCGTCGTCGAGCGGGTGGCGAAAATCTTTCCCGGCAAGGAACAGGACGTGGTCGCCCTGCGCGACATCGACCTGGAAATCGCCAAAGGCGAATTCGTCTGCCTGCTCGGCCCCTCCGGCTGCGGCAAGTCGACGCTGCTCAATGCCGTCGCCGGCTTCTCGCCCCCTACATCGGGCAGCATCCGCGTCGATGGCCGCATCGTCACGGAACCCGGCCCCGACCGCGGCATGGTGTTCCAGGAATACGCGCTGTTCCCATGGATGACCGTGGCCCAGAACATCGCCTTCGGCATGCAAATGCAGAAGCGAACGAAGGCCGAGATCGCCGCCCGCATCGACCAGTTGCTGGGCCTGCTGAAGCTCGCGGATTTCCGCGACCGCTTTCCCAAGGACCTCTCCGGCGGCATGCGCCAGCGCGTCGCCATCGCCCGCGTGCTGGCCATCGATTCGCCGATCCTGCTGATGGACGAGCCGTTCGGCGCCCTCGACGCCCTCACCCGCCGCAACCTGCAGGACGAGCTGCTGCGCATCTGGGCCGAGTTCGGCAAGACCATCCTGTTCGTCACCCACTCGATCGAGGAATCGATCTACCTCGCCGACCGCATCGTCGTCATGACCTACCGGCCCGGCACCGTCAAGCGCGACCAGCACGTCACCCTGCCGCGACCGCGCGACGCCGCCTCCGCCGAGTTCAACGAACTGAAACGTGAACTCGGCCTGCTGGTGATGGAAGAACAGCAGCGCCACGCCGCCGACGAAATGAAACTGGCGGCCATTGATTAGCAGCGTGGCGTACTACGACGGCTGACTTTTCCCGAAGGCCGAGATCGGTCACAACCGGCTCGTGACCTGCGAGGAGCCTACGGCAGCAGCGAACCTATTGCGGTCCTCAACAAGGCGTCGCCATTTAGGGCAGGCCAGCAGCACACGTTCGAAGCCCTGTCTGCTCGAGTAACAATTCAAGTTATTTGTATTGAATAACACTGCTATTAATGCCGTTGATATTCCGACTATATTTGTACAGTATTAAAAATCAAGAAGGTCTTTTTCGATTCGCTGCGACGAAGGGGAGAACTTACCATGGCATATGGAAGGCTCTTCAGCGCTACGTGTCTAAGCACGTTGCTTGCGGGTTTTGTCCAAGCTGCGTCCATGTCAGATACTCAAATCCGCCGAGGTGAATATCTCGTCAATTTTGGCGGTTGTCACGATTGCCATACACCAAAGATAATCACTCCAAGTGGGCCTGCGCCAGACAAGAAAAGATTCCTTTCCGGTCATCCAGAAAATGGCAGGCTTTCCGATGTACCTAAAGAACTGATTGGACCAGAGCGCTGGGGCGCGGTTACCAATAACGACCTGACCGCTTGGGTTGGGCCATGGGGTACGAGCTTTGCGGCAAACCTGACCCCGGACAAGGCAACAGGGTTAGGCAGTTGGAGTGCAAAGGACTTTATCGCAACGATGCGCACCGGCAAGCACCTAGGCGTAGGACGGCCCGTCCTGCCCCCGATGCCATGGTTCGATGTCGGCACGTTGAATGATCGGGACTTGAAGGCAATCTTTGCCTACCTGCATTCCCTGAAGTCCATCGTGAACAAAGTGCCGCAACCCATTTCGCCGCAGTAAAGATATCCGATTCGCGCTACAAGCCTTAACCGTAAAGATTGGTGCCGACTTGCAAGGGCTTCCTATCATGTGTCGGCACACTGTTGTTGATATTCAACCACTACAGAGAGGTGGCCAAAGTGATTACAGTAATCGCTTTGCATGATGTGGATGACGTCGCCCATTGGCAGAGATCCCCCAAGCGAGCCGAGTTCTTCGCGGCGCACGGGATGACTGTAAGAACGTTTGTCAGTCCTAACGGCGGAAACCGAGTGGGGGTCATCATCGAGAACGCGCCCAGTCTGGACGCCCTTACTAAAGCCCTTCAAGGTGCTGATGCGGCTGCGGCAATGAAACATGATGGTGTCCATCCGGACACGGTAGAACTCTTCGTAGCGTCGTAGACGTCAGGAGTGTCCGCTTGGCAGAGGACGGAGAACGGCAGGAACGAGGCGGTTGCTGTCGTGGTCGTCTGATATTGCTAGGTCGGCTTGGGGTCGCTTTCAGCCGGTTGAGTTTCAGGAACTCAGATCACCGCTGCAACGCCGCCCGCCAAGCGGCCAGCTTGCGCCCGAAGCTCCAGCTCGCATTCGCCGGACTGGTGGACGGCAGTACGATGGTTTCAAAACCCAGCGCCTCCAATTGCGGCGCAAAGCGTCCGGCGGCCTGGCCGTTGAAGCATGCGCGGCGTACCGCGACGGCTGACTTTCGCAGCGCGGCGAAATCGTTGGGCTGGCCATTGCGGATCGCCGAGTCGAGGCTGCCCGGCCGCTCGCAGGAGGCATAGACATCCCAGATGGCGATGCCGGCGGCCTTCACCGCTGCCTGCTTTGCCGCGTAATCCATGTCGACCAGCGGCTGGTCGATTACTGCGCCGAGGATGCGCCAGAACTGGTTCTGCTTGTGGGCGTAATAATGCCGGGCCGCCAGCGATGCCTCGGACGGAAACGAGCCGAGGATCAGGATGCGGGCCTGCGCGTCGATGATCGGCGGCAGGCCCTTGAGCAGAGTCACTTGCCGGTCATCGCCAGCATCAGTTCGTTCACGCGCTTGACGAAAGTGGCCGGATCGTCGAGCTGGCCGCCCTCGGCCAGCATCGCCTGCTCGAACAGCACTGCCGCCCAGTCGTCGAACTTCTTGTCCTCGTATTTCAGGCGCAGCACCACCGGATGCCGCGGGTTGATTTCCAGGATGGGCTTCATGTCGGGCGCCTTCTGTCCGGCGGCCTTGAGGATGCGCGCCAGGTTGCCGCTCATGTCGTGCTCGTCGGCGACCAGGCAGGCCGGACTGTCGGTCAGGCGATGCGTAACGCGCACTTCCTTGACCCGCTCGCCAAGCGACTTGGCGATCTTCTCCGTGAGCTCCTTGAACTCCCCGGCCGCCGATTCCTGTTCCTTCTTTTCCGCCGCGTCTTCGAGCTTGCCGAGATCGAGGTCGCCCTTGGCGACAGAAACCAGCTGCTTGCCATCGAACTCGGTCAGATGACTGATCACCCATTCGTCCACGCGGTCCGAAAGCAGCAGCACCTCCAGCCCCTTCTTGCGGAAAATTTCCAGGTGCGGACTGTTCTTCGCCGTGTTGAAGGTTTCGGCGGTGACGTAGTAGATCTGGCTTTGGCCTTCCTTCATGCGCGCCACGTAGTCGGCCAGCGATACCGTCTCGTCGGCCGTGTCGGCATGGGTCGAGGCGAAGCGCAGCAGGCCGGCGATCTTCTCCTTGTTGCCGGCGTCCTCGCCAACACCCTCCTTCAGCACGCGGCCGAACTCGCCCCAGAATTTCGCGTACTTGTCCTTCTCGTTTTCGGCCAGATCGGCCAGCAGGCCCAGCACCTTGGCAGTGCAACCTTTGCGGATGGCCTCGATGTCCTTGCTCTCCTGCAGGATCTCGCGCGAGACGTTGAGCGGCAGGTCGGCCGAATCGACCACGCCGCGCACGAAACGCAGGTAGAGCGGCATCAGTTGCTCGGCATCGTCCATGATGAAGACGCGGCGCACATACAGCTTCACCCCGTGGCGGGCATTGCGGTCCCAGAGATCGAAGGGCGCGTGGGCCGGCACGTAGAGCAGCTGGGTATATTCGCTCTTGCCCTCGACCCGGCTGTGGCTCCAGGCCAGCGGCTCGTCGAAGTCGTGGCCGACGTGCTTGTAGAACTCCTTGTACTGCTCGTCGCTGATTTCGCTCTTCGACCGCGCCCACAGGGCGGAAGCCTGGTTGACGGTCTCGTCCTCGCCGGTGACCTTCTGCTCGCCGTCCTGCCATTCCTCCTTCTTCATGACGATGGGCTGGACGATGTGATCGGAGTACTTGCGCACGATCTGGCGCAGCTTCCAGCCGGACAGCAGATCGTCCTCGGTCTCGCGCAGGTGCAGGATGATCTGCGTGCCGCGGCTGGGCACATCGACCATCTCGATGCTGAACTCGCCGCCGCCGTCGGACTCCCAGCGCACGCCCTGGTTGGCCGCCTCGCCGGCGCGGCGGGTGACCACGGTCACCTTGTCGGCAACGATGAACGAGGAGTAGAAACCGACGCCGAACTGGCCGATCAGGTGGGTATCCTTCTGCTGGTCGCCGGTCAGCTGGGAGAAGAACTCGCGGGTGCCGGACTTGGCGATCGTGCCCAGGTGGCTAATCACCTCGTCGCGGCTCATGCCGATGCCATTGTCGCTGACGGTAATCGTGCGGGCGTCCTTGTCGAAGGCGATGCCGATGCGGAAATCACCACCCCCGTCCATCAGCGCGGCATTGTGCAGCGATTCGAAGCGCAGCTTGTCGCAGGCGTCGGCGGCGTTGGAAATCAGCTCGCGCAGGAAGATTTCCCGGTTCGAGTAGAGCGAGTGGATCATGAGGTGAAGCAGCTGCTTCACCTCGGCCTGGAAACCCATGGTCTCCCGGCTGGCGGTACTGGTTGCGGTCATGAATGCCTCCCGATGAAAACAGGCCTTTATGTGGGGGAGGCGTCGGCGTTTTCAAGCTCCGGCTTGATCGGCACCACCACCCGGAAGGTCGTGCCCCGTCCGACCTCGCTCGCCACCTCGATACGCCCCTGGTGCTTGAGGACGATGCCGTAGGACAGCGACAGGCCGAGCCCGGTGCCCTGCCCCACGGGCTTGGTGGTGAAAAAAGGATCGAAGATGCGGTTCAGGTTCTCCTTCGGGATGCCCTTGCCGGTATCGGCAATCTCGATCCAGACATCGTCGCCGGCGCGACCGGTGCGGATGGTGATTTCACCCTGCGTTTCGATGGCATGGCCGGCATTGACCAGCAGGTTCATGAACACCTGGTTCAATTGCGAAGACAGGCAGTGGATTTCCGGCAGTTCGCCATACTCCTTGCTCACCTTGCACTTGTACTTGAGTTCGTTCCAGACGATGTTGAGCGTCGAATCGAGGCCTTTGTGCACATCGGCCCATTGCCATTCCGATTCGCCGACCCGGGAAAAATTCTTCAGGTCCTGCACGATCTTGCGCACCCGCAGCAGCCCATCCTTCGACTCCGACATCAGCTCGGTGATGTCGGACTTGACGAAGGCATAGTCCTTTTCCGCCTTCAACTGGCGGACATGCTCCAGTTGCGGCAAGCCTCCCGCGGGAGCGGCCTTGTCCGCATCCTCATAGGCATCGATGATGGCGAACAGGTCCTTCAGGTAGCCTTCCAGCGTGCCCAGGTTGGAATGGACGAAGCCGATCGGATTGTTGAGTTCGTGAGCCACGCCGGCGGCCAGTTGACCGATCGAGGCCAGTTTTTCCGACTGCAGCAACTGGTTGTGGGCTTCCTCGAGCTTGTGGTTGAGCTGCAACTGCCGTTCGAGGTTCTGCCGCAATTCGGCTTCCTGCTCCTTGCGATGGGAGATGTCGCGCACTACCGCCAGCAGGCGCTCAAACTGGCCCAGCCTGGCCCGACGCATGGTCACCTCGACCCAGAACAGCCGCCCCGTGCTGTCCTTGGCATGCCACTCGAAGGTTTGCGGCTCGCCGGCGGCGGCCCGCATCATCCAGAGAACCGCATCCGCCTGCGTGTAGGGCGGCACCCCGTCGCTCAAGTCCTCAAAGCTGGCCGCCTGCAGGTCCGCCTCGCCCATGGCAAACATTTCGCATGCGCGCCGGTTGGTCGAGAGAATTGCGCCGGTATCGATGTCATGGATCAATATGCCTTCCTGGATGCTGTCGTAGATCGCCCGGAAACGCGCCTCGCTTTCCTGCAGCGCAGAGTCGGCCAGGCAGCGCTCGGTAATGTCCAGATTGATGCCCAGGATTCGGGTGGGCACGCCTTCGGCGTCGCGCGCAACGACCATGCCGTGCCCGAGCACCCAGCGCCAGCCGCCATTCCGGCTCCTCAGCCGGAACTCCAGTTCGAAGCGATCCCGCCCCTGCCCGACGAGCGCCGACAATTCCCCCATCAGCGCCGGGCGGTCGTCCGGATGCAGCAGCGATGTCCAGCCTTCGAAGGTGGCCGGAAAATCGCCTTGGCGATAGCCGAGCATGGCGTAGTAACTGGGGCTCAGATAGGCGTCCCCAGAGGGCAGATCCCAGTCCCAGAGCCCCTCGTTGGCCGCCTCCAGCGCCAGCATCAGTCGCTGCTGGCTGACGCGCAAGGCCTGCGCGACCTGCCCCGGATCGGACGCATCCCAATCCACCGACGGCGACTCGAGCGATTCGCTGCTGGCGGGAAGCGGACGCAATGTCGGGGCGGCCATGGTCTCTATCGCTCGCTTAGCGATAGCGGATCGCCACCACTTCCAGTTCCCGCGCCCCCGCCGGACTCTGGAAACGGACCAGATCCCCTTCCCGGGACTTCATCAACGCCCGCGCCAGCGGCGACAGCCAACTGATCAGGCCGTGGCCGGCATCGGCCTCGTCGACGCCGACGATCTGGTAGCTGACCTCGCTGCCGTCAGCATCGCCGATCGTGACCGTGGCACCGAAGAAAACCTGTTCGACGTTTTCCTGCTGCACCGGGTCCACCACCACCGCGTTCTCGATGCGCTTGGTCAGGTAGCGAATGCGGCGGTCGATCTCGCGCAAGCGCTTCTTGCCGTAGATGTAGTCGCCGTTTTCGGAACGGTCGCCATTGCCCGCTGCCCAGGAGACAACTCTGACCACTTCGGGGCGCTCGACCTTGACGAGGTGCACCAGTTCCTCCTTCAGCCGGCGGTGCCCGAACACCGTCATGTAGTTGCGCGTTCCCGGAGGCAACTCGGGCGCTCCCGGAATCTCGTCTTCCTCGTCGTCGGTTTCCTTCACGAAGGCCTTGTTCATCGCGGTCAATCCTACTGCAAAAGACAACTCAGATCACGATGTGTCGCCGTGCCGCTTCCTGGCCTTCGACAGCCCGGCGCGCCTCCTCGCGCTCGATGCGCACCAGCATCACCACCCAGCGGCGCTGATCGCGGCTGTTCAGTTCGACGAAATGCAGGGTATCGGCATCGCCCTGCCCGTCGCCGGCGATGATGCCGGCGCGATCGACGGCAAACGTCACCGGCTCGAGCCGGAGGTAAGGCTCGGGCGACATGAGGCAGTCCGTCAGGGCATCGAGCAGGCGCGGTGGCGAGAGCGCATCGGCCGTGGCGCGCAGCCGCCGCTGCAGGTCGGCGTATCGCCGCGACTGACTTTCGGCCCTGCCGGCAACTCGTTCGCGCGCGCTGGCCAGCGCCTGTTCCTGGCGCAGGCCGGCGCGCTCCTCGCGCACTTCGGCGACATGGACGGCAAAACTCCTGATCAGGCCGTCGAACATGGCCTCGCGCAGGCCCGACCGCGCGCGCTCCAGGTCCGGAGCCGGCTCGGCAAGCGTGTGATCCTCGAAATGAAGCGTCCGCTGCGGCTGGTCGGCGCATACCAGCTGACCGGTCAAACGAGCGCCGAAGCCGGACTTCTCGCGGTGGCGCATGCCGAGCAGGGCACAGCACTGTCCCGCCATCGGCGCCGCCGGGCCGACCAGGTGTTCGCGCACGCACTGGCTGCGGGCAAGCATGGTGCCGATATCGTCGGCGCTGGCGAATAGCGCGTGTACCAGCGGGTCGGCGGCGAAGGCAGCGCGGCTGATCTCGAACGGCCCGGGAATGCGCGCCGCCAGGCTCTCGCAGTAATCGATGGCGTGGTACACCGCCGGCGCCAGTTTGCGCTCGTAACTGCCTACCGTCTTCAGCAAGGGATCGACGGCGGCGATGGCTCGCTCGATCAGGACACGGGTCGCCGCATCGGGTGCGCCTGGCGCGCTCAGCCAGTTCAGCAATCCCATGCGCCGGGATGTTTCAGGCCGAATTGCATTGCCCGGAGCCTGCGTCCAGCCTCTCGCCATCGACGTCCAGGGCCTGCCAGTCATAGCGGTCGCCCTGGATGTCGATGCGCAGAAAGCCCCAGCGATTGGCAACGGCCTTCGACGGCCAGGCACCGGTCATCACCGGATAAAGCTTGGCGCCGCCGTTGCCGACGATGAAGGAACGGGTGCCGCCGTCGGCCGGCCGGCCGGCCTTGTCCAGCGGCGACATGGCTTCGTAGTGGTGATCGTGGCCGTGCAGGCTGAGGACGGCGACCCCGGCGGTGCGCTCCCACAACGGTGCGACGAAGGAACTGCCGCCGCGCAGGCTCGACGACCAGCGTGGATGATGCCATGCGGCGATGACGCAGCGCCCCGCCGCCTGTTTCACCGCGTCGTCGAGCCACTGCACCTGCATGTTCCACGCGTCGCCGCGCAGATTGCTGTCGAGCAGCCAAAGCCGCCAGCGGCCGTCCAGATCGACCGCACGCGGAACGGGATCGGGAAACAGGCTGAAGAAACCGCGCGCGCCCGGATCGTACCAGTCATGGTTGCCGGGCGCCGCCAGCCGTCGCGAGAACATGCTGAAATGCGGCTCGTGACATTCGAGCAGGCGCTCGCGCGTGGCCACCGGATAGGCAAGATCGCCCACTTCGATCAGCCAGCCGCTTTGCCAGTCGGGCTGGGCACGCAGGGCCGCCGAAACCTTCCCGGCGCCGCCGGTATCGCAATCGCCGGTGTCGCCGATGACGAAGAGCGTCAGCTGTTCGGCCGCCGCCGGCAGTGCCCAGACGGCCAGAATCAAGGTGCAACACCAACGCGTTAGAATACTTGCCATCTGCATGAAGTATTTCCCGTAAAGAATGGAGTTTACCGCACCATGTCAGGAGATCACTTTCACGTTCACGGCCCCCACGACCACGCAGTCGAACATGCGGGCCAGCATGGCGGCGACGGCGACTCGCTCGCTTCGCGCATTGCCGTCATGACCGCCATCCTGTCCACCTGCGGCGCCCTGTTCAGCTTCGCCGGCGGCGCCAGCCAGAACGAGGCCCTGCTGTTCAAGAATGAGGCCGCCATCAAGAAGACGGAAGCCTCGAACCAGTGGAGCTACTATCAGGCCAAGAGCAACAAGCAGAACCTGGCCGAGCTGTCGGTGGTGCTGACTCAGGGCGAGCAGCGTGAGCGCTACCAGAGCGAAATCGAACGCTACAAGTCGGAAAAGGCCGAAATCAAGACCAAGGCAGAGGCACTCGAGCAGGCATCGAAGGAAGCCGATCACCAGAGCGACGAGGTCATGCACCTGCATCACCGCTGGGCGCAGGCCATGACGGCCATGCAGGTGGCGATCTCGCTGGCGGCAATCACGCTGCTGGCACGGCGGCGCTGGCTGATGTGGGCGTCGGCGGCAGTCGCCGCCGGCGGCATGGTCATCGGCGTCATGGCGATGCTGCACCTCTAAGCCCGGAACAGTGGTGCCGGCACCCGGATTCGAACTGGGGACCTACCGCTTACAAGGCGGTTGCTCTACCAACTGAGCTATGCCGGCACAGGGGTGAATTGTAAGGCACGCCAAGCCCCTGAATCGACTCGATTTTCCCCCTCGATCGACCCACTACATGTAGTGGCACAGCACTTGCTCAACCACTAGCGACTATTGTAACTAGTTGTTTTTACAGGCGCTGAAAAAATGACTCTTCCAAACGAAAGAAGACAGGGATATGCTTGCCGCCCAGAGTTTCCTCAACGCCATCTGCATCACCCTTTAAACAACCATCGGACCAAAAGATGACAACAGACACGCCGATCTCAGGAGACATCGTTCCTATCCAGCAAATGGGCCTGCCCCTGGCGCAGGAGATTTCTGGTGAGGTATTGATCGAGAAGTATGCCAAGGGCAACGAACGCAGCGTCCATGACGTGCGCGACCGCGTCGCCCGCGCGCTGGCTGCCGTGGAGGCGGAAGACAAGCGCAGCTTCTGGCAGGAACGCTTCCTCGATGCCCAGGAGAACGGCTTCGTGCCCGCCGGCCGCATCAACTCGGCCGCCGGCACCGATCTGTGCGCGACGCTGATCAACTGCTTCGTGCAACCCGTAGGCGACTCGATTTCCGAGATCGTCGACGGCCGTCCCGGCATCTACACCGCCCTCTTGCAGGCCGCCGAAACCATGCGCCGCGGCGGCGGTGTCGGCTACGACTTCTCGACCATCCGGCCCGTCGGCGCCCATGTGAAAGGTACCCAGTCGCGCGCCTCCGGGCCGGTGTCATACATGCGCGTCTTCGACCGCTCCTGCGAAACCGTTGAATCGGCCGGTTCACGTCGCGGGGCGCAGATGGGCGTGTTGCGCTGCGACCATCCGGATATCGAGGACTTCATCCACGCCAAGGATCATGGCGATCTGACCAACTTCAACATTTCCATCGGCGTCACGGATACCTTCATGCGCGCGGTCGA
>DASRXN010000220.1:0-3433 GCA_035654135.1 Rhodocyclaceae bacterium | reverse complement strand
TCCCGGGCAAGAGTGGCGCCGTGGGCGAGCAATGCCGCCAGCAACCAGGCTCGTTCCCAGCTCGTGAGGCCGGCCGGCGGCCGGTCGAGCGCCGGCCCGCGCCACCGGCGGCTCCAGGATAGCGTGGCGAGGCCGACGTAGAGAGCGGCGGCAATCAGATGCAGTAAAATCGACGGCATCTTGCAAGTTTACCCCATTCCCCACGCCCTATTCCTCCATGCTGGATAACCTGACTCATCGGCTGGCCAAGGTCGTCAAGACCCTGCGCGGCCAGGCACGACTGACTGACGACAATATCGCCGAGATGCTGCGCGAGGTGCGCATGGCGCTGCTTGAGGCCGACGTGGCGCTGCCGGTAGTGAAGGACTTCATTACCCGGGTCAAGGAAAAGGCGGTCGGCCAGGAAGTAGTAGGTTCGCTGACGCCCGGCCAGGCGCTGGTCGGCGTCGTGCACCGTGAACTCACCGACCTCATGGGCGGCGAGAAGGCTGGTCTCAATCTCGCCACCCAGCCGCCGGCGGTGATCCTGATGGCCGGCCTGCAGGGCGCGGGCAAGACTACCACTACCGCGAAGCTCGGCAAGTGGCTCAAGGAGCGGCAGAAGAAGAAGGTGCTGGCGGTGAGCTGTGACGTCTATCGCCCGGCCGCCATCGAGCAGTTGAAGACCGTGTCGGCGCAGGCCGGCATGGATTTCTTCCCTTCTGCGGTCGGCCAGAAGCCCCTCGACATCGCGCTGGCGGCGCTCGACTATGCGAAAAAGCATTACCACGATGTGCTGTTCGTGGACACCGCCGGACGGCTGGCCATCGACGAGGCGATGATGGCCGAGGTGCGCGAACTGCACGCCGCGCTGAAGCCGATCGAAACCCTGTTCGTCGTTGACGCCATGCTCGGCCAGGACGCAGTGAACACCGCCAAGGCTTTCGCCGAGGCGCTGCCACTCACCGGTGTGATTCTGACCAAGCTGGACGGCGACGCTCGCGGCGGCGCGGCACTGTCCGTGCGCCACGTCACCGGCAAGCCGCTCAAGTTTGCCGGCATCGGCGAGAAGTTGGGCGGCATCGAGGAATTCCACCCGGAGCGCATGGCTTCGCGCATCCTCGGCATGGGCGACATCCTCGGCCTGGTCGAAGAGGCGCACCGCAACGTCGATCAGGAGAGGGCACAGGAATTCGTCAAGAAGATGAAGACCGGCAAGGGCTTCGATCTCAACGACTTCAAGGAGCAGATCGGCCAGATGCGCAAGATGGGTGGCCTGTCGTCATTGCTGGACAAGCTGCCGGCGCAGTTCGGGCAGATGGCCCAGCAGGCTGGCGGCGCCGTGGACGATAAGGCGACCCGGCGTATCGAGGGCATCATCAATTCCATGACGCCGGGCGAGCGGGCGAAGCCGGAACTGATCAAGGCCAGCCGCAAGCGCCGCATTGCCACCGGCGCCGGCGCGTCTGTCCAGGAAGTCAATCGCCTGCTCAACCAGTTCGAGCAGACGCAAAAGATGATGAAACAGTTTTCCAAGGGTGGCATGGCCAAGATGATGCGCGGCATGAAGGGCCTCATGCCCGGCATGCGCTAAGCATTCGGCGTCCCGCCACGGCCGACTTTCAGCGCGGCGCGGTCATCACCCGCTGGCCCCAGCTCCACTGCCGTTCCCAGGCGCCGCGCACCATGTTCGGATATTCAGGGGCGCCGAGGCTGCCGTTGTAGCGGCCGAGCGCCCGGTAAATATCTCCCTGTTCGATATCGAGGTAGTGACGCAGGATCGTGCAGCCGAAGCGCAGGTTGGTGCGCAGGTGGAACAGGTTTTGGTCACCGTTGCCGATCAGTTTGACCCAGAACGGCATCACCTGCATGTAGCCGCGGGCGCCGGCCGACGATACGGAATATTTCTTGAAGCCGCTTTCGACCTGGATCAACCCCAGCACCAGCTGTGGGTCGAGGCCGGCACGTTGCGCTTCGTAATAGACTGTCTTGAGAAATTCAAGCCGGCCCTGACGGTCGGGAATACGCTTTTCCAGCCGGCGCGACATCTCCGCCAGCCATTCAATTTTTTCCTGCATGCTGGCGAACTTCGGGTCGGGCGACGCCCGGTCGGCCACGGCGGCGTGCAGGGCCGCCTGCACGCTGGCCGCCAGCGGCTCGTACTGCTGTGCGCCAGCCCAAGCCGCACCGGCGCCGGCAAGCAGCGCCAGTGCCAGGATCAGGCGCACAGACGGTCGCGCAGAAAGGCCACCATGCCGTCGGTAGGAACCATGGTCGCCTCGGCGTCGCGGCGACCCTTGTACTCGATCTTGCCCTCCTTCAGGCCGCGTTCACCGACGACGATGCGGTGTGGCACGCCGATCAGTTCCCAGTCGGCAAACATCGCGCCCGGCCGCTCGTCGCGGTCGTCGAGAATTACATCTACGCCGCTGGCAATCAGGTCGTCACGCAGCTTGTCGGCTGCTTCGCGTACCGTCGCCGACTTGTGATAACCCATTGGCGCGATCACGATTTCAAAGGGAGCGATGGCCGCCGGGAAGATGATGCCGCGCTCGTCATTGCCCTGTTCGATGGCCGAGCCGACGATGCGGGTGACGCCGATGCCATAGCAGCCCATTTCCATGATCCGCTCCTTGCCCTGCTCGTCGAGGAACTTGCACTGGAGCGCCTCGGCGTACCTGGTACGCAGCTGGAAGATGTGGCCGACCTCGATGCCGCGGCAGATGTCGAGAGAACCTTTGCCGTCTGGTGAATCATCGCCGACGACGACGTTGCGGATATCGGCGACGGCGTCCGGCTCGGGCAGGTCGCGGCCCCAGTTGGTGCCGGTCAGGTGGTAGCCGGCCTCGTTGGCGCCGCAAACGAAGTTGTCCATGGCCGCCACCGTGCGGTCGGCGATGACCCGAACCTTGGCGCGATCAACGCCCACGGGGCCAATGTAGCCTGGGCGGCAGCCGAGGAATTGTTCCACCTCCTCGTCGGTGGCGAAGCGGAATGGGTCGAGGCCGGGCAGCTTGCCGGCCTTGATTTCGTTGAGGCTGTGGTCGCCACGAATTAACAGCAGGGAAAACTCTCGCTTGCCATCGACCTCGTGCATCACAGCTATCGCCTTGACGGTGCGAGCCA
Source organism: Rhodocyclaceae bacterium (assembly GCA_035654135.1). Taxonomy (GTDB): domain Bacteria; phylum Pseudomonadota; class Gammaproteobacteria; order Burkholderiales; family Rhodocyclaceae; genus Fen-999. Next base: position 328 of record DASRXN010000220.1, on the reverse strand, counting down.
GTGTTGTGCTCAGGTAATCGGCGACGTCCTCGCAACGGAACTTGCCGGGTGTGGCCTTCTTCTCAAGCGCCTCGATGATGGCCCCGCGTGGCGTTGCAGGTACTACTGCCTCGGCCAGTTCGACGTTGGCGGCATAGTCGGAATTGGGGCAGAAGGCGATGGCATCCTCGCCCGAGTCGGCCAGCACGTGGAACTCATGCGAGCCGGTGCCGCCGATCGAGCCGGTATCCGCTGCCACCGCCCGGAAACCCAACCCCAGCCTGGAGAAGATGCGGCTGTAGGTCTGGTACATGTTGGCGTATTCGCGTTCCAGATCGGCGAAGGAGGC
>DASRXN010000219.1:0-46097 GCA_035654135.1 Rhodocyclaceae bacterium | reverse complement strand
AGGTTGTCGTAAAGCGATTGCCAGCGCGAGCGCACTTCGGCAACGGTGGATAGGGCCTGGTCGCGACGGTCGCCGATCAGCTCCTCCTTGTCGAGGCTGGCGTCGCCCCGATGCAGCGGCAGGTCGCCGGCGAGGAAAGTGCTGAGCTCGTCGCAGAGCGCCAGCTTGTTGGCGATCGACCGCTCGATGTTGATGCGCTCTATCCCATCACAATAATCGCCCATGCGCGGCAGCGGGATCACCACGTCCTCGTTCACCTTGAAGGCGTTGGTATGCTTGGAGATCGCCGCCGTGCGGGCGCGGTCGAGCCAGAATTTTTTGCGCGCCTCGGCCGAGACGGCAATGAAGCCCTCGCCCGAGCGCGAGTTGGCGATCTTCACCACCTGCGAGGTGGCCGCCATGACGGCGCGTTCGTCCTCGCCAACGATGTCGCCGATCAGAACCATCTTCGGCCGGCCATGACGCTTGGCTTTCGTGGCGTAGCCGACCGCCTTGACGTAGCGCTCGTCGAGATGTTCAAGGCCAGCGAGGATGGCGCCGCCGGGCCGGGTCTTCATCAGCTCGGTGATCTCGACGATGGCAGGCACGGCGTCGCGCACCTGGCCGAAGAATTCCAGGCAGAAGCTGCGCACCGCTGGCGGCATCTTGTGCAGGATCCAGACCGCCGAGGTGATGATGCCGTCGCAGCCTTCCTTCTGCACGCCGGGCAGGCCGGCGAGGAACTTGTCGGTGACGTCCTTGCCGAGGCCGGCCTTGCGGAAGGTCCGGCCGGGAATCGAGAGGAAGTCCTCCGAGACCAGCCGGCCGGCATCGTCAAGATGCTTGAGGCGGAAGGTGGCCGTCTCCTGGTCATGGATCTTGCCGAGATTGTGGCCGATGCGCTCGACCTCCAGCCACTTGCCTTCGGGGGTGACCATTTTCCACGACGCGAGGTTGTCCAGTGCCGTGCCCCAGAGCACGGCCTTCTTGCCGCCGGCGTTCATGGCGATGTTGCCGCCGATGCAGGAGGCGTCGGCCGAAGTCGGGTCGCAGGCGAAGACCAACCCGGCTTCGTCGGCGCGGTCCATGACGCGGCGCGTGACCACGCCGGCGCCGGTGCGGATGGTGGCGTAGGGCTGGGTCAGGCCTGGCAGCACGGTCTGCTCGACCGCCCCCATGTCGAGCAGCTTCTCGGTGTTGATGACCACCGATTTCGGCGTCAGTGGCACGGCGCCGCCGGTATAGCCGGTGCCGCCGCCGCGCGGGATGATGGTCAGGCCGAGTTCTATGCAGCCGCGCACCAGCGGCGCGACTTCGGCCTCGCTGTCGGGGGTGAGCACCACGAACGGATATTCGACGCGCCAGTCAGTGGCGTCGGTGACGTGCGAAACGCGGGACAGGCCGTCGAAGCCGATGTTGTCGCAGCGCGTGTGGCGGCACAGGTGCTTCTTCACCCGCTTGCGCAGGGCTTCCGTTTCAGAAAACCATGTTTCGAATTCGCGTACTGCCTGCTGCGCCGCCTCGAGCAGGCGGGCGACGGGCTGGTTGCCGGCGCGGCGTTTCTCGATCTCCGCCAGTCGATGCCTCAGCGCGCCGACCAGCGCAGCGCGCCGTTCCTTGTTGGCCAGCAGGTCGTCTTCCAGATAGGGATTGCGCCGCACCACCCAGATGTCGCCCAGCACCTCGTAGAGCATGCGCGCCGAGCGGCCGGTGACGCGCTGGCTGCGCAGCTCGTCGAGTACGCTCCACGCCTCGGCGCCGAGCAGGCGGATGACGATCTCGCGGTCGGAGAACGAGGTGTAGTTGTAGGGAATCTCGCGCAGGCGGACTGACATTGGGTGAAACCGCGGCCAAAGGACAGTATTCTAGGCCATTCGCTGCAGCGCAAAAACCACAAATCACGTGAGCCAATCCATCCTCCGCCGACTGCTCGACCTCGCCGGACCCGTGCTCGTCGCGCAGGTGGCCGTCGTCGCCAACGGCGTCATCGACACCATGATGGCGGGCCGGCTGTCGGCGCTCGACCTGGCCGCCGTGGGCATCGGCGCGGCCATCTACATCACCGTGTTCGTCACCAGCATGGGCGTGCTGCTGGCTCTGACGCCGACCGTCGCCCAGCATTACGGTGCCGGCCGGCGCGCCGAGATCGGTGAGGACGTGCGCCAGTCGGCCTGGCTTGCCCTGGCGCTCTCGGTACTCGGCACGATCCTGCTGCGCCATCCCGAGCCCTTCATCGCGCTGTCGCACCTCACGCCGCCGGTCGAGGCCAAGGTGCGCGCCTATCTCGACGCCGTCTCCTGGGGCATGGCGCCAGGCATGATGTTTCGCATCTTCTACGGCTTCATGACCGGCATCGGCCGGCCGCGCGCCATCATGGCCTTCAACCTGATGGGCCTGGCCGCCAAGGTGCCGTTGAACGCCCTGTTCATGTTCCAGCTCGGCATGGGCGCCGCCGGCTGCGCAGCGTCGACGGCGGCGATCTCCTGGGGCACGGCGATCATCGCATGGTCGTGGTGCGCGCGGCAGAGCGACTGCGCCGAATACGGCGTGTTCTCACGGCTGACTTTGCCCAAGTGGCAACCCATCCTGGCGCTGATGAAGCTCGGCCTGCCCATCGGCGCGACGCTGCTGGTCGATGTCACCGCCTTCACCTTCATGGCGCTGTTCATCGCCCGCCTCGGACCCACCTTCTCGGCCGCGCACCAGATCGCCTCGAATCTGACCGTGCTGACCTTCATGATCCCACTCTCGATCGGTCATGCGGCGCTGGTGCTGGCCGGCCATGCATTGGGCGCCGGCAAGCCAGCGGAAGCACGCCACGCCGGGCTGGTCGGGCTTGGCGTCGGGCTGGTCGTCGCTGCGGTGGTGAGCTTGGCGCTCTGGCTGGGCGCGGACCGGCTGGCGGCGGCCTATACGCCCGATGCCGAGGTGCGCGCGGTGGCGACGGGACTGATTGGCATCATCGCCTTCTACCACCTCGCCGACGCGCTGCAGGCAGTGATCGTCAATGTCCTGCGCGGCTACAAGAAGACCACCGTGCCGATGCTCGTCTACGCCTTCTCGCTCTGGGGCGTCGGCCTCGGCGGCGGCTACCTGCTCGGCCTCACCGATATGCTCGGTCCGGCGCGCGGCGCGGCCGGTTTCTGGCTGGCGGCGACGGTGAGCGTGCTGCTGGCGGGGATCGTCGTGCTGGTCTATTTCCTTCGCATTTCGCGGCCGCGCGCGGACACGGTGCAAGTCAGCTAGAGCACGCGTGCGTGCACAACACCGCCGGCGCGCACGAAGTTGCCGCCGCCGAGGTGGTGGATCGTCTGCAGCGCGGCGTTGTCGTCGCGGAAGGACCAGTGGCCGCCCGCGAAAATGCGCGCGTCGGCCGCCGCGGCGACCACCTCGGCGAAGCAGGTGTCGTACGCATCCTCGGCATGCGGCTCGGGAATCAGCCGGCATTCGAGCCATGCCGCGCAGCCGCACTCGATGATCGGCACGCCGAGCACCGGCCCCGGCTTCGCGTCGATGCCGTGGCGGGCGAACTTGTCGAACTCGCGCCCGCTCGCGCTGCCAACCGCATAGGTGAGATCGACCAGCGCCGCGCCGGGAAGAATCAGTCCGAAGCTGCCGCTGGCCGCGACCAGCTCGCGGGTGAAGGTGCGCTTGTCGATGACCACCGCGACGCGCGGCGGCGTGAATTCCACCGGCATCGACCAGGCGGCCGCCATCACGTTGCGGCGCTTGCCGTCCGTGCTCGTCACCAGCACGGTCGGACCATGATTGATCAGGCGGCTCGCATGTTCGAGCGCGACGGGGCGAAAGTGGTTGTTCATGGTTTCGTGGTGGGTGCGAATCATTTCGCCGCTATCGCCGCCGGGCGGCCGCCGTAGGCCGCGCGCGCCGCGCGCACGGCCGCATGATTCTCCGCGGCCCATTCGATCATGGCCCTGACCGGCGCCATGAAGGAGCGGCCGAGCGCCGTCAGGCTGTACTCGACCTTGGGCGGGCTGGTCGGAAACACCTGGCGCAAAAGGAAACCATCCTCCTCGAGCCGCCGCAGCGTCTGCGCCAGCATGCGCTGGGAAACGTCGGGGATGCGCGCCTTGAGTTCGCCGAAGCGCAGGGTGCCGGCGCCGAGTTCGGTCAGGACGAGCACCGTCCAGCGGTCGCCGACGCGGTCCACCACGTCGCGGATCGGGCAGGCCGTGGCCAGCTGGCTCTTGAGTGCATGCAGTGTCATCTCGTGCCTCGACGGTAACATTGAGGTAACCAGGTAAGGGTTGTATCCGTACTTGCGGCAAATTGTAGCCTAAGTACTATAAAAGAACTATAGCACCAGATCAGCCATCCCGGTTGATTGCCAACAAGGAGTTCCGCCATGTCCGCCACCCTGCTCGTCACCGGCGCCGCCGGCCACCTCGGCCAGCGCGTCATCGCCCATCTGCTCGACACGCGGAAAGTCCCCGCGCGCAACATCATCGCCGCCACGCGCAACCCCGACAAGCTCGCCGCCCTCGCGTCCCGCGGCGTGGGCGTGCGCCGCGCCGACTTCGACGATACTGGCTCGCTGGCCACCGCCTTCGCCGGCGCGCAGCGCCTGCTGTTGATCAGCACCGATGCGCTCGACCAGCCCGGCCGCCGCCTCGCGCAGCATCGCAATGCCATCGACGCCGCGACGAAGGCCGGTGTCGCGCACGCCGTCTACACGTCGATGCCCAGGCCGGAAACCTCGGCCGTGCTGTTCGCGCCCGACCATCTGGGCACCGAGCGCGCGCTTGCCGCCAGCCCGATGAGCTGGACCATCCTGCGCGACCACTGGTACATGGAGAACCTGTTCTTCACCCTGCCGCACCTGCTGGCCGGCGGCACGTGGTACACGGCTGCCGGCGACGGCCGCCTGGCCTGGATCGCCCGCGAGGACTGCGCGCTGGCCGCCGCCACGGCGTTGGCGGGCAACGACACCGGCAAGCGCACCTATACGCTGAGCGGCGCCGAAGCCTTCACCACCGAAGAGACCGCACGCATGGTCAGCGAAACCGCCGGCCGGCCGATCGAGGTGGTGCAGGTGCCGCTCGACGGCCTGATCCAGGGCATGGTGGCCGGCGGCATGCCGCAAGGCATGGCGGAAGTGTTCGCTTCGTTCGACACCAACACCAAGGCTGGCGGCTTCGCCGACGTCACCGGCGATTTCGAGCTGCTCACTGGCCGCAAGCCGATCAAGTACCGCGACTGGCTGGCCGCCAACAAGGCCGCGATCGCCGGTTGAGGCGGCCGGTCGCACAGTCGGAGCAGGTGCGGCTTGCGGTGTGGTCGCCAATCGCGCAAAGTGGATATTTCTTGTCTTGCCCATCAGGTGACGGACATGCCCGCCAAGACGACCTCAAAGAACCAGCTGACGCAGGCGCGCATTCAGCGCGGCGAGCCGTGTTCGAGCGTTGCGGAGGTGTAAGTCATGACTGAACAGACACAGAAAGCCCTTGCCCTCGATCTCAAACAGATACGGGATAGAAAGGATTAGCGATACCACTCCGAACTGATGGCTTACATAGTTTGGTAGTCAGCCAGCAGTTCGCTGATAACCCCAATCAACTTAACGCCTTCTGATCTCCCAACAAGCGATCAAGAAACGCCTCAGCTACAGCTGATAGATGTTTCCCGGTCGGATAGGCAACAAACCATTGCCTCATCAGTGGGAACCCAGCGACATCGAGTACCCGCAGCGGTCCCTGCGGGCTCTCGAGCGTCAGCGTGTGGCTAGACAGGATTGAAAGGCCAAGGCCGCCCGCAATCGCCTGCTTGATCGCCTCGTTGCTGCCCAGTTCCATGCGGATGCGTGGCACTAGTCCTCGTTCTGCAAAATAGCGCTCGATGGTCAAACGGGTGCCGGACCCGGCCTCACGCAGGATGAATGGCTCTTCGGCGATACGCTTGACTTTGATTTTTCGCTTGCCGACGAGTGGGTGGTCGTTGCGCGCGACCACCACCAGCGGGTTGTCGGCAATGGGCATCGCCACAACGTCAAGGTGCTCGGGCGGTGTGCCGAGCACGACGAGGTCATCATCATTGGCGGTGAGTCGGGCGAGCAGCTTCTCGCGGTTGGTGACGGTGAGCGAGGCCTCGATGCCAGGGTAGCGCGTGCAGAACTCGCCGAGCAGTCGCGGGATCAGGTACTTCGCGGTGGTGACGATGGCGATGCGCAGCTTGCCCTTCTTGAGCCCTTGCATGTCGGCTAGGCGCATTTCCAGGCGCTCAATTGCCTGCACCGTCTCACGGCTGGTGGCGAGCACCTCGCGCCCGACGTCGGTGAGAAACAACTGCTTGCCGAGGCGGTCGAGCAGTGGCAGGCCGACACTGTCCTCGAGTTGCTTCACCTGAATGAACACGGCCGGTTGCGTCAGATGCAGCTCTTCTGCCGCCCGTGTGTAGGACAGATGGCGGGCCACGGCTTCAAAAATTTGGAGTTGGCGCAGGCTGAAACGCATGGGTGAATACTACATGCAAGTCTATAGACATTATAAATACTATTCAGTTTTGTTTAGTCTTTCGCTTGCCCATACTGCAGCCATCCCGATGCCGTCGGGACACCGACAAGACAACCCCAAAGGAGACGCGAATGGCTGCAAAGACCTACAACGCTGGCGTGAAGGAATATCGCCAGACCTACTGGACACCGGAGTACACCCCCAAAGACACCGACATCCTGGCCTGCTTCAAGGTCACTCCGCAGCCGGGCGTGGCCCGCGAGGAAGTCGCTGCCGCGGTGGCCGCTGAGTCCTCCACCGGTACGTGGACAACGGTATGGACCGACCTGCTGACCGACCTCGACTACTACAAGGGCCGCGCCTATCGCATCGAGGACGTGCCGGGTGATGACACCTGCTTCTACGCCTTCGTGGCCTACCCGATCGACCTGTTCGAGGAAGGCTCCGTGGTAAACGTGCTGACCTCGCTGGTGGGCAACGTGTTCGGCTTCAAGGCCTTGCGCGCCCTGCGCCTCGAGGACGTGCGCTTCCCGATCGCGTACGTCAAAACCTGCGGCGGCCCGCCCAACGGCATCCAGGTCGAGCGCGACATCATGAACAAGTACGGCCGTCCGCTGCTCGGCTGCACCATCAAGCCGAAACTGGGACTGTCGGCCAAGAACTACGGCCGTGCCGTCTATGAGTGCCTGCGCGGCGGCCTCGACTTCACCAAGGACGACGAGAACGTCAACAGCCAGCCCTTCATGCGCTGGAGGCAACGCTTCGACTTCGTGCAGGAAGCGACCGAGAAGGCTCAGCGAGAGACCGGCGAGCGCAAGGGCCACTACCTCAACGTCACGGCGCCGACCCCGGAAGAGATGTACAAGCGCGCCGAATATGCCAAGTCGATCGGTGCCCCTATCATCATGCACGACTACCTGACCGGCGGCTTCTGCGCCAACACCGGCCTGGCCAACTGGTGCCGCGACAACGGCATGCTGCTGCACATCCACCGCGCCATGCACGCCGTGCTCGACCGTAACCCCCACCACGGCATCCACTTCCGTGTGCTGACCAAGTGCCTGCGACTGTCCGGCGGCGACCACCTGCACTCCGGCACCGTCGTCGGCAAGCTCGAAGGCGACCGCGACGCGACGTTGGGCTGGATCGACATCATGCGCGACGAATTCATCAAGGAAGACCGCAGCCGCGGCATCATGTTCGACCAGGACTTCGGTTCCATGCCCGGCGTGCTGCCGGTCGCCTCCGGCGGCATTCACGTCTGGCACATGCCCGCGCTGGTGACCATCTTCGGCGACGATTCTGTGCTGCAATTCGGTGGCGGCACGCTCGGCCACCCCTGGGGCAACGCCGCTGGCGCCGCCGCCAACCGCGTCGCGCTGGAAGCCTGCGTCCAGGCGCGCAACAAGGGCGTTGCTGTCGAGAAGGAAGGCAAGGCCATCCTGACCGAGGCCGCCAAGCACTCGCCCGAACTGAAGATCGCCATGGAAACCTGGAAAGAGATCAAGTTCGAGTTCGACACGGTCGACAAGCTCGACGTCGCCCACAAATAAGTCGCCCAGCGCTCAACCCGATTCGAAAGGAAATGAAATGTCTGACGTGATGGATTACAACTCCCGCCTCTCCGACCCTGCCAGCCGGAAGTTCGAAACTTTCTCCTACCTGCCCGCGATGGACGCGGCCAGCATCAAGAAGCAGGTCGAGTACCTGGTGAAGAAGGGCTGGAATCCGGCGATCGAGCATATCGAGCCCGAGTACCTGATGGACTCTTACTGGTACATGTGGAAGCTTCCAATGTTCGGCGAAACCGACGTCGATCGAGTGCTGGCCGAGGCCGAGGCCTGCCACAAGGCCAACCCCAACAACCACGTGCGCCTAATCGGCTACGACAACTTCAAGCAGTCGCAGGGCGCAGCCATGGTGGTGTATCGCGGCAAGACGGTCTGATCCCGTAAGTGTTCCCCGCCGACCATTTGCCTAAGGCGGCGGGGCTATTTCTCCGGAGTACCCCATGAGTACGCTCATCGATCAATTTCGCATCACCCGGGAACCCTACTATCGTTTCGTCGCTGACGAGGTGGAACTGTTCGAGGCCGCCTATGCCGTACGCATGCCGATGATGCTCAAGGGCCCGACAGGTTGCGGCAAGACGCGCTTCGTCGAATACATGGCGCACAAGCTCAACAAGCCGTTGATCACCGTCGCCTGCAACGAGGACATGACAGCCTCCGACCTGGTCGGCCGCTTCCTACTGTCGGCGCAGGGCACCGAATGGCAGGATGGCCCCCTTGCCATCGCGGCACGTCACGGCGCCATGTGCTACCTCGACGAGGTAGTCGAGGCGCGCCAGGACACCACCGTGGTGATCCACCCGCTGACCGACAACCGCCGCGTGTTGCCGCTGGAAAAGAAGGGCGAGCTGGTACAGGCCCATCCCGATTTCCAGATCGTAATCTCCTACAACCCTGGCTACCAAAGCCTGATGAAGGATCTGAAGCAGTCGACCAAGCAGCGCTTCGGCGGCCTCGACTTCACCTATCCCGAGCACGCCATCGAAACCGAGATCGTGGCGCATGAATCCGGCGCCAGCGCCGAGATGGCCGGCAAGCTGGTGTCGATCGCCGAGCGCTCGCGCAACCTCAAGGGCCACGGTCTCGACGAAGGCCTGTCTACCCGCATGCTGATCTATGCCGGCTCGCTGATCGCCAAGGGCGTCAAGCCGCAGGCGGCCTGCCGTGTCGCACTGGTGCGTCCGATCACCGACGATCCCGACATGCGCGACGCGCTGGATGCGGCGGTGAGCACCTTCTTCTAAAGGTCGGCCGCCATGTCCTTCAGTCTTGCCGGCTACGCCGAATTGCTGGAAAACCTGTCGCCGCACAGCCAGGAGGCCTTGCAGGCCAATTGGCACGAAGCGACCAAGGTGTTCTCGCCGCGCGGCCTCGACAACTACCTGAAGGGCGCGGCCGCCATGCGCGGATTAGGCAAGGGCGACTCGCTGGTGGAAACTTGGATCGAGGAGGCGCCAATGGTTGCCAAGGAGGTCGGCGAAGACGTCGTCGGCGACTTGGCCACCGCATCCCTGGAACTGGCCTCGCGCACCTCGGGAACGGTGATCGAGCTGCTGCTCGCCACCGCCGCCACTGCCGCCAATCGCCTGGGTGATGCCGAGCTCTTCATCAAGTACCTGCAATTCATCAATACCCTGATCGCGCAAGCGCCGCGTGGCGTGCGGCCGATGCTGAACAAGCTGGAGGTGTTGTTCCAGCATCTGACGCTCGGCGGCCTGCGCCGCTGGGCGCTGTGGGGCGCTCATGCCCACCGCACCAACTACGAAGAGCAGATCAAGTATTTCAGCCTGGACTCCAGGGAGTCGCTGGCGATGGTGCAGAAGGAGCGCAAGGGCACCCTGCTGGTGGATGTGCAGCGGCGTATCAACATGTATCTGCGTGCCTTGTGGGGCCGCGATTTCTTCATGCGCCCGACCTCCGGCGACTTCGAGTCGCGCGAAGGCTACCGGCCCTATATCGAGGATTATCTGCTGCACTTGCCCGATGCCTTCGATGATCATGAAGGCATTAGCGGCCTTGAACTGTACCGTGCCACGGCCGCGCATTGTGCCGCCCACGTGGTCGAAACGAAACAGCCGATCTCTGCCGAGGCGCTCAATCCGGCGCAGGTGGCCGTGATCGGCGTGATCGAGGATGCGCGTGTCGAAACTCTTTCCATCCGCCGCTTTCCCGGCCTCAAGCAGCTCTGGTGCAAACTGCACACGGCCACGCCCGCGCTAAACAGCTGCATGGGCGACTATCTCAACCGGCTTGCCCGCGCACTGCTCGATGACAGCTACCAGGACGACGATCCATGGATCGTCGAAGCCCGTACGCTGTTTGCGCTTGCGCAGACGCAGGAAAGGCTCGACAGCAACCACACCACTTGGGAAATCGGCGTTCAGCTCGCCCACAGCTTCGGCCAGAAGCGCATCCCGTTCAATCCGCGCACCGACCTGCTCAACGCCCCCTACCGCGACGACAACCGCTATTTCTGGGCCTTCGAGGAATTCGATTTCACCAAGGCCGCCGGTGCCGGCTACGAATCCGTCAAGCAGGTGCGCAAGTATGTGAACGTGATGGAGATGGCCAACGAAATCGATGTCGAGACGGCCGGCGACGATGCCGAAGAAATCTGGGTGCTCGGTACCGAGCTGTTTCCGTACGAGAACATAGGCGACGAGACAGGGGGCAAGAGCTTCAACGAACTGGAAGGCAGGGAGCCGGTCTCCGACCCCTTTCATTATTCCGAGTGGGATTACCAGATCCAGCTGGAGCGCCCGGCCTGGGCCACGGTGTTGGAGAAGCGTGCCAAGGCCGGCGACCTGTCGATCATCGAGGGCATCACTGCGCAGTACAAGCGCGAGATCCACCGCATGAAGTTCTTGCTCGATGCGATGCAGCCGCAAGGCGTGCAGCGCATCCGCCGGTTGGAGGATGGCGACGAGATCGACATCAATGCCGCCATCGCCAGTCTTACCGATATCCGGCTAGGCAACCAACCCGACCCACGCATCATGATGCGCAGCGTGCGCAAGACCCGCGACTTTTCGATACTCGTGCTGATCGACCTGTCGGAGTCGACCAACGAGAAAGTGCAAGATCAAGAGTATTCGGTGCGCGAACTCACCCAGCAGGCTTGCGTGCTGCTGGCCGACGCGATCCACAAGGTTGGCGACCCGTTCGCCATCCACGGTTTCTGCTCGGACGGCCGCCACGATGTCGGGTATTACCGCTTCAAGGACTTCGATCAGCACTGGGATGAAACGCCCAAAGCCAAGCTCGCCGGCATGACCGGACAGCTATCGACCCGCATGGGCGCCGCGATCCGCCACGCCGGCCACCACCTCAAGCTGCAGCGTTCCGCCAAGAAGCTGCTGATCGTGATCACCGATGGCGAGCCGGCCGACGTGGATGTGCGCGACCCGCAATACCTGCGCTACGACACCAAGAAGGCGGTGGAGGAGGTGGCGAAACTCGGCGTCACCACCTACTGCATTAGCCTGGACCCGCGCGCTGACAACTATGTTTCACGCATCTTCGGCCAGAGGAATTACATGGTGGTGGATCATGTCCAGAAGCTGCCTGAGAAGCTTCCCCTTTTGTACGCCGGATTGACACGATAGGAACGATCATGGAGCAAACCTACCCGGGCCTGACCAACGACAAGCATGGCCTCACGCAGCTGGGCCGCATCGTCCTCGACGGCCGGTTGTTCGGCCTGATCGCGGACAGCGAAGACTGCGCCGGCTGGTCGATGGGCCGCATGCAGGATCTGATGGAGCGCGTGCAAAACGAATGGGAAGAATTCGCCAACCTACCCAGCCGCCTGCCACCGCACTTGCTCAAGCGGCATGGTGAGCTGTATGACCAGGCCATCCAGACCGCCCGCGCCAAGGGCTGGAATCCGGAGCTGGGTGAGGACGAGTAATCGAATACTTGGCCATGTACGAACGCCTTCGCGACTGTCCTGCCCTCAATGAGTATCCCTCGCACATTCCGGCCGCGACCTGGAATGCCTGGCGGCGCTACTGGATGCGGCATCCGCGCTCGACCTGCTTCGGCCTGCTGGAGTTGCCGCCTCTGTCGCTGCTGCTCGATGAGCGCGAATGGGTGCTGGTCGATACCAGCCTCTACGACATGCCGGTGCTGGCTTGGTCAGATTTCGATGACCAGGGACGTACCGCCCTGCATGAGCCAGTGGCTTGCCGCGTGCGCGACTACCATCAGGGGGCGGCCAAGGTGCGCAACCGCGCCCTGCAGTTGATGGCAGAGGAACTCGAAAGCCGGCTGCATCCGCCGCAAGTGAAAGAGCGATGATCCTGAAAGCCGTCATTTTCTATGTCGATGGCACCCTCGCCGATACCGAGGAGGAGCATCGCCAAGCCTTTAATGTCAACCTAAAGGAATTCGACCTGCCCTCCGGTTGCTTCGAGGTGATTCGCGCCGGTGAGGGCGTCGTCGCTAAGAAGCCGGCCCCGGATGTCTACCAATCCGTGCTGGCGTGCCTGCGGCTGACCAGTGAAGACTGCCTCGCCATCGAGGATTCCGGCAACGGCGTGCGCGCCGCAATTGCCGCAGACATTCCGGTGCTGGTGACGGAATGCACTTAGACTCGCAGCAACGATTTTACCGGCGCCGTGGCCGTACTACCCGATCTGGATGCTGTCGATCTCGTCAAGCTGGCTCGCTGGCATGCTCCACTTACAATTCCATATCTGTTGCACTCAGTCTGAGGAAATCGTAGATGCCACTCGTTGCCATGAAGGACCTGATCAACCACGCCCATGCGCACCACTATGCCGTGGGGACCTATCAGGTGGTAGATAGCACTTTCGTTAGCGCCGTCCTTGATGCTGCGGAAACCGAACAGGCGCCCGTGATCCTCGGCTTTGCTGAGGCACATCAAGCTCATAATGACTTGCAGACTCTCATAAAGGCTGCCAAGTCGGCAGCACAGAGGGCAAGCGTGCCGGTATCCCTGCTGTTCGATCATGCAAGTCGCAGCGACTCGATCGAGATGGCAATCCGCCTAGGTTGTCAGGGGGTGATGGCTGATTTCTCGGCTTTGCCATTCGCGGCAAATGTTGCGGCCACACGTACCGTAGTCAATCTGGCGCATGCCCATGATGTGCTGGTCGAAGGAGAACTTGGCTACGTTCCAGGTGTTCTTGGTGAGGAGGCGCAACTCCATCCCGGACAGATGCACCTGACCGCTCCTGAGGAGGCGGCTGACTTTATTGCGGCGACCGGTGTCGATTGCCTGGCGGTGGCGGTTGGCACCGTACATGGTCACCTGATCGGGGAGCCGCAACTGGACCTGGTTCGCTTGAACGATATTGCTCAAGTCGTACGTGTGCCACTGGTTATCCATGGTGGTTCTGGGTTGGCCGACGAGGAGTATCGCGGCTTGATCAAGAGCGGCGTTTCAAAGATCAATTACTTCACGGCCTTGTCTGACGTGGCTGCTGCCGCGTCATCCAATGCGCTGGCTAATATAGAGGCGGGCTATCTGAGGGCGATCGATGCGGTGCGCGTAGCCGTAGCTGCGGAAGTGGCCCGCACTCTGCGGCTGTTCGGCGCCACAGGACAAGCGCGTGGTGCATTGGCTTCCTGCCGGAAACTTGATGCATAGATTCGCCCTTCTACACAGGCTCTGAGGCTTCCCACTTGACCAACCAGTTGGAATTGCCCTTCCGGCGGGTTTCAGATGCGGAGCTGTCCTTCACGCGTCTGATTAGACGAGAGGGTGACTGGCCGATTATCGCCGTTTGCGCCGTCTGTTTCTTTTACCATACGCTGTCGCGAGGAATCTGGTGCCATGTACCGGGGCCAGCCTTGTGGAAGCATCTTTCAACAGATGGCGTAAATGACATCCGAATACCCGTTTGATATTCACGATACCGATCTGCTCAAGGACGTGGCGGGGAAGTCCGGCACTGTAGTCTGTCCCAAGGCGACGCTAGATTCCAGCAAGCTCTTGATCTACATCCCGCTGACATGACGTCTACACTGCAGGAATCCATCGACCGCCAACGGCACATTCTTCAAGGCTGGCTGTCCTCGACCCTAACGGACCTAGCCGACGACTGCCGGTCTGTCTGGCCTGACCGCACTGCGCTCGAGATGCGACTGACAGGAGGCATGACCGAGTTGCCCTACTGCAAGTATCTCTATGTCCTCGACGCCAAGGCACGCCAGATCACGGCAAACGCCTCGCGTACCGGTCTCCGCTTGGAGCATTTTGGACGTGATCGCAGTGAGCGTCCCTACCTTGCTCAAGCGCTCTCAGGTAGATCTTTCTCGTTATCGGAAGCCTATATCAGCCGCAATGCCCGCCGTCCTTCCCTGACGGCTGTGCAACGCATTGAGGATGTACAGGGCAATCTCTTGGGCTTCCTCGGCGCCGACTTCGATCTGCGTGAGTTGCCTGCAACGCAGTCCCGGTATCGCCAACCGGGACAATGGATGCAATTACGTGGTGATCCGGCGATTCGAGCCGGGCTTTTCCTGCAGGAACGCATTGCCAGTCCACTGGATCAGCAGATCGATCTGGTGCTTGACCTGGTCACCGAACTAATCACGGTGCATGGCGTGTTCCATGCAAAGCTGCATTTCTCGAGCTCACGGGCAACCCTGTGGCTGATTGATGATCCCTTCCGATTTCGCATCCACGGTATCGACGCACTCGCGCAACCCGACCTTTGTCTCGCCTACCCCCGACGCGCCTATCCGGATGACGCGGAAATACCGGCAAGCGCTGTGAAAACGATCTTGGAGCGCTTCCGCGATCTGCGCTTCATGGATGAAACCATATACTTGCGATCAGGCATGCTTAACATCTTCAATGGCATCGTCGGCCTGACCTTCTCGTGTGACGGTTCGCACTACATGCCGTGGCGCGAGTTCCTCGACAAGGGCATGACGTTCTGGCTGTACGGACAGCCGCAGTCTGTCACATGAGCATCGCCTTACAAGTCCGCGCTCGAAATCCAGTGTTTGACTGCGAGCCGTTTGCCAGTAATACACCGTCCATTGGCAATGCATCATGTTATTGACCCTGCAATAACGCAAATCTGAAGATCAGCGCCGGTCGAGTCACTACGACCTGTCATCCGGCCGTTACCGGGGCAAGCCAACCGTATGAATGACTGTTCAGCGGTCTTGAAAAAAAGTTCCTCCGGGCCGCAACCGAAAGTTTGCGGCCAAGCCCGGCAGCAGCCCTTCGGTGTGATCGCAAGGTTGCCCAACGGCAGCCGTTGGCTACCGTCGCGAACGGGAATTCCCGGCCAGAACCGGCTGATCTGTGGGAAACTTACTACAGCAACGAACCTGAAGGCGACTTTCACCAGATTTTGCCCCTGTCTTTGTTTATGGCCGTCTTCCGCCGACACCCGCAAAGGGCGCATAGGTCAATAACCGTTCAATCGCGGATTATTTCCAATGTTGTCTTTCCAGAAAGATACTTGTCACGGAGGATGTCATGTGCGATTTCAAACCGATAGGCTGCGCGCAGAGCCGCAAGGACTGAACCGCCAATGATGCTTCGTTAGACCGAAGCGGGATCATCAAGGCGTCCACTCGGGACAATTGTTAGGATGCCTTGTTCTGTTATGGAGACTTTGATGTCATGGCAAGCCAAGAACCTGATCAATTCAAATTGGTTCACCTAATCTATGCCAGTACCATGTCCCCGAACGTCGGGAAGGATGGAATTCTTGAAATTCTGCAAGTCGCCAGAGAGAAGAATGCCAAGCTGAACGTGACCGGTATGCTGCTGTTTGATGAGGGAGATTTTTTCCAGGTACTGGAGGGTGATGCTGATATTGTCAAACTGCTGTTTGAGACGATCGAAAAAGACAAGCGGCACCAGCGAGTAACAAGAGTATTGCTCGAACCGATTTCAGAGCGAGATTTCGCCAATTGGACGATGGGTTATTCCAAGATTTCCCAAAAGGAGCTCCGAAGTATCGACGGTTTGAACGATTATTTTGGACAAGGACAATCATTCCACGGCATTGATGAAGGTCATGCAAAGAAACTACTCAAGGCCTTCAAAGAAGGAAAGTGGCGATCAAGCCTTTCTGGCAGGGTGGTTCAGCGTAAATAAAGTGCAAATTCTTTCAGGGATCAAGTGAGTATTTGACGACGGCTGTGCCTTATAATCAGTTGTTAAATCAACTACTTATGGTTGGCCAGAATGAAGGTGATTGCCGTCCTAGTCGGGTAGGCAGTCGATTTCCGCTCAGGGTCGGGCGCACGATTGCGACGGGCAGAGAAGCTGCCGTTCGAGGCCAGCAGAGGCTGAAGGGCCGTTTTACCGCCCGACTGCCGTCCGATATCGAACGACTGGCGAACGGCCGGATTGGCCGAAAAGCAGGCCATCCGAGACGCCGATTCCGTACCGCTCACCGCCTGAGCAGCCAGACATGCTCCGTCGCGGCGACCCTGCCTCTGAAGCCGCCGGGGATGTCGAAGCTTTCGAGCAGCGCCGGTTTGTAGGTCTCGCGGTAGAGGCGCATCACCTCCACATTCGTCAAGGAAAACGGTGGCCCGTCCATCAGGCGCTGGTCGTATTCGAAGCAGAGCAGCAGTTGCGGCGCGTTGGCGGTGATCGCCGTCAGGTGGGCCGCGTAGCGGCCGCGTATGCCTTCGGGGAGCGCCACCAGGGCGGCGCGGTCGTAGGTGGCATCGACGGGGCCGAGCAGGTCGGCCGACAGGTCGAAGATGTCGCCGACGAAGATGTCGAGATCGCGCACGCTGTAATGCTCCAGCGAGCCGCAGCGGGATACCGAAGGTTCGGCGCCGAGCTCGGCGAACAGCTGCTCGACGGCGAGCCTGCTGAGCTCCGCACCCGCGACGCGATAGCCGTTGGCGAGCAGCCAGTGGATGTCGAGACTCTTGCCGCACAGCGGCAGGAACACGCGGCGGCCCTTGTCGAGCGCCAGCGCGGCGAAATGCTTCAGCAACATGGGATTGGTGGCGCTGCCGTGAAAGCCTATCTCGTTGGCGGCCCACCTTTGATGCCAGAAATCCGGTTCCATGGTTCTGTGTCCTGAAAAAGTCAGAGAACTCCCGCCCCCGCCGCGACGAAGGCGTAACGCAACCCCTTGCCCAGCGCCATCCAGAGCGCACAGGCTAGCCACGGCAAACGCAGCCAGCCGGCGGCGGCGCACAGCGCGTCGCCGATGATCGGCACCCAGGCGAGGACCAATGCCGGCGCGCCATGGCGTGCCACCACGGCTGACTCTTGTGGCACCAGTTTCTGCGGCAGCAGGCGCGCCATGGCGTAGGTGGTCATGCCGCCGAGCGTGTTGCCGATGGTGGCCAGGATCAGCGCCGGTAGGGTCTGTTCCGGGTGCAACTTCAGCAGCGCGAACAGCGCGACTTCGGAGCCACCGGGTAGCAAGGTGGCGGCGAGAAAGCTGGAGAGAAACAGGCCGGCCAATTCCATGGGGGGATGTTACCTGCTACGCTTGCCCCTTTCGTAGACGCCAGTATTTGCCATGCACCCGGATTACCTGGAAAAGATCCTCAACGCCCGCGTCTACGACGTGGCGATCGAAACGCCGCTCGAGCCGGCGCCCATTCTTTCGGCGCGGATCGGCAATCGCCTGCTGCTCAAGCGCGAGGACATGCAGCCGGTGTTCTCGTTCAAGCTGCGCGGTGCCTACAACAAGATGGCGCATCTGACGTCGGCGCAGCGCAAACGCGGGGTCATCGCCGCCTCGGCCGGCAACCATGCCCAGGGCGTGGCGCTATCGGCGCAGAAGCTCGGCTGCCGGGCGGTGATCGTCATGCCGACGACGACGCCGCAGATCAAGATCGATGCCGTCAAGAAGCGCGGCGGCGAGGTGGTGCTGGCGGGCGACTCCTACGACGAGGCCTACGCGCTGGCGCTGGAGATGGAGAAGAAGCAGAAGCTGACCTTCGTCCATCCCTACGACGATCCCGATGTGATAGCCGGCCAGGGCACCATCGCCATGGAGATCCTGCGCCAGCATCCCGAGCCGATCGACGCGGTGTTCTGCACCATCGGCGGTGGCGGCCTGATTTCGGGAGTGGCGGCCTACATCAAGCGGTTGCGGCCGCAGACGAAGATCATCGGCGTCGAGGCCAGCGATGCCGACGCGATGGCGCGCTCACTGGCCGCCGGCAAGCGCGTGCGGCTGGAAACGGTGGGCCTGTTCGCCGACGGCGCAGCGGTGAAGTACGTTGGCGCCGAAACCTTCCGGCTCTGCCAGGAATTGGTCGACGAGGTGGTGCTGGTCGATACCGACGCCATCTGTGCCGCCATCAAGGATGTGTTCGAGGACACGCGTTCGATCCTCGAGCCGGCCGGCGCGCTGGCCATCGCCGGCGCCAAGGCGTGGGCGAAAGCGACCGGTGCGAAAGACCAGACGCTGGTGGCGGTGGCTTCGGGCGCCAACATGAATTTCGACCGCCTGCGTTTTGTTGCCGAACGCGCCGAACTGGGCGAGCAGCGCGAGGCGGTGCTGGCGGTGACCATTCCCGAGAAGCCCGGCAGCTTCAAGAAGTTCTGCGGCCTGATCGGCAAGCGCGCCATCACCGAGTTCAACTATCGCTACTCGGACGCCAAGGAAGCCCACGTGTTCGCCGGCGTGCAGGTCGCGGACCGCGCCGAGTCGCTGAGGCTGGTCGAATCGTTGCGTCGTCACGAGCTGCCGACGTTGGACCTGACCGATGACGAGATGGCCAAGCTGCACATTCGCCACATGGTCGGCGGTCGTGCGCCGCAGGTGACGGCCAACGGCATGCACGAGCTGCTGTACCGCTTCGAATTCCCCGAGAGGCCGGGTGCACTGATGAACTTCCTCGACCAGATGAGCAAGGGCTGGAACATTTCGCTGTTCCATTATCGCAACCACGGTGCCGACTACGGCCGCGTGCTGGTCGGCATGCAGGTGCCGGCGAAGGAGATGAAGGAGTTTCGCAACTTCCTGAAGACTCTCGGCTACCGGCACTGGGACGAATCGAAGAACCCGGCCTACAAACTATTCCTGGGGTAGAGCATGCACATTGCCAACAACGTCACCGAACTCGTCGGCAACACGCCGCTGGTGCGGCTGAACCGGTTGTCCGCCGGCATTTCCGGCACCATCGCCTGCAAGCTGGAGTTCATGAACCCGGCGCATTCGGTGAAGGATCGCATCGCCGTCGCCATGATCGACGCCGCCGAGCAGGCCGGCAAGATCAAGCCGGACACGATCGTCGTCGAGCCGACCTCGGGCAACACCGGCATTGGCCTGGCCATGGTCTGCGCCGCGCGTGGCTACAAGGCGGTGTTCGTCATGCCCGAAACCATGAGCCGCGAGCGACGCCTGCTGCTGATGGCTTACGGCGCGGAGCTGGTGCTCACGCCGGGGGCCGAGGGCATGGCCGGGGCGATCCGGAAGGCGGAGGAAATGGCAGCCGCCGACCCGCGCGTGTTCATCCCGCAGCAGTTCGAGAATCCGGCCAATCCGGCAATCCATCGCCGGACCACTGCCGAGGAAATCTGGCGCGACACCGACGGCCGGGTGGACATCTTCGTCGCCGGCGTCGGTACCGGCGGTACCGTGACCGGTGTCGGCGAATATCTCAAGGCAAGACGTCCGTCGGTCAAGGTGGTTGCCGTGGAGCCTGATGCGTCGCCGGTGCTATCGGGCGGCGCCAAGGGCCCGCACGTGATCCAGGGCATAGGCGCCGGTTTCGTGCCGGCCATCCTCAACACGGCGGCCTACGACGAAGTCGTGCGCGTCTCCAACGACGATGCCCTCGACACCGCACGCCGGCTGGCGCGGGAAGAAGGACTGCTGGTGGGAATTTCCTCGGGCGCCGCGGTCTGGGCGACGCTACAAGTCATGCGCCGGCCGGAGAATGCCGGCAAGCTGGCGGTGGCGATCATTCCCTCGTTCGGCGAACGGTACCTCTCGACCGTCCTGTACCAGCACCTGGACGCCTGACCCGTCCGAGGCGGGCGCGACGCCTACTTTCCGGCTTCCTGACCGGCAGCCGGCGCCGGTTTGGCGACTGGCCTGGCAGCGGGCGGGTTGGTCTCGTGTTGGCCTTTCAGCGCCTTGAGCGCCTTCTTGGCGGCGCCGCTCCGGTTGATGGGCGGTGGATCGGCCGTCGGCGCGCTGACAGCGGGGGTCGTGGCAGTGCCCGTGACTGGCGGCTCGGCTGCCGACGCGACAACCGCCAGCAAGGCGGCAAGCAGGGGGAGAGCACGGGACATTGGGCACATGGCAAGATCGCGGGAGAGAACGACTGTAATTGTATACGCCCCAGCCGCGATACGGAAAGCGAGCAACGGCGGCGGCGATCAGCCCAATGCCAGCGGACGGTCCGCGCGCAACATCGCCTCGAAGCTGCTCGCGTCCACCGGGGGCGAGAACAGATAGCCTTGCACCTCGTCGCAGCCAAGCTCTTTCAGGAATGCGAGCTGCCCCGCCGTTTCCACGCCTTCGGCGATGACCCGGTGCCGGAGTTGCTTGGCCATGCTGACGATGGCGCCAGCGATGGCGCAGTCGTTAGCGTCATCGGGGACGCCGGTGATGAAAGAGCGATCGATCTTGAGCGTGTCGATGGGGAAGCGCTTGAGATAGGAAAGGCTGGAAAAGCCGGTACCGAAGTCGTCCAGCGACAAACCGATACCGAGCCGGGCCAATTCGTCCATCATGCGGATCACCGGCTCGGTACTGCGGGCCAGCATGCCTTCGGTGATCTCGAGTTCCAGCCACGAAGGCGGCAGGTGGTGCCGGTTCAGGACGTCGAATACGCGCTGGCTGAGAGCGGGCGCGAATTCGCGGGCAGAGAGGTTGACGGCGATCTTGAACGGTGGCAGTCCGGCCGCATGCCAGATGCTGGCCTGGGCGCAGGCGGCGTCGAGCACCCAGGTGCCGATCTGCACCACCAAGCCGGTTTCCTCGGCCACCGGAATGAACTCGCCGGGGGGAATGATGCCCTGCTCGGGGTGGCGCCAGCGCACCAGCACTTCGGCGCCGACGATGCGGCCGCTGGCAATTTCCACCTTAGGCTGGTAGTGCAGGAACAACTCGTTGTCCAATAATGCGCGCCGCAAGCCGGCCTCGATTTTCAGCCGGTCAAGCGCCCGTTGGTTCATCTCCCGGCTGTAGAAGGCGTATCCGTCGCCGGTCCCCTTGGCACGATACATGGCAATGTCGGCCAGTCGGAGCAGCGTTTCGGTGTCGAAGCCGTCCTGGGGATAGACGCTGATGCCGATGGCAGCGCCGATGTTGAGCTCGTGGGCGTTGGCGTGGAAGGGCTTGTCGAGTGCGGCGAGCACCTTCTGGGCGACGATGCCGGCGTGTTCCCGCTTGCTGATGTCGAACAGCGCGATGACGAACTCGTCGCCGCCTAGGCGCGCCACCACGTCTTCATTACGCAACGCGCCACGCAGGCGCGACGCCACCTGCTGCAGCAACAGGTCGCCAATGCCGTGACCCAGCGTGTCGTTGATCGGCTTGAAGCGGTTGAGATCGACGAACAGCAGGGCGCCGTGCATGCCGTTGCGGCGGGCCTCGGCCAGCGCCTGATCGACCAGCTTGTACAGCAGCGAGCGGTTGGGCAGGCCGGTGAGGGCATCGTAGTAGGCGAGGTGGTGAATGCGTTCCTCGGCATGCTTGCGCTCGGTGATGTCCGTCAGGATGGCGAAGTAATTGGTGATCTTGCCGTTCCTGTCCCTGACGACGCTGATCGATTCCCAGACGGGAAGTTCGCCGCCGTCCTTGCGCCGGTTCCATATTTCGCCGCGCCAGTTGCCGATGTCGCCAAGGTCACGAGCGATCGCATCGTAAAACGCCTTCGGATGGCGCGCCGAGCGGAACATGGTCGCCGTGTGGCCGAGCACCTCCTCCGGCGCGTAGTCCATGATGCGGCAGAAGGCGCGGTTGACCGTGAGGATGCGCTGTTCGGCATCGGTGATGAGAATGCCTTCCTCGCTGTTTTCGAAGATGCGCGCATGCAGCCGCAGGGTTTCCTGGGCGTTGACCCGCTCGGTGATGTCAGACAGGTAGCCGACCAGCCCCGCAGGCTGAGCGGCATCGTTGCGAATCAGCGACAACTGCAGGCTGGCCCAAAAGACCTGGCCGGACTTCTTGCGCCGGCGGACTTCCATTTCCCGGCTGCTGCCTTCGAGAAATGCCTCGTGGAAACTGCGGTCCTCGTCGGCGCCATCGTCGGCGTAGAGGAACAGGATGCTGCGGCCAACGGCCTCGTCGGCCGTATAGCCGAACATCCGCTCGGCCCCCTTGTTCCAGCGCGTGATGAAGCCGCCAAGGTCCATCACGATGACCGACTCGTTGATGTAATCCAGAATTGCCGCCTGCTCCTGCAGTTCGGCCATGGATTGCTCGAGTTTCCCTTTCTGCTGTTCCTGGGGAGTGCTCGCGGGCGGCATCTTGCTTGCTTTTTACGCCTCTCGGCTGACCCGGATGGCCCAGCGGTAGGCCCGAATCAGAGCCATAGCCCAGGCGATGTTGTCGATTCCTGCCTTGGCCAATGTCTCCGACAGGGCTGCGGGATCACCCTGCTCGGCGACTTCGACGACGCTCAGCAATTGACCGAGCGGACCGGAGCGCTCCAGCAAGGCGTTGGCGACATCGTCCGGGAGATGCAGCGGCGCCAGGATTTCCTTCAGGCTGGTGCTCATCATCAAGTCCAGCAGCGAGAACATGCCGACCATGAAAGCCTGTTCACGTGTTTCACCGCCCTGATCGGGACAAAGCGCTTCCATCAGGGCGGCGCGCAGGGCGGCCCGGGGCAGCAGGGGGCTCCGATCACCGCCCTCGGAGCGGGCGTACAGCAACAGCTGCAGCCAGCGCTGCAATTGCCGCATGCCCAGCAGCGTGATCGCTTGGGCGAAGCTGATGATCTTGTGGTTGAGTGAGAAGGCCACCGAGTTCACCAATCTGAGCAGCTGATATGAAAGCTGCGCATCCTCCTTGATCAGGCCCTCGATTTCGTGCGAGTCGGCATCGTGCGTGATGAGCGTCAGCAGTTGCAGCAACAAGGCGTGGCGAGTGGCATTGCGCGGCGGATGACCCGGTAGCGGATGCAGCGGGTAGTTGCCGGCGAACCAGGAATAACCGGATTCACGGCAGTGTCGCAGCTGATCGTAGCTGTCGACGTGCATTGCCAGGTGAGGACCAGGCCGGCAGCCCAGGCCAGCGGTGCTGGTGGACAGTTCAGCATCGGTCCAGGCGCCGATGGCGACGCAAGGCAAGGTATCCAGCGTTTCGCCGAGGCCGAACTCGCCGAACAGACGGCCAAGTTCATTACTGCTCAGCGGTGTTGCCGTCTCGAGCAGTATGGCCACCCAGGTGTGTTGGGCGTCGGCAACCGGTTGCAGGAGGATGAGCGGAAAACTGGTCGCGGCTTGGGTGGCGTTCATGGCAGAAATTCTCCAACAGCGCGCATGATTATTCGAATTGGATTGGAACGCAAGCATCCGGGCCAATTCGGCGAATGCCCGCTTCGGTAACAATGGCATCCAGCCGGATGTCGTGCGCTTCCGGCCGCACCGTATCGACCCGGGCCAGCTCGAAGCCAACGCCGACCGCCAAGGGACGCGTAGCCAGCGCGGCCAGGGTGCGGTCGAAATAGCCACCGCCGTAGCCGAGACGGAAGCCAAGTTCGTCGAAGGCAACCAGCGGCAGCAGGACCACATCGGGCACGGCAATGATGGCGGTCGTCGCGGTTTTCGCCGGGATGGGGATGCCGTAACGGTCCGTCGTCATTGGCGTTGCCGGCGTCCAGGCGCGGAATTCCATCGGTGCCGCCGGCGCTACCACCACCGGCTGACAGGCGCGCCAGCCGATGGCCAGTAGGCGGCCGACCAGTGGCCGACAGTCGAATTCGTTGCGTACCGGCCAGCAGAAGGAGATGACCTGTGGTGGCCGCGCCGTCAGCAGCGTCGCTAGATGAGTCTCGACGGTGGCCGAGGCTCGGGCAATCTCCTCCGATGACATCGCCTGGCGGGCTGCGATTCTTGCCTGCCGCTGTTCGCTGCGAAACAAGGCGGAATCGAACCCGTGATCGCCCAATGGATCGCCCATGGCCGTGTGCTAAGCTGGATTGGTATCGGCAGGACTATATACGATGAAGAGAGTAGTGGCAGCACCCTTGCTGGCCGGCCTGATGACCATTGCTTTTGCCGGCGATGTTGCGGATATCGAGGCGCGCTTCATGGCCGCGCGCGACGCTTTTCGCGCCGGTGAGCGGGTCAAGCTGGCCAGGATCGCCGACTCGCTGCGCGGCAGCGAGTTTGCGCCGTGGGTGACTCACTGGCAATTGCGTTTGCGGCTGGAGGAAAACAGCAGCGACGGCGTGCCCGAGTTCCTGGAGCGGGAAAACGGCTCCTATCTTGCCGAAAAACTGCGTGGGGAATGGTTGCGGCAGCTCGGCAAGCAGCGGCAATGGGAGACATTTCAGAAGGAGTTTCCGTTCCTCGTGCAGCCGGACCAGGAAGTGTCGTGCTACGGGCTGCAGGCGCGGCTGGACAGGCAGCAGGACAACACCGCCCTTGACGAGGCGCGGCCACTCTGGTTTACCGTTACCGATCTGCCGGACGCCTGCCTGCCGCTCATGGAGCGGCTGCTTGCCGATGGCCGCTTGACGACCGACGACGTCTGGACGCGCCTGCGGCGTCTCATGGAGGCGAAAAAACTCGGAGCTGCCAAGGCCGCGGCGCGCCATCTGCCGGCAACGCAGGCCTTCGATACCCGCAAGCTGGATGCGGTCATCGACAATCCGGCGCGCTATCTTGTACGGCTACCGAAGGACTTCGCCGGATCGCGGTCGGGCCGCGAACTTGCCCTCTTCGCCGTACAGCGCATGGCTCGCAATGACCCGGCTGCGACGGCGACCCAATGGCGCGGCATCGAAAGCCGCTTCGACGAAGCCGACCGGGCCTATGCGTGGGGGCAGATCGCCTGGCAGGCTGCCTTGCAGCATTTGCCCGAAGCGCTCGATTGGTATGCTCTCGCGGCGGCTGCGCCGCTCAACGACGAGCAACTGGCGTGGCAGGCGCGTGCCGCGTTGCGTGCCCAGGACTGGCCGCGCGTGGCAAAGGCAATTGGCCGGATGCCGCCGAAGCTGGCCAGTCTGCCGGACTGGACCTACTGGCGGGGCCGTGCCGAGGTGGCTGATGGGCGGCGCGAGGAGGCTACGGTTCTCTATCAGAAGATCAGCGGCCAGCCGAATTTCTATGGCAACCTCGCCGACGACGAACTTGGCCGGCCGATCTCGATGCCGCCAAAGGCGGCACCACCGACCGCCGAAGAGTTGGCTGAGGCGGAAGCCAATTTCGGTCTGCGCCGAGCGCTGGCGGTGCTGAATACCGACTTGCGCATCGAAGGCGTCCGCGAATGGGCCTGGAGCCTGCGCGGCATGGATGACCGCCAATTGCTGGCTGCCGCCGAACTTGCCCGCCGTCAAGGCGTGTGGGACCGAGCGATCAATACGGCCGACCGGACCGTGGTGGAACATGACTATTCGTTGCGCTACCTGGCTCCTTTCCGCGACCAGGTGGCCATCAAGGCCCGCGAACTCGCGCTCGATGACGGCTGGGTGTTTGGCCTGATGCGCCAGGAAAGCCGCTTTGTCATGGACGCCCGCTCGTCGGTCGGCGCCAAGGGACTGATGCAACTGATGCCGGGGACGGCTCGCTGGGTGGCGACGAAGATTGGCCTGGCCGACTACCATCCGTCCCGAATGACGGAGATGGACACCAACGTCACGCTGGGCACCCGCTATCTCAAGATGGTGCTGGATGCACTCGACAACCAACCGGTGCTGGCTTCGGCGGCTTACAACGCCGGGCCGAGCCGGGCGAAGAAATGGCGTGGCGAACGGACACTCGAGGGCGCCGTGTACGCCGAGACCATTCCCTTCAATGAGACGCGCGATTACGTCAAGAAGGTGATGAGCAACACCGTGTATTACGCGGCTCTGTTCGAGGGCAAGCCACAGTCGCTCAAGACCCGGTTGGGTGTCGTCCGTGCCCGTGGCATAGGCGACACCGACTCGTCCGAGTTGCCGTGATCGAGAGTGTCCTCCTGATTGGCGGATCGGGCTTCGTCGGCTCGCATGTGGCGCGCCGGCTGGCTGCCCGCGGTCTGCGCATGACGGTGCCGACACGTCGGCGCGAGCGGGCCAAGCATCTGATCTTGCTGCCGACAGTCGAGGTCGTTGAGGCCGATGTACATGACGCCGCCACGCTGGGCCGGCTGTGCGCCAACCACGATGCGGTCGTCAACCTGGTCGGCGTTATCAAGGGTGGCAATGGCCGGCCCTACGGCGCCGGTTTTGCCCGTAACCATGTCGAGCTGCCGGGCCGGATCGCCCGTGCCACCTGGACTGCCGGCATCGAGCATCTCGTCCATGTTTCGGCGCTGAAGGCAGCGACCGATGCGCCCTCCGGCTACCTGCGCTCCAAGGCAGCCGGCGAGGCGGCCCTGCGCACCACGTTTCCGGACGCGACGATCTTTCGGCCCTCGGTGATGTTTGGCGCTGGCGACTCGCTTCTGACCACGTTTGCCGGCCTGCTGAAAATCACCCCCTTGGTGCCCCTGGCTTGTCCCGATGCCCAGTTTCAGCCAGTCTGGGTCGGCAATGTAGCCGACGCCATCGTCGAGGCATTATTGCGACCCGAAAGCCGCAGCCGGACCTACGAGCTTTGCGGGCCGCAGACCTATACGCTGCGCCAGCTGGTGGAATACACGGGGGTTGTCACCGGCCGGCGCCGCGCCGTGGTGGGTTTGTCGCCGATGCTCTCCTGGCTGCAGGCCTTTGCGCTGGAAATCGTTGGTGGCCCGATGACGCGCGACAACCTGCGCTCGATGAGCGTGCCGAACGTCTGCGAAGCGGGCTGCACACTGCCATTCAATCTCGCGGCAGCGGCGCTGGAGGATGTGGCGCCGCGTTACCTCGGGCGGCCGAGCCGGTAGACGCCGATGCTGCCGAGGAAGTTCTGCTCCTCGGTGATCTCGCGGCCGGAGTCGAACACCTTGCGCTCCCGTACCAGTATGTTGCGCGCCGCGCAGAAGTCGTCGAAGTCGGCTATGGTGAAGAAGCGCACGTTGGGCGTGTTGTACCACTGGTGCGGCAGGCTTTCGGAAACCGGCATGTGGCCGTTGAGAATGGCCTGGCGGTGCTTCCAGTAGCCGAAGTTGGGGAAGCTCACCACCGCCTCGCGGCCGACGCGCAGCATCTCGTTGATGATGCCTTCGGTGTGGCGCATCGCCTGCAAGGTCAGCGAGAGGATGACGTGATGGAAGGCGCCGTCCTCGAAATCGCGCAGCCCGCCTTCCAGGTCGCCCTGGATCACGTTGATGCCGTTCCTGATGGCGGCCAGAACCTTGGCGTCGTCCAGTTCCACACCCCAGCCGAGCACGCCGCGCGTCTCGATCAGGCCTTTGAGCATGGAGCCGTCGCCGCAGCCGAGGTCGAGCACGCGCTCGCCCGGCTGCACCCAGCCGGCGATGACGTCGAAGTCCGGGCGCCCGTGCGCAATCCGGTTCAGCTCGGTTTCTGTCACAGCCGGACTCCGTCGACGTAGGCCCGCATGATGGCATGGTAGTGCGCATCCTGCATCAGGAAGGAATCGTGGCCGTGCACGCTCTTGATCTCGGCGTAGGCGACGTCCTGGCCGTTATGCACCAGCGCGTCCACGATCTCGCGCGAGCGCTCGGGAGAGAAGCGCCAGTCGGTGGAGAACGAGACGACCAGGAACTTCGCCTTGGCGCGTGCCAGCGCCTGGCGCAGGTTGCCGCCGGTCTCCACTGCCGGGTCGAAGTAGTCGAGCGCCTTGGTCATGCGCAGGTAAGTGTCGGCGTCGAACCACTCGGCGAACTTGTCGCCTTGGTAATTGAGGTAGGACTCGATCTCGAACTCGACGCCGAAGCCGTAGCTGCCCGAGCCGGGGCGGCGCTTGCGGCCAAACTTCTCGGCCATCTGGTCGTCGGACAGGTAAGTGATGTGGCCCAGCATGCGCGCCAGCCGCAGTCCGGTTACGGGTCGCCGGCCGGCCTTGTATTCGGGGTCGGTCAGGATGGCCTGGCGCGCCACCTCGTTGAAGGCGATGTTCTCGGCGGTCAGGTTGGGCGCGGCGGCGATCACCAGCGCGTGGCGGACGCGCTCCGGGAACTGCATGGTCCACTGCATGGCCTGCATGCCGCCCAGGCTGCCGCCGACCGTCGCCGCCCACTGCACAATGCCGAGATGATCGGCAAGCAATGCCTGCGCATTGACCCAGTCGGTAACCGTCACCACCGGGAAATCGGCACCCCATGCCTTGCCGTTAGCCGGATTGATCGACGACGGCCCGGTCGAGCCGTGGCAGCCGCCCAGGTTGTTTACACCGACGACGAAAAAACGATCGGTGTCGAGTGGCCGGCCCGGACCGATCATGTTGTCCCACCAGCCGATGTTCTTCGGATTGTCGGCGTAGTGGCCGGCCACATGATGATGGCCGGAGAGCGCATGGCAGATCAGAATCGCGTTGTTCTTCGCCGCGTTGAGCCTGCCGTAGGTTTCATAAACCAGTTCGAAGCCGGGCAGCGTGCCGCCCGAGGCGAGCGCCAGCGGAGCGTCGAAGTGCGCGCGCTCGGCCTGAACGATTCCGACGCCATCGTCTGCCATGTCAGGCATTCAGTCGCTCGACCTGCTCGCGCAGGCGGTCCGGTTCCTCGCAGCGCAACAATCGACCGACCTTGGTGGTCAACTGCTCGGCATCGGCCATGACCACCTGCTGCTTTACCTCCAGAATCAGCGAAGGGTGCATGGAGAACTGGCGCAGGCCCATGCCGATCAGCAGTCGTGTCAAGGCCGGGTCGCCGGCCATTTCGCCGCAGACGGCAACCGGTACGTCCATGCGCGCACCGGCGGCGATGGTCTGCGCGATCAGCCGCAGGACAGCCGGGTGCAGCGGGTCGTAGAGATGGGCGACGGCCTCGTCGGTGCGGTCAATGGCCAAGGTGTACTGGATCAGGTCGTTGGTACCCAGCGACAGGAACTGCAGGCGCTTGACGAAGGGGCCAAGCGCCAGCGCGGCGGCGGGAATCTCGATCATGCCGCCGACCTTGATGTTCTCGTCGAACTTGTGCCGGGTCTCGCGCAACTGGGCCTTGGCCTGCTCGATCATGGCCAGCGTTTGTTCGATCTCCGCCGCATGGGCCAGCATCGGTATCAGCAGGCGGATCTTGCCGAAGTGGGAGGCGCGCAGGATGGCGCGCAACTGGGTGAGGAATATTTGCGGCTCGGCGAGGCAGTAGCGGATCGCCCGCAACCCCAGCGCCGGATTCGGCGCCTGCCGCTCGCTACCGGCCAGCGCGCCGGCATTCTTGTCGCCACCGATGTCGAGCGTACGGATGGTTACCGGCTTGCCGGCCATGGCCTTGGCGACCGACTTGTAGGCTTCGTACTGCTCGTTTTCGTCGGGCAGTTCGTCGCGGTTCATGAACAGGAATTCGGTGCGGAACAGGCCGATGCCGTCGGCGCCGACCTCCTTCACCTGCTCGATGTCCTGCGGCAGCTCGATGTTGGCGTACAGCGCGACGTCCTCGCCGTCGAGCGTCGCCGCACGGGCGGTCTTCAGCCGCTTGAGCTTGGAGCGCTCGAGTTCGAGTTCGCTCTTCCGGAGCCGGTATTCCTCCAGCACCCGCGGGTCCGGCTCGACGATCAATACGCCACGGGCACCGTCGATGATGACCAGATCGTCCTCGCGCACCAGTGGCCGGGCGTGGTGCAGGCCGACGACGGCGGGAATCGCCAGGCTGCGGGCAACGATCGCGGTATGCGAGGTGGCACCGCCCAGATCGGTGACGAAGCCGCCGATCTTCAGCGTCTTGAACTGGATGGTATCGGCGGGCGAAAGGTCGTGGGCGACGATGATCAGGTCCTCGTCCCGGCCACGCTTGGACAACTTCCTCGCCTTGCCCATCAAGGCCTTCAAGACCCGCTCGACCACCTGCACCACGTCGTGCTTGCGCTCGCGCAGGTAGCTGTCCTCGATTTCCTCGAACTGCTCGACCAGCAGTTCCATTTGCTGCACCAGCGCCCATTCGGCATTACAGCGGCGTTCGCGGATCAGGTCCTTGGGCAGCTCCGACAGCAGCGGATCCTCGAGGATCATGGCATGGATATCGACGAAGGCCGCCAGTTCCGAGGGTGCTCCCGGTCCCGAGGCTTCGCCACGCAGCGCTTCCAGTTCCGTGCGGACCATGGTGACGGCCGTGTCGAAGCGCTCCACTTCCGCCGCCACGGCCTTGTCGCGCACCTTGTAGTGAGCCACTTCCAAAGTGGCGTGCGACACCAGGTGCGCCCGGCCGATGGCGATGCCGGACGATACTGCAAGGCCGTGGAGCGCGAAGCTCATGTCGTCGGCCTCACTCGCCTTCGCCGAACCGGTCGGCAATCAGGGCCAGCAATGCCGCCAGTGCCTCGTCGGCACGCTCGCCCTCGCAATCGACCAGCACCTTCGAGCCTTTGCCGGCGGCCAGCATCATCACGCCCATGATGCTCTTGGCGTTGATGCGGCGGCTGTTGCGCTCCATCCAGACCTCGCAGGGAAAGCTGCCGGCCAACTGGGTGAGCTTGGCCGAGGCACGGGCATGCAGTCCGAGCTTGTTGAGAATTTCGACTTCTGCCTTGGGCATCGATGGTCCTTTACATGTGCATCTGCAGCACGCCGTCGCGGCCACCGGCGATTGCTCTGGTGATCAATGTTTCCATGCCCTTGTCGCGGTAGGTGAGCGCGCGCAGCAGCATGGGCAGGTTGACGCCGGCAATGCCTTCGATCCGTCCGGGCTTGAGCAGTTTGATGGCAATATTGGCCGGCGTGGCGCCGAAGACGTCGGTCATCACCAGCACACCCTCGCCGCCATCGACCAGTTCCAGCATGCGTCTTGCCAGCGGCAGCGCGTCGAGCGGATCATCCTGCGCAGCGATACCGATCTGGGCGATCTGCGGCGGTCGCGTGTTGAGCACGTGGCAGGCACACTGGATCAGCGATTCGCCGTAGGTGCTGTGGGTAATGAGGAACAGGCCGATCATGACGGCATTTTACGGCAGGACTGTCACGACCGTCTTGGCATCGGCGAACTCCAGGCGCTGACGAAACGCCGCCGTTACTTCGACGTGTCCGGCATCGTTGACTCGCAACACCTGATTGACACCAAGCTTTGCCGCCAGCCGTTGCCAGTCCGGGCCTGCGATGAAGATCGGCTTGCTGGCGACGTCGGACCACATGCCGGACTGCGCGCCGGGCGGAATCAGCACCGTCACGGCTTCGGTGGCGTCGCTCGGCCGGCCAGTGCGCGGGTCAATCAGGTGGCAGTAGCGCCGGCCATCCACCTCGAAATAGCGCTGGTAGTCGCCCGAGGTGCCGATGGCCTCTCCGTCGCGCAGCTCCAGCGTCGCCAGCGGCGCCGTCTGGCGGGGGTGCTGGATGCCGACGCGCCAGGGCGTGCCAGCCTTGGAACCGAGCGCCAGCACATTGCCGCCGATGTTGACCAATGCATTGGCGATGCCCCTGGCCTTGAGGAGGGCCGCCGCGCGGTCGAGCGCAACGCCCTTCAGGTAGCCGCCGAAGTCGAGCGCGACCGCCGTGTTGCGACTGCTGACTTTGGTGCCATCGATGGTCAGGTCGGCAATCGAGGGCCTTGCCCGCACGAGGTCGGCCAGCTTTGCCGCATCGGGCAGTTGCGGCTTGAAGGTGTCGTCGTGGAATCCCCAGAGCTCGATCAGCCGGCCGATGCCCGGATCGAACAGGTGCTCACCCTTGGCGGCGGCATCCTGCGCTTCGCGGATGAAGCCGGCGAACTCGGCAGTCACCTCGTGCGGCCTGCCGGCGGCGATGGCATCGTTGAGGGCAGTCATCTCCGAAGGCTGCCAGGCATGGTAGGTCCTGTGCAGGCGGTCGAAGTCGCGCAATACTTCAGCGACGGTGGCACGCGCCTTGCCTTCCGGCTCGCCCCAGACCAGCACCTCGACGCGGGTACCGAAGACGTAGGACTCCTGGGAATGGAGGGTGGGGCGGCCACAGGCGGCGGCAAGCAGCGCCAGCAGGACGACGAACAATGCTCGCATCAGTCCGGATTGCTCTGTTCGAGTTCGATGCCGGCGGCCAGCAGCGCCAGACGGGCGACGACGCCGTAGGCGTAGAAGCGGTTGGGCGGCGCGTCGGGCGCCTGGGCGCGGTCGGGCAGCGTGCAGCCGGTCTCGAAGGCCAGCGGCTCGAAGCGCATTCCAGGGGCGTTGAGATTTTCGTCGATGCCGCGCTGGGTATTGACGCGGTAGAAGCCGCCGACGACGTGGCGGTCGATCATGTAGATCACCGGTTCGGCGGTGCCCGCCGCGACGGTTTCCACCGTCGGTACGCCCTCCTGGATC
The DNA here is from genome assembly GCA_035654135.1 of Rhodocyclaceae bacterium. Lineage (GTDB taxonomy): Bacteria > Pseudomonadota > Gammaproteobacteria > Burkholderiales > Rhodocyclaceae > Fen-999. Next base: position 13,684 of record DASRXN010000219.1, on the reverse strand, counting down.
ATGACCTCGGTGACTTGCAGGCCTTCCTTGCCGACCGCCATCTTGTTGCGCTGACGGCGGTTGAGGTCCTTCACTTCGCTGGCGTCCTTGACCGTCATGATGCCCATGCCATAGGTGCCGGCGTCGGCCTTGACGATGACGAAGGGCTCGCTGTCAATGCCGTGATCGCGGTACTTGGCGCGGATGCGGTAGAGCAGCGTGTCCACCTGCGCGGCCAGACATTCCTCGCCGGTGCGCTCGTGGAAATTGATCTCACCGCAGACCTCGAATTCGGGATTGATCAGCCAGGGATCGATGTCGATCTCGCGGGCGAAGGCCAGCGCCACTTCCTGATAAGCCGTGAAATGGCGGGACTTGCGGCGCACATGCCAGCCGGCGTGGAGCGGCGGGATGACGAACTGCTCGTGCAGGGCCTTGAGAATGTCCGGCACGCCGGCCGAGAGGTCGTTGTTGAGCAGCACGGCGCAGGGGTCGAAGTCGTCGAGGCCGAGCCGGCGGCCGCTGGGCCCCAGCCGGCGCAGCGGCTCCAGCGTCAGGGTCTGGCCGTCGGGCAGGTCCAATGTAGTCGGCGCCGTCACGTCCGGCAACAGCGAGCCGATGCGCACGTTGAGGCCGGTGTGGCGCAGGATGGCGGCCAACCGGGCGACGTTCATCAGGTAGAACTGGTTGCGGGTGTGGTTCTCGGGAATCAGCAGGAGATTCTTGGCCTCGGGACAGATCTTCTCGATCGCCGTCTGCGCTGCCTGCACGCACAGCGGCAGGAAGGCCGGATTGAGGTTGTTGAAACCGCCGGGGAAAAGGTTGGTGTCGACCGGCGCCAGCTTGAAGCCGGCGTTGCGCAGGTCGACCGAGGCGTAGAAGGGCGGCGTATGTTCCAGCCACTGGCCGCGCAGCCAGCGTTCGATAGCCGTCTCGGCTTCGAGGAAGCGGCGTTCGAGTGCCAGCAGGGGGCCGGAGAGGGCGGTGGTGAGATGGGGAACCATGTCCCGAGTTTACACGAGGCCCTAGACCAGTCCACCCACCTCGTAGGCGGAAAAGTCCTCAGGCAGCAAAGTGTTTTCCAGACTGCGCTGGGCGAACAGGAAGCGGCCGTCGCAAACGAAGCCCAGTTCCGCCCAATCGACCTCGTTGAGCATCAAAGTCAGCCGTCGCAACTCGCTGGCATTGAGATGCGTCCGATGGGGGAACAGCGCCAGCACGGAACCGTCGTAGTTCTTGCAGTCGTTGAGGAAGAAGGGCCGCGGTTGGCGGGTTTTCTGGTTGACGTAGATGCGCGGCGCGTCGGAGTCGTGGTGGCGGCGACCCCATTTCCACCAGTTGCGCTCGTCGAACTTCGTCACCCGCCGGGCCAGCAGGCGCTCCTTGAACTGTTCGAGATACGGCAGCGGGGCGTCGAAAATCATTCGCCGCAATTCGCCCGTCTGCGCCGTTTTCGAGCAGACGAAATCGGCGTTGCCCAGTTCGGCGTTGGCGAAGATGTCGTCGGCGCCCGATACCGCGCCGACCTTGACCGAAAAGACGCTCTTCAGCGGTACGCTGTAAATGCCGCGCGTGAACAGGATCTGCCCCGTGGCGCAAATGGTCCGCCGGCCATCGTGCAAGCGGCGGCCGGTGTTGCCCTTCTCGAAGCGCCAGATGGCGCAGTTGGGCACGACGCCGTCGAAGATTCTGGCGTCGCCGAGTTCCTCGAAGTCGGTGATCGTGCCCTGGTCGAACAGCCATGTATTGAGGCGGGCGGCGCCGGTGGCCTTGAGAAAGTCGCGCGGGGTGATGAAGATCAACTCGCCGCCGGGCTTCAGGTGGCGGATGCATTTCTCGATGAAATGAAGGTAAAGATTGGCGTGGCCGTCGAGCAGCCGGGTCGAGAAATGCCGTCGCGTTTCCGGCGCGATGTCGCGCGCTTTCACGTAGGGCGGGTTGCCAATGACGGTGTCGAACTTCTCGATTTCCGGGTAGGTGAAGAAGTCGGCGTTGAGCGCGCCATCCGGACAATGAGCCGGATCGAGTTCGATGGCCACCACATCCGGGTAATGCGGCGGGATGCGGGCGACGAAGGCGCCGTCACCGCAGGCCGGTTCGAGAATCCGGCCGTGGTTGCGCATCAAGGCCACCATCCGCTCGACGATCGCATCGGGCGTGAATACCTGGCCGCGCGTGGCGATATCGCGTTCGGCTGTCATGGCTGAGGGTGGATTGCGGTCGTACCGGGCAAGTGACCGCAAATGGTAGCACGCGGCTTCAGTGCGGCTGCCAGTGTCGTGGATCGATGCCCCAGCCAGCATAGGATTCGACGCCGACAATGGCGGGCGGTTCGAGTCGGCGCGCCAGGTCGAGGAAATAGGGCTGGATGTAGCGGTTGCTGCGGCAGTCGTACATGACCTGTACCCGCGGCTTGAGCAGGTTGTCGCGGTTCACTTCGACCACGATCGCCAGCTGGTTGTTGTCGAGCCGGACCAGCGATCCTGCCGGGTAGATGCCGACCGTGCGGATGAGCGCCTGCAGCAGATCCTCGCGGAAATGGCTGTTGGCCATGCCGTAAAGCTGCCGCAAGGCCTCGGTCGGCTCGGCGCGGTGCTGGTAGGGACGATCCGAGGTGATGGCGTCATAGACATCGACGATGGCCGCCAGTTGCGCCGGCAGCGGAATCCGGTCGCCCGCGACGGCGTGGGGATAGCCGGTGCCGTCCAGGCGCTCGTGGTGATTGGCGATGACCGCCAGCATCAGATCTGTAACGCCGGGCGTATCGGCGAGGATCTTCTGGCTGTCGACCACATGCCGGTGTACCAGGCTCGTTTCGGCCGCATTCAGGCGGCCGGGCTTGTCGAGGATCGAGTCGGGAATGTGTACCTTGCCGATGTCCTGCAGCAGCGCGCCCAGAGCCGTCTGTCGCAGCGTTTCCTCGTCCATGCCAATGGTGACACCGAGGGCGACCGTCATGGCAGCGACGCTGACGGAATGCTGGTAACTGTAAAGATTGTGATCCTTTAGCCGCAAGAGGGGAATCAGCGCATCCCGGTGGCGCAGCACCGAGCGCATCATTTTTTCGATCATCGGCTCGGCCCGCTGGACATCGGCCTGGCGGCCGAGGCGGATGTCGTCCATCAGGTGGTGCACCGTTTGCAGCGCTTCCCGTTGCAGGAACTGGACGCGCCAGCGCTCTTCCTCGATCGAGACGGAGTCGCGCACTTTTTCGGTCCGCTGTTGGGCAATGGCCTTGAAGCGCTGGTCGAGGTCGGCAAAGCGCTGCCGGGTGTCGTCCTCGCCGGGCGGCGCCATGGCCGGATCGACATCGAGGCCCAGCGCGACATCAATGACCACCTCGCTGACCGCTTCCCGCTGCAAACGAGCGATCGCGTGCCTGTCCTTGATGACGAAGCGGCGCCGCCAGAACGGGTGGGCGAGCCAGCCCACCTGGAGATCGTGAACGAACATGCCCGGCCGCAGAAGGCCTACCGGAACCTTGCGGAGTTGAGGCCTGTGGGGACCGAATGTGGTGTTGTTCATGGTCAGAATGAATAAAATTACGACAAATCCCGGCCGAACTTCATAGTGATTTCCCTAATTAATCTGGCTTTTGCCCGCGGTGGCACGCCGCTGGTCGAAACCGCCTCGCTGCAAATCCACCCCGGCTGGAAGGTCGGCCTGACCGGCGCCAACGGCTGCGGCAAGTCCTCGTTCTTCGCCATCTGCCGGGGCGAATTGCACGCGGAAGCCGGCGAAGTCAACCTGCCGGCGTCGTGGCACATCGCCCATGTCGCCCAGGACACGCCGCCCCTGCCCGATCCCGCGCTCGAATTCACGCTCGATGGCGACACCGAATTGCGTGCCATCGAGCGGCAACTGGCCGAGGCGGAAGCTGGCCACCAAGGCGAAAAGATTGCCCTGCTGCATGGCCGATTGCAGGACGTCGGCGGCTACGCTGCCCGGGCGCGAGCGGCAGAGCTTCTGCACGGGCTGGGTTTCGCCGATGCCGACCTGACGCGGCCGGTGGCTGATTTTTCCGGCGGCTGGCGGGTGCGGCTCAACCTGGCCAGGGCGCTGATGGCGCGCTCGGACCTGCTGCTGCTCGACGAGCCGACCAACCACCTCGACCTCGATGCCGTGCTCTGGCTCGAAGGCTGGCTGAAGAGCTATCCCGGCACGCTGCTGATGATTTCCCACGACCGCGATTTCCTCGACAGCGTGGTCGGCCAGATATTGCACATCGAGAACCGGCAGATGCAGCTCTATACCGGCAACTACTCGGCCTGCGAGCGGGCACGGGCGGCCCGGCTGGCGGCCCAGCAGGCCATGTTCGTCAAGCAGCAGGGCGAGGTGGCGGCGCTGCACCGTTTCATCGACCGCTTCCGCGCCAAGGCCAGCAAGGCGAGTCAGGCGCAAAGCCGCCTGAAGGCGCTGGCGCGCATGGAGGAGATCGCCGCCGCTCACGTCGACACTCCCTTCACCTTCCGCTTCACCGAGCCCGCGGGCATGTCAGATCCGCTGCTGCAACTGGAGCTTGCCTCGGCAGGCTATGGCAATGTTCCGGTGCTGGAGCGGCTGGCCTTCACCCTGCGGCCGGGCAGCCGGGTCGGCCTGCTGGGCAGGAACGGCGCCGGCAAGTCGACACTGGTCAAGCTGCTGGCCGGCGAACTGGCACCGCTGGCCGGCGAGCGACGGGAAGGGCGCAATCTGACCATCGGTTATTTTGCCCAGCACCAGCTCGAACAATTGCGCGCCGAGGAATCGCCGCTGTGGCATCTGGCCAGACTGGAACCGGCAACCCGGGAACAGGAACTGCGGGATTACCTAGGTGGCTTCGACTTTCGCGGCGAGCAGGCGATGGCGCCCTGCGGCCGTTTTTCCGGTGGCGAGAAGGCACGCCTGGCCCTGGCGCTGCTAATCCGGCAGCGGCCCAACCTGCTGCTGCTAGACGAGCCGACCAACCACCTCGATCTCGAAATGCGTGAGGCGTTGACGCTGGCGCTGCAGGAAACCGAAGCCGCCGTGGTCGTCGTCTCGCACGACCGCCATCTGCTGCGCACGACCTGTGACGAACTGTGGCTGGTGGCTGATGGCAAGGCGGTGCCGTTCGACGGCGACCTCGACGATTACGCAGCCTGGCTCTCGAAGCAGCGTGCGGCCGACCATCCCGAGGACGCCGACAAGACCGCGCGCAAGGAAGTCCGCATGGCTGAAGCCGCGGCGCGAAAGTCAGCCGTGGCGGTACGCCGATCCATGCAGAAGGAAGTGGAAAAGCTCGAGAAGCAGCTCGCCGGCTGGCAGACCGAGAAGACGGCAATTGACGTGCAACTTGCCGACCCGGCACTTTATGCCGTGCCGGACCGTGAGCGGATCGAAAGCCTGAACAAGCGCCAGTCGGAATTGACAGGCGCCATCGAGTTTGCCGAGACGCGCTGGCTGGAAGTGCATGAAGCGCTGGAAGCGCTGCCGGTCGAGTAAAATCGCGCCTTTCCGATTGGGGAGTATTGCCGTGCAACTCGTCTGCCTCGACCTTGAGGGCGTGCTGGTGCCCGAGATCTGGATCGAATTCGCCGAGCGCACCGGCATACCCGAACTGCGCCGCACCACCCGCGACGAGCCGGACTACGACAAGCTGATGCAGTACCGTCTCGGTCTGCTGACGCAGCACAAACTGGGCTTGCCCGACATCCAGAAGGTGATCGCCGACATGGGGCCGATGCCGGGCGCCAAGGACTTCCTCGACGAGCTGCGCCAGGCCTTCCAGGTCATCATCCTGTCGGACACCTTCTACGAATTCGCCATGCCGCTGATGGCCCAGCTCGGCATGCCGACGCTGTTCTGCCACAAGCTGGAAGCGAACGATGCCGGTTTCCTGGTGAATTACCACCTGCGCATGCCGAACCAGAAACAGGAATCGGTGAAGCGCTTCAAGGAACTCAACTTCAAGGTGATCGCGGGTGGCGATTCCTACAACGACACCGCCATGCTCGCCGAGGCGCACGCCGGCATCCTGTTTCACGCTCCCGAGAATGTCATCCGCGAGTTCCCGCAGTTCAAGGTCACCAACAGCTACCCCGAGCTGCGCGCCGCGATCGACGCCGCCTCTAAGGTGATCGGCGATGCATAGGGATCGCTTCTATACGCTGGCTGCGTCCTGCCCCGACCGCACCGGCATCATCGCCCGCGTCACCGGCTTCATCGCCGAGCACAACGGCTGGATTCTCGAGTCGAGCTTTCACGCCGATGACGATGCACGCCGCTATTTCATGCGCATCGAGGTCAAGGCCGATTCGCTGCCCTTCATGCTGGCCGAACTGCGCGAGCGCTTCCGGCCCATCGCCGACGAGTTGCAGATGGACTGGCAGATCACCGACTCGGCGGTCAAGAAGCGCGTCATCGTGCTCGTTTCGAAGCAGGAGCATTGCCTCTACGACCTGCTGGCGCGCTGGCAGGCGAAGGAGCTCGACATCGAGATCCCCTGCGTCATCTCGAATCACGACACCTTCAAGGGCTTCGTCGAGTGGCACGGCATTCCGTTCCACCACGTCCCAGTGACGGCCGACAACAAGGCGAAGGCCTACGCCGAAATGCAGCGCCTGGTCGACGAGGTGGGCGCCGACACCATCGTGCTCGCCCGCTACATGCAGATCCTCTCGCCGGAGCTGTGCGCCGCCTACCCCGGGCAGATACTAAACATCCACCACTCCTTCCTGCCCAGCTTCGTCGGTGCCAAGCCTTACCATCAGGCCTACCAGCGCGGCGTAAAGCTGATCGGCGCCACCTGCCATTACGTGACGGCGGAACTCGACCAGGGCCCGATCGTCGAACAGGACGTGATCCGCATCGACCACTCCGATTCGCCCGACGACATGGTCCGCTACGGCAAGGACATCGAGAAGACCGTGCTCGCGCGCGGCCTGCGCTACCACCTCGAAGACCGCGTGCTCGTGCACGGCAACAAGACCGTCGTCTTCCGCTGACTCCCCAATAAAAAACGGGCACCCTTTCGGGGTGCCCGTAACCGAGTTTGGCTCGGAGGAGGAGATGCAGAATCAGTAGTGGTACGCCGACTCGCCGTGGGAGGCGATATCCAGACCTTCGCGCTCCTCGTCTTCCGAGACGCGCAACCCTACAACGATATCGACAATCTTGTAGCAAACTAAAGCCACAATTCCTGACCAGAGGATGGTGGTGCCCACCGCCGTGGCCTGGATGATCACCTGGCCGACGATGTCGTACTCAGGGGCGACGGCGTTGGCAACGTAGTCGTAGATGCCGGTGCCGCCGAGGCTGGGCGCCGCAAAGACGCCGGTCAGAATCGCGCCGAGGATGCCGCCGACGCCATGGACGCCGAACACGTCGAGGGAGTCATCGGCCTTCAGCAACTTCTTCAGGCCATTGACGCCCCACAGGCAGAGTACGCCGGCCAGCAGGCCGATGACCATGGCGCCAACCACGCCGACGAAACCGGCGGCCGGGGTGATCGCCACCAGGCCTGCCACAGCGCCGGAAGCTGCACCCAGCATCGAGGGCTTGCCTTTGATCATCCATTCGACCAGCATCCAGGACAGCGCCGCGCAGGCGGTGGCCAGCCAGGTGTTGACGAAGGCGAGGGCGGCCGTGCCGTTGGCTTCGAGCGCGGAGCCGGCGTTGAAGCCGAACCAGCCGAACCAGAGCAGGGAGGCACCGATCATGGTCATGGTCAGCGAGTGCGGCGCCATGGCGACGTTGCCCAGGCCGACGCGCTTGCCCACCATGTAGGCGCCCACCAGGCCGGCCATGGCAGCATCGATGTGCACCACGGTGCCGCCGGCAAAGTCGAGCGCGCCCTTCTGGAACAGCCAGCCGGCAGTCGCGTTGAGCTTGTCGGCGGCTTCGGCGGTGGTGTAGCCGTCCGGACCGGCCCAGAACCAGACCATGTGCGCGATTGGAACGTAGCTGAGGGTGAACCACAGCACGGCGAACAGCAGCACGGCCGAGAACTTCACCCGTTCGGCGAAGGAGCCGACCACCAGTCCGACCGTGATCGCCGCGAAGGCACCCTGGAAGGCGACGTAGATCAGCTCCGGAATCGCCACGCCCTTGCTGAACGTGGCCGCCACCGAATCCGGCGTGATGCCCTTCAGGAACAGTTTGTCGAGGTTGCCGAAGAAGGCGTTGCCCTCGTTGAAGGCGAGGCTGTAGCCATAGACGGCCCACAGCACGCTGATCAGCGAGAAAATGACGAACACCTGCATCAGCACCGAGAGCATGTTCTTGGTGCGGACAAGACCACCGTAGAACAGCGCCAGGCCGGGAATCGACATCAGGATGACAAAGGCGGTGGCGACAATCATCCAGGCGGTGTCGCCCTTGTTAGGCACGGGGGTGGCGGCGGGTGCAGCCGTCTGAGCGGCCGCAGCGGCTGCCGGTGCGGCGACGGTCGCAGCGGGAGTGGCGTCGGCGGGCTTGTCGTCCGCCATCGCCAGGCCCGAGATGCCGAGGCTGAAAGCCATCAGCACAATCGCGAGCAGTTTCTTCATGTTGGTTCTCCCTTAGAGTGCGTCCGTGCCGGTTTCGCCGGTGCGGATGCGGACCACTTGTTGCAGGTCGAAGACGAAGATCTTGCCGTCGCCGATCTTGCCCGTGCTGGCGGCCTTCTCGATAGCTTCGATCGTCTGGTCGAGCATTTCTGACTTGATGGCCGCTTCGACCTTCACTTTCGGCAGGAAATCGACCACGTATTCCGCGCCGCGGTACAGCTCGGTGTGGCCCTTCTGCCGGCCGAAGCCCTTGACTTCGGTGACGGTGATGCCCTGCACGCCGACGGCGGCGAGGGCCTCACGCACCTCGTCAAGCTTGAATGGCTTGATGATGGCGGTGACGAGTTTCATGTTAGCTCCCAAAAAGAAAGAATCAGAAGGTCTTGCCAAAGGTCAGCAGCAGGCGGGTCTTGCCGGAGGAATAACCGCTGCTGCCGTTGTTATTGACGAAACAGTAGAGATCGGAAGCCGAGGAGGGCGCGCTACCCGAGCAGCTGTCCTTCGCGTTCGTCCCGACCACGGCAGCACCGATCACGCCTATGCCGACATCCTTTGTCGCGCCGACTTTGTAGTCGCTGTAGGAGGCGTCCGACAGACCCTTGACCTTCTGGTGGCCGATGTGGCCGTTCACGCCCCATCCATCACCCAGGTCATACGTGGCATTGGCTTCGAGATAGCCAGAACCGGTGGTCTTGGAGCCATCCGGCTTGGTCCAGCCGAACAGGCTGGTCGTGGTATGGGAGTACTTGACCGTCAGCCATTCCCAGGTCAGGGCACCGTACACTTCGGTGGTCTCGGGCTTGGCGTTGCCAGTGGGCTTGCCGGTGCCGGGGTAGTTATAGGTCAGCACGCCGACGTCGTAGCCGATCGGGCCGGCGGTTCCCTTGTAGCCGCCGTAGACGTCGAGCTCAAGGCTGGCGCTGGCGCCGGGAACGGCGTCGCTGATCCAGCTGATGTTCGAGCCCCAGGTGCCGACATAGAAGCCGCTCGGATGCGCATAATCGAAGCCACCTTGCAGGGCCGGCTTGCCACGGGTCTGGGCGATGCCGCGATACAGGTACTCTGAAGCGATCATGAAGTTGCCCGTGAATGGCGACGGGGCGGGCGCGGCAGCAGGCGCGGCGGCAGGCGCGGCATCCTCGGCCATGACAACAGCGGGAACGGACAGGGCGCCGATGATGGCGGAAGCGATAAGGGTCTTGCGCATGTTGAAGCTCCTTTAGGAAAAGATTGCGCAAGTCTTAATGCAGGGAGCGTGCCAACACTTTAATACCATATAAAACAGTATGTTACAAAATTGTTGCGGCTGCCCCCGAACAGCCATGCACTATCGGGCACCGTCAAGAGGACCCTTGGCACTAATTCGGTGCGCGAGGTTCCGGATGGGCCGGCATGCTAAGATCATGCTGTTTTCATTGGGAATTTCGCCATGCTCGATGCCAAGCTGTTCAATGACCTTGCCGCCAAGGTTTCCGCGCTGATCGCCGCCACGCCGGCGAAGGACGTGGAGAAGAATCTGCGTGCCCTGCTCACGGGCGCTCTCGGCCGGCTTGATCTGGTTACCCGCGAGGAATTCGACATTCAGCGTGAAGCCCTGGCGCGCGCGCGCGATCGCCTTGCCGAACTGGAAGCCAAGATCGCCGAACTGGAAAAGCGCACCGGCCGGTGAGGCAGCGGATCGGGGCCGTTGATTCGAGGGCGACTTCAGTGCACCGAAAAATGCCGGTAGAACAGGCGCTTCACGAATTCCACCGTGACGAGATAGCACAGCGTCATCGCCAATAGAATCGCGAAGAATAGCGGCGGCGGCGCCACGAAGCCAAGCAGGTTGGATATGGGCGTGAACGGCAACGCCGCGGCGACCAGGACCACCGCCAGCGAAGTCATGGTCAGCACGATGCTCGGCCGACTCCTGAACGGACTACCTCGGGTGCGGATGACGAAGATCACCAGCACCTGCGTGGCAATCGACTCGATGAACCAGCCGGTGTGGAACAGCGCCTCGCCGGCATCGAACACCTGCAGCAGGATGAAGAACATCAGGAAGTCGAAGGCCGAGCTGACCGGGCCGACCACCCACATGAAGTTGCGGATGAAGGTCGTATCCCAGTGCCTGGGGTGGGCCAGGTACTCGTTGTCCACGTTGTCCATCGGAATCGGCAATTCCGAGACGTCGTAGAGCAGGTTGTTGAGCAGGATCTGCGCCGGCAGCATCGGCAGGAAGGCGAGGAACAAGGTCGCGCCGGCCATGCTGAACATGTTGCCGAAATTCGAGCTGGTGCCCATCATGATGTACTTCATGATGTTGGCAAACGTGCGCCGCCCCTCCAGCACGCCCGCATGGAGCACGTTGAGGTCATGCCGCAGCAGGATCAGGTCGGCCGCCGCCTTGGCCACATCCACCGCGCTATCCACGGAAATGCCGACATCCGCGGAATGGAGCGAAGGCGCGTCGTTGATGCCGTCGCCAAGATAGCCGACGGTGTGTCCCTGGGCTCGCAACGACAGGATGACGCGGTTCTTCTGCGCTGGCGTCACTCGGCAGAGCAGGTTGGCCTCCTTCACCCGCACCGCCAGCGCCGGGTCGTCCATATGCTCGATCTCGCCGCCGCTCAGCACGCCGGTGACCGGTACGCCGAGTTGCTCGCAGACATGCCGCGTAACCAGTTCGCTGTCGCCGGTGAGAATCTTGACGGTCACGCCGCTCGCCGCCAGCGCTTTGAGCGCATGCGCCGCGCTCGCCTTGGGCGGGTCGAGGAAAGCGGCGAAGCCGGCGAAGGTGAGTTCGGTCTCGTCGTCCACAACGGCATGCGGATGGTCGGCCACGACCGGCCGCCAGGCGATGCCGAGCACCTTGAAGCCTTCCCGGCCGAGACTGTCATGCAGTGCCCGGATCGTCGCCAGGGCCTGCTCGTCGAGCGGTTGCACATCCTGCCCTTCACCCAGGACATATTGCGTCGAAAGCCCGAGGATGTCTTCGGGCGCGCCCTTGACCACCAGCAGCCGCTTCTTGCCATCGTCAACCAGCACGGAGACGCGCCGTCGCTCGAAGTCGAAAGGTACCTCGTCGATCTTGCGCCAGGCGCTGACGTCGATTTCCTTGTGCTCCAGGATCGCGTCGTCGAGAGGGCTCTTTAGGCCGGTCTCGAAATGGCTGTTGAGGTAGGCGAGCCGGAGTACCTGTGCGCTGTCGCGCCCTTGGGCGTCCAGGTGGCGCTCCAGACGGATGTGCGACTCGGTGAGCGTGCCGGTCTTGTCCGTGCACAAAATGTCCATGCTGCCGAGGTTGTGGATGGCGGCGAGCCGCTTCACGATCACGTGCTTCCTGGCCATGCGCAGCGCTCCGCGCGACAGCGTCACCGTCACCACCATCGGCAACAGTTCCGGCGTCAGGCCGACGGCCAGCGCGATGGCGAACAGGAAGGATTCGAGGAACGGCCGGTGGAACAGCGTGTTGATCAGGAAAACGAACAGCACCAGCAGCACGGTCAGGCGCATGATCAGCATGCCGAAGCTGTGCGTGCCCAGCTCGAAGGCCGTGGGCGGTGGCTTGGCGACGAGGGAATCGGCGATCCTGGCCACGGCCGTGTCGGTGCCGGTGTGGCAAACCATGGCCCGGGCCATGCCGCTGACGACGGAGGTGCCCATGAATACGGCGTTTTCCGCCTGACCGAGATCCTCCACCGGCGCGGCCGCCTCGCGCGCATGCTTTTCCACCGGATAGGACTCGCCGGTCAATAGCGCCTGGTTGACGAAGAAGTCCTTGGCTTCGAGCAGGCGGCAGTCGGCCGGCATGAGGGCGCCGGCGGCGAGCAGCACCACATCACCCGGCACCAGTTCCGCCATCGGCACTTCCCGGCGTTGTCCGTCGCGCAGCACCGATGCCCGCACGGCGACAGTCTGCCGCAGCCTTTCCGCGGCTCGGCCGGCCCGGTGCTCCTGAATGAAATCCAGCGTCACGCTCATCAGCACGATCGCCCAGATGATCACGAAGCCGGTAATCTCGCCCGTCAGCGCCGACACTGCGCTGGCAGCGAGCAGAATCATCACCAGCGGATTCTTGAAGTGATTCAGGTATTGGAGGACCAGCGGACGCTCACCCTGGGCCCGCAGCGTGTTGGGGCCGAAGCGCGTGGCTCGCTGCCGTGCTTCGCGCTGACTCAGGCCGTCGGGGCTCGACTCCAGTTGTGACTGGAGGATTTCGGACGGCACATTCCAGAACAGGGGATCCGGACGGTCCATTGGTTGGCTTCGTGCAGCGCGGCGGTCAGTGAGGAGCCATCGTACAACTGCGATGCAGGCATGACAACGTCGCGGGGGCGCCGGACGTTAGGATGGAAGGTATCCGTGCCGTTAAGAGGCCTGTTTGGCGTAAAGCGATGACGAAGCATGCACTTGTCCTGTCGATGATATTGGTCTCACTGCTGGGCTGGGCTCAGCCGAAGCCCATCGAGATTCATGACGAACTGGTTCCTCGAACAGCCGGGCCGAAAATGGTCGCCCTGACCCTGGACGCCTGCTCCGGGAAGTTCGATGACGACCTCATCGAATTCCTCATCCGCAACCGCATTCCCGCCACCATCTTCGCCACCAAGATATGGCTCGACCACAATCCTTTCGGCGTCTCTGTCATCAAGGCCCACCTCGATCTGTTCGACGTCGAAGATCATGGCGAGAACCACATTCCGGCGGTGATCGGCGCGGGCCGAAAGGTCTATGGCATCGCCGGGGAACCCGATCTGATCCATCTTCGTCGTGAAGTGACGGCAGGCGCGCGCGCCATCGTAGCAACCATTGGTGTCGCGCCGCACTGGTATCGGGGTGCCACGGCCGAATACGACGCCGAAGCCATCGGTGAAATCAAAAAGCTGGGCTACCGGATCGCCGGTTTTTCGGTCAATGCGGACGCGGGCGCGACATTGAAGAGAGACGCCATTGTCGAAAGTCTCCGGCACGTCAGGTCGGGCGACGTGATCATCGCCCATGTGAACAAGCCGGCCTCGGATTCGGCAGAGGGGCTTTCCGCGGGGCTGGCCCGGATGCTCGGCGAGGGGTTCGTGTTTGTCCGGCTGGATCAGGTCAACCTCCGGGAGGTATCCAAGACTGCGGATAGATAGTGCATCGACGGAGGGCTGCGGTCGGGCCCGATCCGATCGGCAGGCCGCAAGCTGTTAGCATTTGCCTGATCGGAAACCCCC
>DASRXN010000218.1:0-7843 GCA_035654135.1 Rhodocyclaceae bacterium | reverse complement strand
AGCAGCTCTCCGACTGTGGGACGACGTCCATCCTTCGGAAATGCAGAAATGTGGACGAATACCTCCGGGCCACCTTGTCGTGGCGCAATGAATCCGAAACCGCGATCGTCATTCCACTTTCCAAGAGTACCTTCGATGCGCATAGGAATGAACTCAACGTAATGTATGGCGCCTATTTGATGGAATGTTTTCCGACATTTCGGCTGGATAAAATGTCATGGTCTTGTTAGTTCAATGGGTTGCATGAATTTAGTGGCGCCTAACGCGCCACGAATTCCGATAGAAGTCAGCCATGGCAGGACGCCGAGTTTGGGTTGTGTCGCCATGCTCCTTGTCATGACGGCAGATTACTCCCGGATGGCATAGTGGGCAACGGCGGCGGCCCGGGCGGGGGTGGGGTCGGGTAGACTGCCGGCGATGAATTCCGATTGGTCCTTGTTGCTGGCGTTTGCCGTCGGGCTGCTGCTCGGCGGCCTCGTGGTGTTCCTGCTGCTGCGCGCGCGTTCGCGCGAGGCGGAGGCGGAGCGCCTGCGGCTGACGGACGCCTTCAAGGCGCTGTCGGCGGATGCGCTGGAGCGCAACAACCAGCGCTTTCTCGATCTGGCGAAGCTGTCGCTGGAGCGGCAGCAGGAGTCGGCGCGCGGCGAACTGGAAAAGCGCCAGCAGGCGATCGGCGAGCTGGTAACGCCGATGAAGGAGTCGCTCTCGAAGTTCGAGCAGCAGATCGCCGGCATCGAGAAGTCGCGCATCGACGCCTACGCCACGCTCACCCAGCAGGTGCGTTCGCTGGCCGAATCGCAGGGGCAGCTCAAGTCCGAGACGGCCAGTCTGGTGAAGGCGCTGCGCGCGCCGCATACGCGCGGGCGCTGGGGCGAGCTGCAATTGAAGCGCGTGGCCGAGATGGCCGGCATGCTCGACCACTGCGATTTCTTCGAGCAGGAATCGACCGACACCGAGGAAGGCCGGCTGCGCCCGGACCTGATCGTCAAGCTGCCCGGCGGCAAGAACATCGTCGTCGATGCCAAGGCGCCGCTGGCCGCTTACCTGGAGGCGCTGGAGACCGAAGACGAGGGCGTACGCAAACGCAAGCTGGCCGACCACGCGCGGCACGTGCGCGACCACCTGACCAAGCTGGGCCGCAAGGCCTACTGGGAACAGTTCCAGCCCTCGCCGGACTTTGTCGTGCTGTTCCTGCCCGGCGAGACTTTCTATGCTGCGGCGCTGGAAGCCGACCCCGGCCTGATCGAGGCGGGCGTCGAGAGCCGCGTCATCCTGGCCACGCCGACGACCCTGATCGCGCTCTTGCGCGCCGTCGCCTACGGCTGGAAGCAGGAGGCGCTGGCCGAGAACGCGCAGAAGATCAGCGATCTGGGCAAGGAACTGTACGAGCGGCTGGCGACCATGGCCGACAACTGGGCCGGCGTCGGCAAGAACCTCGGCGAGGCCATCGGCGCCTACAACAAGGCGATCGGCTCGCTGGAGTCGCGCGTGCTGGTCACGGCGCGCAAGTTCCGCGACCTGCAGGCCGCGCCGGAGGACAAGGAAATCCGCGACCTGACGCCGGTGGACACCGCCGCGCGCGTCTTGCAGGCGCCGGAAATGCAGCCAGAGACAAAGGATTCCGGCAGGCTCACGCCATGAGCCGGCGGCTGGCGACAATGGCTTCCGTCATCGTTACGGAGGTCACTGGCCATGCGATTCATCGTTTCTCCCGACGCATTCGTTTTCTGGGGCACCACATTGCTGTGTTCCCTGACGCTGTTCTTCTGAACCATGCCTGAGGTCATCCTCTGCGCCACCAACCGTTTGGCGCGGCGGCTGCGCCAGCAGCACGACGAGGCGCAGCGGGCGCGGGGGCTGGCGCGCTGGGCGCCGCTCGATGCGCTGACGCTCGATGCCTGGTTCGGCCGCGTCATCAGTGCGGCGCTGCTGGCCGGCGAGATCAATGCCCGCCAGGCGCCAAGGCTGGCACTGTCGGCGCTGCAGGAGCGCATGCTCTGGGAGCGTGCCATTGCCACCCACACGGAGGATGGCGAGGACGCCCTGTTCGACCGCGAAGGTCTCGCCGCTGCAGCTGCCGACGCCAACGAGCTGATGGAGGTCTGGGGGTTGCGCCCCGATGGAGCGGCCAGCGAGGAAACCCGGCGCTTCCTGCGCTGGCGACGCGCCTTCCGAACCGAATGCGAAGGCGGCGGCTGGCTGGAACCGGCACGCTGGCGCGCCTGGCAGTTGCAGGTGCAGGCAGCCGGTTGCGGCCGTCTGCCGGCCACGGTGACCTTCGCCGGCTTTGACCGCTACAACCCGCAGGAACGCGAACTGGCGCGGTTGCTGGCGGCGCGCGGCGTGACGGTGGTGGAGCTGGCGCTGGGGCGCGAGGACGAGGCAGCGGCGGTCGTGGCGGCGTTGCCCGACCGGCGCGCCGAATGCCGGGCGGCGGCGGCCTGGGCGGCTTGCAGGCTGGCGGAAAATCCTGCGGCCCGGCTGGGGCTGGTGGTGCCGCAGCTGGCGGCCGTGCGCGCCATGCTGGCGGCGGCGCTCGACGATGCGCTGCATCCCGAGGCGCTGGCCCCTGGCCACGCCGAAATGCCGCGCCAATACAACTTTTCGCTCGGCACGGCGCTGGCCGAGCGGCCGCTGGTGGCGGCGGCGCTGCGCCTGCTGGCCGTCGCCGCCAATCCGCGGCGTATCGCCACGGCTGACTTTGGCCAACTGCTGCTCGGCCCGCACTGGTCGGCGGCGGCCAGCGAGGCCGACGGCCGCGCCCGGCTCGACGTGCTGCTGCGCGAGCAGATGCCGCCGGAGCTGAGCCTGCCCGGTGTGCTGCGCCTGGCGCGGCGCATGCGCGACCGCGGCCTGCGCATCGCGCGCAGTGTCGGGCATCTGGAGACGCTACAGGAATTCGGCGCGCGCCACGGCGACCAGAGGCGGCCGTCGCACTGGGCCATGGTCCTGACCGAGCTGCTCGAAGCGGCCGGCTGGCCGGGCGAGCGCGGCCTTTCCAGCCACGAGTGGCAGGCGGAGCAGGCCTTGCTGGAGACGTTGCAAGGGCTGGCGGCGCTCGACGCCGTGCTCGGCAAAGTCAGTCTTGGCGATGCGGTGCGCCTGACGGCGCGGCAATGCCGCGAGCGGGTGTTCCAGCCGGAGACCGAGGGCACACCGGCGCTGGAGGTGATGGGGCCGCTGGAGGCGGCCGGCGCCGAGTTCGATGCGCTCTGGGTGCTGGGCATGAACGACGACGTCTGGCCACCGGCGGCGCGGCCGAATCCGCTGCTGCCGGCCGAGATGCAGCGCCGCGCGCGGTCGACCAACGCCTCCGCCGAGGTACAGCTGGAATTCGCGCTGACCGTCCAGCAGCGGCTGTTGAAGAGCGCGCCGGAGGTAGTGTTCTCCTACGCCGGTGCCGAGGGTGACCGGCCGCTGCGTTGCAGCCCGCTGTTGCAGGCGCTGCCGCGGGCGGGCGAGCTGCCGATGGACGTCGCCACAGCTATCGAGGCACTGTGCGGTTCGGGGCGCGTCGAGGCGCTCGACGACCATCTGGCGCCGCCGGTGCCGGCTGGCGAGCGGCTGGCGGGCGGCACCGGGCTGCTGCGCGCCCAGGCACTGTGCCCGGCCTGGGCCTTCTTCCGCTACCGGCTGGGCGCCAGGGCGCTGGCCGAGCCGGTCGAGGGGTTGGGACCCGCCGAGCGCGGCACGCTGCTGCACCGGGCGATGGAGAAGCTGTGGCGCGGCCGCGATTCCGCCATGATGGCAGCGCTGGGCGAGGCGGGGCGGCGCACGGCGGCGCTCGCCGCCGCGACGGATGCGCTGGCGGCATTCGCCGAACGCCGTGACGTGCCGCTGCCGGCGCGCTACGCGGCCTTGGAGTGCAGTCACCTGGCGCGTCTGCTGACGGAATGGCTGGCACTTGAGCTGGCGCGGCCGCTGCCGTTCTCGGTGGCGGCCTGCGAGCAGCAGAGCCGCGTCGATATCGAAGGACTGACGGTGGACCTGACGCTCGACCGCCTGGACCAGTTGCCCGACGGCCGGCGCGTGCTGATCGACTACAAGACCGGCAGCCAGCTGAACGTGTCGGCATGGGAAGGCGAGCGCATCGCCGAGCCGCAACTGCCGGTATATGCCGCCTGGGTGGCGGGCGGCGAGGACCTGGCGGCGGTGAGTTTCGCGCGCGTGCGCCCCGGCGAGTGCGGCTTCGTCGGCTTGAGCGCCGACGATGGTGTCCTGCCGGGCGTCAAGGCGGTCGGGGACTGGTCGGCGACGCTGATGCGATGGCGCGCGGCAATTGGTGCCATCGCCCGCGAGATCCGCGCAGGCGAGGCCGGCGTGCGTTTCGCCGACGGGGGCGATCTGCGCTACTGCGACGTGCTGCCGCTGCTGCGGCTACCGGAACGCAAGGCGCAGATGGAAACATGAACCACGACGAACGCCTGCTGGCCGAGGATGCCGAGAGCCGCCGGCGCGCGCTCGGGACGAGCTCGTTTATCGTCGAGGCGCCGGCCGGCGCCGGCAAGACCGAACTGCTGGCGCAGCGCTACCTGCGCCTGCTGGCCGAGGTGGAGTCGCCCGAGGAAATCGTCGCCCTCACCTTCACCAACAAGGCGGCGGCGGAGATGCGCCACCGCATCCTGGACAACCTGGCGGCGGCCGCGGCGGGTGATATACCCGGGGCGGAGCACAAGCGCGTCAGTTTCGATCTGGCACGGGAGGCCTTGGCGACATCGGCGCGGCGGGGCTGGAACCTGATCGACCATCCGGGCCGGCTGCGCGTCACCACCATCGATGCGCTCTGCGCCAGCATCGCCCGGCAGATGCCGGTGCTGTCGCGCTTCGGCGGCGAGCCGCGGCTGGCGGACGATGCCGGCCGCCATTACGAGGAAGCGGCGCGCCGCGCGCTGGCCTGGCTGGAGGAGGAAGGCGACCATGCCCGCGCCGTCGAAGGCGCGCTGGCGCATGTCGACAACGATGCGTTGCGCCTGTCGCAACTGCTGGCGGCGATGCTGGCGCGGCGCGACCAGTGGCTGCGCCATGCGCTCGATCACGGCACCAGCGAGGCGGCGGAAGGAGCGCTGCGGGCGCTGGTGTTGGGCGATCTGCGCCATGCCGGCGCGGCGTTCGGCGAAGCGCTTCAGCAGCGCATCATGCCTGTCGCCCGCTATGCCGCCGGCAATGTCGGCGACGATCATCCGCTGGCGGTGCTGCGCGTGTGGACGCGGCCGTTGCGGTCGGAGCCGGAGGAACTGCCGCTCTGGCGAGGCCTGGCGGCGCTGCTGCTGACCAACGACGATGCGCCGCGCAAGCAGCTGAACGTGAAGATCGGCTTCCCGGCCAAGGAATCCGACGGACAGAAAAAGCTGCTGACGGAACTTATCGCCGATTTGCCGGCGACGGCATTCGAGGCGCTGACGCAGGTGCGTCGTCTGCCGGAGCCCGGTTACACGGCCGAGGAATGGCAGACGATCGAGGCGCTGGCCGGGCTGCTGCGGCTGGCGGCGGTAGAGCTGTGGGCAGTCTTCAACGAGACCGGCGAGGCCGATTTCGTCGAGGTGGCGCTGCGGGCGCGGCAGGCGCTGGGCAGCGAAGCGCAGCCGACCGACCTGGCGCTGGCGCTCGACTACCGCATCCGCCACCTGCTGGTCGACGAGTTCCAGGACACCAGCCCGACGCAGGTGGAACTGCTGGTGCGCTTGACCGCCGGCTGGACGCCGGACGACGGCCGCAGCCTGTTCCTGGTCGGCGACCCGATGCAGTCGATCTACCGTTTCCGCAAGGCCGACGTCGGCCTGTTCCTCGACGTCGCCGGTAGCGGCCTCGGCATGCTGCCGGTCGAGCGGTTGCAGCTCTATCGCAACAACCGTTCGCAGGCGCCGGTGGTGGCATGGGTGAACAAGACCTTTGCGCAGGTGTTCCCGGCCGGCGACGACATCGCCTCGGGCGCGATCCGTTACCGGCCCTCGGCGGCGACGCCCGAAGACGGCGGCGATGCCGGCGTCACCGGTCATCCGCTGGTGGTCGAAGCGGATGGTGATGCTCAACTCGTGGAGGCGCGCGAAATCCTGGCGATCATCGACGCCGAGCGCGCGGCTGCTCCGATGCGAACGATCGCGGTGCTGGTGCGGGCTCGCGACCACCTGTCGACGCTGGTCGGCGAGATTCGCCGCCGGCGGCCGGAACTGCGCTTCCAGGCCGTGGAGATGGAGCGGCTGGCCGACCGCCAGCCGGTGCAGGACCTGCTGGCGCTGACGCGTGCGTTGCTGCACCGTGGCGACCGCGTCAGCTGGCTGGCGATCCTGCGCGCGCCGTGGTGCGGCCTGACGCTGGCCGATCTGCATGCGCTGGCGGCTGGCGATCACATATCGACGATCTGGCATCTGAGCAACGACACCGAGCGCGTCGCGCTGCTGTCGCCGGACGGCCAGGCACGGCTCTCATGTCTGACCGCAGTAGTCGGCGAGGCGCTGCGCCATCAGGGGCGCGCCCCGATTCGTCGCTGGGTCGAGGGCGTGTGGCTGCTGCTCGGTGGGCCTGCCTGCCTGTCCAGCGCCACCGACCTGGCCGATGCACGCGCGTTCTTCGACCTGCTCGACGAGATGGCCGCCGGCGGCCGCCTGGCGCTCGACCGGCTGGACAAGGAGGTGGGCGAACTGTTCGCGGCACCGGACCCGCAAGCCGACGGAAGCTTGCAGTTCATGACCCTGCACAAGGCCAAGGGCCTCGAGTTCGACACCGTCATCCTGCCGGGCTTGAACCGCAAGCCCGGTGGCGGCGACACGCCGCTGATGCGCTGGGAGGAAGTGCTGGTCGCGGGCGACGAACACCTGGTGGTGGCGCCGATGAAAAAGCGGCGCCGGGACGGCGAAAACCTGCCGACGCCCTACGACTACCTGAACCGGCTGGAACGCCGGCGCTCGCAACACGAAGCGGCGCGGGTGCTCTATGTCGGCGCCACGCGGGCGATCCGCCGGCTGCATTGGCTCGCCGCTGTGACGCCCAGCAGCAAGGGTGAGATCAGGCCACAGGCAGGCAGCTTGCTCGAACTACTGTGGCCGGCGGTAAGCGCCGAATTCGACGCCGTGGCGGCGGTGGCCGAGGCTGCGGGCGACGGCCAGGCGCAATGGGATTTCGTGCCCCGGCTGCTGCGGCTTGCCGAGCCGGTGGTGGCAGAACTGCCCACCACACCCGCAACTTCGCTACCGGCGTCCGAGCCTGGAGCCGAGGAGGGCGGCGAGCCGCTCGATGCGCTGGTCGGCACGCTGGTGCATGCCTACCTTGAAATGATCGCAGGCGATGGTCTCGACGCCTGGCCGCCGGAACGCGTCGCCACCTTGCGCGCGGCCATGGAGATCTGGCTGGCGCAGCAGGGTTGCGGCGACCGCGACGCCGCCCTCGGCGCCGAGCGGACGCAAGCGGCGCTGGCAACCACGCTGGGCAGCGACGACGGCCGCTGGGTGCTGCAAGTGCGCGACGAAGCCGCGGCCGAACTGGCCATCGTGAAAGTCAGCGATGGCGGCACGCCGACGCATGTTGTCGATCGCACCTTTGTCGAAGACGGCGTGCGCTGGATCATCGATTACAAGACGGCGCGACCGGACGGCAACCTGACCGCCCATGCCGAGCGCTACCGGCCGCAACTGGAACGCTATGCGGACCTGTTCGGCGACCAGGGCTTGGTGGTCCGAACGGCGATCTTCTACGCCGCACTAGGCAGGCTGGTCGAGCTGGACCTCAATCGAACAGATTGAATTTCAGTTGCGCTGAAATGGCGCCGTGGAGTCTGTCCCTGTAGGTGGGCACGAGCGCAAGGTTCACGCCGACGCGACCGTATTCGTAGCTGGCCATCGGGATGGCC
>DASRXN010000217.1:0-11752 GCA_035654135.1 Rhodocyclaceae bacterium | reverse complement strand
GCCGGTGCCGGTGCGCTATCAGACGGATCCGACCGGCGCCATTTCCCGCGTCTGGATACTTTCGGCCCAGGAAGCGGCGCAACCCTGATGACGAGCAAGCTGTTCATCCGCACTTTCGGGTGTCAGATGAACGAGTACGATTCGGACAAGATGGCCGACGTGCTCGGTTCAGCTTACGGTACGGTCAAGACCGACAAGCCGGAAGACGCGGACATCATCCTGTTCAACACCTGCTCGGTGCGCGAAAAGGCCCAGGAAAAAGTCTTCCACGAATTGGGTCGCGTCCGGCAGCTCAAGCAGGACAACCCGAAGCTGATCATCGGTGTCGGCGGATGCGTTGCCAGCCAGGAGGGTGAGGCCATCGTCGCTAGGGCGCCCTACGTGGATATCGTCTTCGGCCCGCAGACCCTGCACCGCCTGCCCGATCTGATCGACCGCCATCGCAGCAGTGGCCGCGCCGCCGTCGACGTCTCCTTTCCCGAGATCGAAAAGTTCGACCGCCTGCCCGAGAGCCGTGTGGCAGGCGCCTCCGCCTTTGTCTCGGTGATGGAGGGCTGCTCGAAGTTCTGCACCTACTGCATCGTGCCCTACACGCGCGGCGACGAGGTATCGCGGCCGCTGGCCGACGTCCTCGGCGAGGTGTCGCGACTGACTTTGCAGGGTGTGAAGGAAATCAACCTGCTCGGCCAGAACGTCAATGCCTACCGCGGCGAAATGGCGGACGGCGAGGTGGCGGACCTGGCGTTCCTGATCGAAACGCTGGCCGACATGCCCGGCATCGAGCGCATCCGCTACACCACCTCGCACCCGCGGGAGATGAGCCAGCGGCTGATCGATCTCTACCAGCGCGTGCCCAAGCTGGTTTCGCATCTCCATCTGCCGGTGCAGGCCGGCTCGGATCGCGTCCTCGCTGCCATGAAGCGCGGCTACACGACGCTCGAATACAAGTCGCTGGTGCGGAAACTGCGCGCGGCGCGGCAGGATATTTCCCTGTCTACCGACTTCATCGTCGGCTTTCCCGGCGAGACGGAGGAGGATTTCGAGAAGACCATGAAGCTCATCGACGAGGTGGGTTTCGACGCCAGCTTCTCCTTCATCTTCAGTTCGCGCCCCGGTACACCGGCGGCGGAGATGGCCGATGACACACCGGCCGAAGTCAAGACCGCGCGCTTGATGCGCCTGCAGAAGCGCATCGAGGAACTGGCCTTCGCCGTTTCCGAACAGATGGTGGGTAGCGTCCAGCGGGTTCTGGTCGAGGGGCCGTCACGGAAGAATGTCCATGAACTGGCCGGCCGCACCGACAACAACCGCGTGGTCAATTTCTCAGGCTCGTCCAGACTGATCGGCACTTTCACCGAAGTGCGCGTTACGGCGGCGCTGCCGCACAGCCTGCGTGGCGAAGTAATTACCCGCGAATCGTGAAGACGAAACCTCTGGAAATCATTTTGCAGCCGCTCGACAACGAGCGCCTGGCCAACCTCTGCGGACCGCTCGACGAGAATCTGCGCCAGATCGAGACCGCTTTCGACATCACCATCGGCCGCCGTGGCGAGCATTGCCGGCTGAGTGGGGAGGCGGTCAAGGTTCGCCTCGCCGGCCAGGCACTGGAGTACTTCTACGAAACGGCAAGTCAGCCGCTGTCGATCGACGACATCCAACTCGGCCTGGTGGAAATACGCAACCGCGGCCAGGCGCAGTTGCCGATTCCGGCACTGCTGACCAAGAAGAGCGACCTGCATGGCCGCACGCCGAACCAGGTGCAGTACATCCACCAGATCCAGGAACACGACATCACCTTCGCCGTCGGTCCCGCCGGTACCGGCAAGACCTACCTTGCCGTGGCCTCGGCGGTGGATGCCTTCGAGCGCGACCAGGTGCAGCGCATCGTGTTGACGCGCCCGGCCGTGGAGGCCGGCGAGCGGCTCGGCTTTCTGCCTGGCGACCTGGCGCAGAAGGTCGATCCCTATCTGCGGCCGCTGTACGACGCGCTCTACGACCTCATGGGCTTCGACAAGGTTGGTCGCCTGTTCGAGAAGGGCCACATCGAAATCGCGCCGCTCGCCTACATGCGCGGCCGCACGCTGAACCACTCCTTCATCATCCTCGACGAGGCGCAGAACACGACACCCGAGCAGATGAAGATGTTCCTCACCCGCATCGGCATCGGCGCCAAGGCGGTGATCACCGGCGACGTGACACAGATCGACCTGGCGAAGGGCCAGAAGTCCGGGCTGGTCGAGGCGCGGCGGATACTCGCCGATGTGCGTGGCCTCGCCTTCACCGACTTCAATGCCCGTGACGTCGTCCGCCATCCGCTGGTGGCGCGCATCGTCGAGGCCTACGAGAAGCATGTCGAGAAAACTGCCTGAGCTCTCGCTCAGCGTGCAATATGCCTGCAAGGATGCCGCGCTACCTTCGCGTTCCCTGGTGCGTCGCTGGCTGCGCGCCAGTTGCGACCGGCCGGCCGAAGTGGCGGTGCGCTTCGTCGATGCCGAAGAAGGACAAATGCTGAACCGCGACTATCGCCACAAGGACTACGCGACCAACGTGCTTTCCTTCGTTTATGCAACGGAGCCGACCGTCGCCGGCGACCTGGTGGTCTGCCTGCCGGTCGTGCTGAGCGAAGCCGGGGAACAGGGCAAGACGGCCGAGGCGCACTTCGCCCACCTGATCGTGCATGGTATGCTGCATTTGCAGGGATACGAGCATGAGGCCGGCGACGCGGACGCCGCCCGCATGGAGGCCAGGGAGCGCGATATTCTCGGCGGCCTTGGCTATCCCGATCCGTACCGCTGACCCATGGACACCGACAGTCATAAACCATCATTGCTTGAACGGCTCTCGTCGCTCCTGATCCGCGAGCCGGAAGACCGCGAACAACTGCTGCAATTGCTGCACGGCGCCTACGAGCGCAATCTGCTCGACGGCGATGCCCTGTCCATGATCGAGGGTGCGCTGTCGGTATCCGACATGCAGGTGCGCGACATCATGGTGCCGCGTGCCCAGATGGACGTCGTCAGCGTCCATGACTCCATCGACAAGATCACCGATTTCGTCATCGAGGCCGCCCACTCGAGGTATCCGGTGGTCGCCGACAACCGGGACGACGTGATCGGCATCCTGCTGGCCAAGGACCTGCTGCGCCACTTTGCCGGCGGGGAGTTCGATTTGCGCGACAGCCTGCGGCCGGCGGTGTTCATTCCCGAGTCGAAACGCCTCAACGTGCTGCTGCGCGAGTTTCGCGCCAGCCGCAATCACATGGCCATCGTCGTCGATGAATACGGCGGCGTCGCCGGCCTGGTCACCATCGAGGACGTGCTGGAACAGATCGTCGGCGACATCGAGGACGAATACGATTTCGACGAGGCCGCCGGCAACATCGTGCTCGACAACGCCGGCCGTTACCGCGTCAAGGCGACCACCGAGATCGCCGATTTCAACACCGCCTTCGGCACCAGTTTCTCCGACGAGGACTACGACACCGTCGGCGGCCTGGTCATTCATCAGCTCGGGCGGCTGCCCAAGCGCAACGAAGCCGTCATGCTCGACGGCCTGCGCCTGCTGGTGCTGCGCGCCGACAGCCGGCGCGTGCATACCCTGCTGGTCGATCAGCAGCGCAGCCTGCCGCTGAAACCCGTCGAATGAAGGGGCTGCTGATCGTCGCGTTGCTGTCGGGCGCGGCGACGGTGTTCGGCTTCGCTCCGTTCGAGCTGTTCCCCCTGCCGGTCGTTACGTTTGCGGTGC
Organism: Rhodocyclaceae bacterium; assembly: GCA_035654135.1. Taxonomy (GTDB): domain Bacteria; phylum Pseudomonadota; class Gammaproteobacteria; order Burkholderiales; family Rhodocyclaceae; genus Fen-999. The sequence continues at coordinate 8,008 of DASRXN010000217.1, read as the reverse complement.
TGTTTCATCTCTGGCGCCGGGCCGACGGTCCGCTTCAGGCCGCCGCTCTGGGCTTCGCCTGGGGCCTGGGCTGTTTTCTCGCCGGTGTTTCCTGGGTCTATGTCAGCCTGCACGATGTCGGCGGCATGGCCATGCCGTTGGCAGCCGTCGCCACGCTGCTGTTTTGTGCGGTGCTGGCACTGTTTCCGGCGCTGGCTGGATTCTTCTTTCGGCGTCTCGCGACGACTGACAACGCGCCTGCGTCAGCAGGCAATTCAAACAAGCGAAGCCGAACTGGTTGGACGCCCGAAGGGCGGCACTTTCCCGACGTCTTCCTCGTCGCCGGGCTGTGGACGCTGTCCGAGTGGCTGCGCGGCTGGGTGCTGACCGGCTTTCCCTGGCTGGCGATCGGCTATTCGCAAACACCGCCGAGCCCGCTGGCCGGCTATGTGCCACTTATCGGCGTTTATGGCGTCGGTCTCATCGTTGCCGGCGTGTCGTCATGCCTGACTTTCGGCTGGCGCCGGCCGGCGGTTTGGCTGGCCATCGCTGCAGTTGCCGGCGGCGGATACGGCTTGCGTGGTGTGCAGTGGACCGAGCCGACTGGCGAACCGCTTACCGTCAGCCTGCTTCAGGGCAACATCCCGCAGAGCCTCAAGTGGGTACCCGAACGCCTGCCGCTGTCGCTTGAAACCTACGAGCGGCTGGCAGCCGAGCATCCGGCGCAGCTTACCGTGCTGCCGGAAACCGCCGTGCCGCTGCTGTTCGACCGGATCCCCGGCGATTTCCTGCGCCGCCTGACTGCCAACGGTGACGTGCTGCTCGGCACCGCCATCGGCACCAGCACGGGCGGCTACGCCAACGGTGCCCTGGCCCTGACGCGGGCCATGCCCGTGCAGGCGTATACGAAGGTTCATCTGGTGCCGTTCGGCGAATTCGTGCCGCCGGGCTTCGGCTGGTTCTTCAACCTGGTGAACATTCCGATGTCGAACTTCACGGCCGGCAAGTCGGGACAGGTGCCGCTAGCTGTCGGCGGCCAGCAGCTGATGCCCAGCATCTGTTACGAGGACTTGTTCGGCGAAGAGATGCTTGCCGCGCTGCCGGCCGCCACGCTGCTGATCAACCTGTCCAACACGGCCTGGTTCGGCGATTCCCTGGCGCAGCCGCAACATCTGCAGATTGCCCGCTTGCGCGCCCTGGAAACCGGCCGGCCGATCCTGCGCGCCACCAATACCGGCATGACCGCCGCGGTGGCACCCGACGGCAGCGTCATCGCGGTGTTGCCGGCCTTCACCACCGCGGCCCTCACTGTCCAGACGCGCGGCCATGCAGGCCAGACGCCGTTCGCGCGCGTCGGCAACGGCCTCGCGGTGCTGCTGAGTCTGCTCGCCTGCCTGCCGGCGCTTCTGGCCGGTCAACGGGCAGGATGGCGTCAGCGTTAAATGGAAATGACCACTATGAACCCATCGCCCTGGCGACACCTTCCGAAAGCCCTGTTGCAGACTTCGGCACTATTGATTGCAGTGTTCTCGGCGGCGCTTCTGGCCCACGCACAAGACGAGCCCGCCGCCGACCAGCCGGCGCCGGCGCGCCTCGGCGTGGTCGAGGGGCCGGTGTCGTTCTGGCGTCCGGGCATGGACGACTGGGCACCGGCGCAACTGAATGCCGCCCTGGCTGCGGGAGACTCGGTCTCGACGGGCAGCAGGGGCACGGTCGAGATCCAGATCGGACAGGCGGATTTCGTGCGTCTGAGCGGAGGCACGCTGTTGAGTCTGGTCGCGCAGGAATCGGGCCTGCAGCAATTTCGCGTTGGCAACGGCACGGCGTCGTTCGACCTGCGCAGCGCGCAGGCGGCGCAACTGGTCGAGATCGACACTGCGAACGCCGCCGTCGTCGTCGGCAGTACCGGCTACTACCGCATCGATGTCCGGGGCGACGCAACCTATCTGATCGTTCGCCACGGCGGTCGTGCAACACTGACTTTGCCTGATGGCCGCAGCCAGAGCATTGGCCCGGGCGAGGAACTGGTGGCGACGGGGACGGATCGCCCGATGGTCGAGCGGCATGCGGCGGCGGCCCCGGATTCCTGGGATCGCTGGAACGACGCCCGCTCCGACTACACTGCCGCCGCCCTCAGCAATCGCTATGTACCGGCGGGAGTCTACGGGGCGGCCGATCTCGACCGGAATGGCACCTGGCGCGATGTTGATGACTACGGTTCGGTCTGGGTGCCTGCCGTTGCCTCCGGCTGGTCGCCTTACAGTACCGGCACCTGGCAGTGGGATCCAGCCTTTGGCTGGACCTGGGTCGATGAGGCGCCCTGGGGCTGGTCGACCAGCCATTACGGCCGCTGGGTGTTCATCGATGGCTACTGGGCGTGGGCACCCGGTCCGCGCGTTCATCGCGTAGCCTACGCCCCGGCCCTGGTGGCGTTCTTCGGTGTGGGCAGCGGCATCAGCTGGGTCCCCCTGGGCTGGGGCGAGCCGGTCGTGCCATGGTGGGGCCGGCCGGGCTTCCGCGGCCAACCGTGGTGGGGCGGCTGGGGCGGTCCACATATCGTGAACAATGTTGTCGTGCGCGGCCGCGTCGGCGATGTCGGTTCCATCGTCTACCGCAACAGCGGCGTATCCCATGCCGTGATCGGCATGCGCGAAGAGGAATTCGGCCGCACGCATATTCATGGCTCGCGGCTGCCGCCGCTGCGCCGGGATGAACTGGTGACCATCCGCGGCGAGCATCCGATCAGGCCCGCCCAAATCGGTATCGAAAGACAGAGGCCGGTGACTAACCTACCGCAGCCGCCAAGCGTAATACTTCCGACGCCGGCGCGAAACCGCGTTCCCATGCCGGAGCGCCGGGAACCGCCGGCGCCGTCGACCGCACCGGTGACGATAACCGTCCCGAGCGCCACGCCGGCGACGCCCGCAGCGCCCTTTGGGCGCCGTGAAGGCCGCGAGCGCCCGGAGCGCCAACAATCACCGATGCAACAACCGATACAGCAGCCTATGCAACAGTCGGCCCCGGCCGTGGTTCCGTTCAGTCATCGTGAAGGCCGCGTGGAGCGCCCATCACTGCAAATGCAGCAAGTGCCGCAGCCGGCGCCGGCCATGAATCGCCCCGCGCCGGCAGTTCGTGTCGAACCGGTGGCGCCGGTACGGCCAATGCCGCAACTGGAGCCGCGAGTGTCGGGCAACACAGGAACGCTCATGCAGCCCGGCAACACGCCGATCGTGCCGATGCAGTCCAGAGAATCGCGAGGCCCTGGCGAGCGGCAGCAACAGCGCGATGCGCCGCCGCAAGAGCGGCGGGGTGAAGGTCGTTTTGACCGCGAGCGCTAGCAGCCTCGGGCAACGCCGTCGATCCGGCTAACGCAATCCCCCGGTGCTTGCCTTTGGTCAAATATTTCCATAGTATTGGAAATATGAAAATACAAAGCGCAGTCCAGTCCCTTGCCGCCCTGGCTCAGGAAACCCGCCTCGCCGTCTTCCGGCTGCTCGTGGAAGCTGGCCCGGAGGGCATGAATGCCGGCGCCATCGCCGACGCGCTTGATCTCGCGCCGGCGACGCTGTCGTTCCACGTCGCGCAGCTGGCTCGGGCCGGGCTGGTCGTCTCGCGCCAGGAAAGCCGCTTCATTTACTACTCGGCGAACTACCCGGCGATGGACGACCTGATCTCGTTTCTTACTGACAACTGCTGCCAGGGCGGGCAATGCCTGCCGAAGACGCAGCAGGTCGCCACCACCGCAAAACGCCGCGCCAAGGCGGCCTGAAAGGATTCTCGATGCCTGTCGTGCTCGTGCTCTGCACCGGAAACTCCTGCCGTTCCCAGATGGCCGAGGTGATCCTCAACCATGACCTCGGCGGAACGGTACGCGCCCTGTCGGCCGGCACCCGCCCGCAGCAGAAGGTCGCCGAAGGCGCCATGGAGGCGCTGCGCCTGGCCGGCCTACCGACCGAAGGCTTGCACCCCAAGGACGTCGATGCCGTGATGGAGGAGGCCATCGATCTCGTCGTTACCGTCTGCGACAACGCCAGGGAGACCTGCCCGGTTTTCCCGCGGCCTGTGCCGCGCATCCACCTGCCCTTCCACGATCCGCACGGCGAGCCGCTGGAGAGCTTCGTTCGCGTGCGCGACGACATCCGTGCGCGCCTCATTCCGGCGGTGCGCATAGCGCTGGGTCTCTGATCATGTCCGCCCAATGCGAAGTCACCGCCAAAGTCGCCGCCGGTGCGCCGATGAGCCTCTTCGAGCGCTGGCTGACGCTGTGGGTATTTCTTTGCATCGTTGCCGGTATCGCGCTCGGCCAGTTCCTGCCGGCGCCGTTTCAGATGCTCGGCCGCATGGAAATGGCGCAGGTCAATCTGCCGGTCGGCCTGCTGATCTGGGTCATGATCATCCCCATGCTGGTCAAGGTCGATTTCGGCGCGTTGCACGAGGTCCGACAGCACGTGCGCGGCATCGGCGTCACGCTGTTCGTGAACTGGCTGGTCAAGCCGTTCTCCATGGCCTTCCTCGGCTGGCTGTTCGTGCGCAACCTGTTCGCGCCCATGCTGCCCGCCGATCAGCTCGACAGCTACATCGCCGGCCTGATCCTGCTCGCCGCCGCGCCCTGCACAGCCATGGTGTTCGTCTGGAGCCGGCTCTCGAATGGCGATCCGCTGTTCACGCTCTCACAGGTCGCGCTCAACGACACCATCATGGTCTTCGCCTTCGCGCCCATCGTCGGCCTGCTGCTCGGCATTTCGGCGATCACCGTGCCGTGGGCGACATTGGTGACTTCGGTCGTGCTCTACATCGTCATCCCGCTCGCGCTGGCGCAACTCTGGCGCAAAGCCCTGTTGAACAAGGGCCAGACGCACTTCGATGCCACCATGGAAAAGATCGGCCCATGGTCGATTACAGCGCTGCTCGCCACGCTGGTGCTGCTGTTCGCCTTCCAGGGCCGTGCCATCATCGACCAGCCGATGATCATCGCGCTGCTTGCGGTACCCATCCTGATCCAGGTGTTCTTCAATTCCGCGCTGGCCTACTGGCTCAATCGTGCGGTCGGCGAGAAGCACAACGTCGCCTGTCCGTCGGCGCTGATTGGCGCCTCCAACTTCTTCGAGCTGGCCGTGGCCGCCGCGATTTCATTGTTCGGCTTCGAGTCCGGCGCGGCGCTCGCCACTGTCGTTGGCGTGTTGATCGAGGTGCCGGTGATGCTGCTGGTGGTGAAGGTCGTCAATTCAAGCAAGGACTGGTATGAGCAGCAACCTGCATCCGCTTGAACTTGGCGTACCACGACGGCTGACTTTCGGCCGCTGGATCGCCTTCCTCGCTGTTGCGGCGGTCGCGTGGGTGGCGGCTTACGCTTACCTCACCGAATTCGCCGACCTGGTCGTCGCCACCTTCGGTTTGGAACGCGGCACCCGCTTCACCGAGGCGGTGCATTTCTTCTTCTACGACACGCCCAAGGTTCTGCTGCTGCTGGTCGGCATTGTCTTCCTGATGGGCATCATCCAGACCTTCTTCTCGCCCGAGCGGACCCGTGCGTTGCTCTCGGGCAAGCGGGTCGGCGTCGGCAACGTCATGGCGGCGAGCCTCGGCATCGTCACGCCGTTCTGCTCCTGCTCGGCGGTGCCGCTGTTCATCGGCTTCCTCTCGGCCGGCGTGCCCATGGGCGTGACCTTCTCCTTCCTCATTTCGGCGCCGATGGTCAACGAGGTGGCGCTGGCGCTCCTGTTCGGCATGTTCGGCTGGCAGGTGGCGGCGCTCTACCTCGGCCTGGGGCTAGCGGTCGCCATCGTCGCCGGCTTCGTCATCGGCAAGCTGAAAATGGAGAGCCACCTCGAAGACTGGGTGCGCGCCATCCACGCCGGCGAGGCGCAGGCAGCCAATGGCGTCGACATGAACTGGATCGAGCGCTTCGAAGCCGGCAAGCGGCATGTCATGGAAATCGTCGGCAAGGTATGGCCCTACGTCATGCTCGGCATTGCGCTTGGCGCCGCCATTCACGGTTATGTGCCGCAGGACTTCATGGCCTCGATCATGGGCAAGGATGCGCCCTGGTGGTCGGTGCCGGCGGCGGTCGCGCTTGGCGTGCCGATGTACACCAACGCGGCCGGCATCATCCCGGTGGTCGAAGCGCTGATCGGCAAGGGCGCGGCGCTCGGCACGGTACTGGCGTTCATGATGAGCGTGATCGCGCTTTCAGCTCCGGAGATGATCATTCTGCGCAAAGTGTTGAAACCGACGCTGATCGCCACCTTCGCCGGCGTCGTCGCTGCCGGCATCCTGTTGGTTGGCTATGTTTTCAATCTGGTTCTATAAGGAATCGCCATGAAGAACATCAAGGTACTCGGCACCGGCTGTGCCAACTGCAGGACGACGCTGAAACTGGTCGAGGAAGTCGCCAGGGATAAAGGCGTCGAGATTCAGCTCGAGAAGGTCGAGGACCTGCAACAGATCATGACATATGGCGTGATGAGTACCCCGGGCGTGGTCGTCGACGGAAAGGTCGTGCACACCGGCGGTATTCCCGATCGCGCCCGGATCGTCGGCTGGCTAACCTAGGTCTCCGGCCACCTCGTTCAGTACCTCCCACAGCAGAGCGACAAAAGCGAGAAACACAGGCTCCCTGGCTTGCTGCGCGATAACGTCGGTCCAGCGCGGAACCCACCCGAGCAGGTGGTGATCGAGGAAGGTCCGTTGCTGAAGAATGCGGGCTTCCGCACCAGCGACATCGTCTTGCCGCCAGGCTTCGGCTTCACGCAGGGCCAGCATGGCCATGAACTTGAGTTCAACGCCCAGATGGTCCTGGGGACCGGCATCGAGATCGATGTCGGCGAAGCCTGCCGACGTGTAGGAGCTGGCGACAGCCAGTGCCACTTCTCCTGGCTCTATGCTCTCTCGCCATGCCGACTCGAAAGGCGGCGGCGGACCGGCATCTTTGCCCAGCCCACCCAGGAGGCGGGTGTGCTCGACCACCAGCCGATCTCTTGCTCCCTGGTCGAGATTCTTCAATACGCCAATCATGTCCTGCCATGCCGTGGCGAAGGGGGTGTCGTTGGTGCTACCAGCCAACTCCTGCTTACGGACCAATTCCCACGCCCCGGTCCAGGGACCTGAGAGCAGCCCCTCCGCAAGCAGCCAGAAAAGCTGGCTCCGGCTTTGCGCCGAAGCCAGCTGCTCGTCCCTGTCGATCACGTTTGGCACAGGGCGCCTGCGCTACTTCTTGGTGATGTTGTAGAACGCCCGCCCGGCGCCGCCTTCCGAGTGGCAGGCAATGCACTTGGCGCGATGCACGGCGCCGACGTCCTCGCCATCCACCAGCAACGGAAACTCCGCTTTGCGCAGAAACAGATAGTTGTCCGGATAACCGGCGACGTTGTGACAACCGTTGCAGGGAATGCCTAACGCGACGTCGTGGATGTTGTGGAAGCGGTTCTTTTCGGGCATGGCGTAGGTCTTGCCGACATACAGTTTGCCGTCGCGAATCGCCTTGCCGACCTTCTCAAGATTAACGGGTTTGGCCAGCTTGGGTTCCGCCGCCTGTACGCCGACCGAGACGGCGGCCAGCATGCCGATGATGAGCCAGTTTCTCATGTCAGTACTCCCCACCGTTAAGCACGTAATAGACCTGCGGCCTGGTACCGAATTCCTTCTTGAGCTGCGTGGCCTTCTTCTTCGACACATACTCGGACACGGCGCTCTGCGGATCGTCGATGTCGCCGAAGATGCGTGCGCCCGACGGGCAGACCAGATCGCAGGTCGGCGTGAATTCCGGCGCCTTGCCGATCAGGGCCGTCTGGCCGCTGGCGATGGCTTTCTCGAGCTTGTGCCAGCAGAAGGTGCATTTCTCGACTACCTTGGCCTTCTTGGCATGTGTCGGATGACGCGGCGCGGCCTGCTCGTAGGCGGTCTTTTCGGCACCAGGGTAGAGCTGACCCACCTTGGCGTTGTATTGAGGCACGCCGTAGGGGCAGGTGGCGACGCAGTACTGGCAACCGGAGCACTTGTTGTAGTCGATCAGCACGACGCCAAACTCATT
>DASRXN010000216.1:0-16433 GCA_035654135.1 Rhodocyclaceae bacterium | reverse complement strand
CTCGTGACCGTCGGCGAACGCTACAACAAGGTCGTCGATATCTGGGGGCGTGCCGGCGACCAAGTGGCCAAAGCCATGATGGATCAACTCGCTCATCAGCGGGTGACCGATGCCCAAGGCAATCTGGTCACCCAGGAGTCTTTCAACTCCATCTACATGATGGCCGATTCAGGCGCGCGCGGCTCGGCCGCTCAGATTAGGCAGCTGGCGGGCATGCGCGGCCTGATGGCGAAGCCTGACGGGTCCATCATCGAAACGCCGATCACAACCAACTTCCGCGAAGGCCTCAATGTTCTCCAGTACTTCATCTCCACGCACGGCGCCCGTAAGGGCTTGGCCGACACTGCCCTGAAGACCGCGAACTCTGGCTACTTGACCCGTCGCCTGGTGGACGTGACCCAGGACTTGGTTGTCACCGAAGACGATTGCGGCACGACGGCTGGCTTCGCCATGAAGGCACTGGTCGAGGGCGGCGAAGTCGTCGAAGCACTGCGTGAGCGCATTCTTGGCCGTGTCGTGGTTACCGATGTCATGCATCCCGATACTCAGGACGTACTTTACGAGTCCGGTTACCTACTCGATGAGGATGCGGTGGATACCATCGAGGCCCTGGGCATCGATGAGGTGCGCGTGCGCACGCCGCTATCCTGTGACACGCGCTATGGCCTTTGCGCCAAGTGCTATGGTCGCGATCTCGGTCGCGGCTCACTGGTCAATTCCGGCGAAGCCGTCGGTGTGATCGCCGCACAGTCGATTGGCGAGCCGGGGACACAGCTGACCATGCGGACCTTCCACGTTGGTGGCGCCGCATCCCGGGCCGCGGCGCAGAGTCAAGTCGAGGCGAAGAGTGCAGGCACATTGCGCTTTACCGCACTGATGCGCTATGTCACCAACCCGAAGGGAGAGAAGATCGTCATTTCCCGTTCCGGCGAGGTGATGATTACCGATGACAATGGCCGCGAGCGAGAGCGCCACAAGGTTCCGTACGGAGCTACCTTGCTGGGCGACGACGGCAAGCAGATCAAGGCAGGCGCCGTGCTCGCCACTTGGGATCCGCACACCCGGCCGATCGTGACCGAATACGCCGGCACGGTGAAGTTCGAGCACGTCGAAGAAGGCGCTACTGTCGCCAAACAGATCGACGATGTCACAGGCTTGTCGACGCTGGTGGTCATCGATCCCAAGCGAGGCAGCAAGTCGCAAGCCAAGGGCCTGCGGCCACAGGTCAAGCTCCTTGACGAGGCTGGCCAGGAGGTGAAGATTCATGGCACCGATCATTCGGTGGCCATTACCTTCCAAGTCGGTTCCATCATCACGGTGAAGGATGGTCAGCTGGCGGCGGTAGGTGATGTGCTCGCACGCATTCCGCAGGAATCCGCCAAGACTCGCGACATCACCGGTGGCTTGCCGCGGGTGGCGGAATTGTTCGAAGCCCGAGCGCCCAAGGATGCTGGCACGCTGGCGGAAATCACTGGCACCGTTAGCTTCGGCAAGGACACCAAGGGCAAACAGCGTCTGGTAATCACGGAACCGGACGGCATCGCTCACGAGTACCTGATCACGAAGGACAAGCATGTCATGGCCCACGATGGCCAGGTTGTCAACAAGGGTGAGGTCATCGTGGATGGCCCGGCCGATCCCCACGACATCCTACGTCTGAAGGGCGTCGAGGAACTCGCCCGTTACATCATCGACGAGGTGCAGGACGTCTATCGCCTGCAGGGTGTGAAAATCAACGACAAGCACATCGAAGTGATCGTGCGTCAGATGCTGCGCCGGATCGTCGTTGTCGATCCGGGCGATTCGAGGTTCATTCGCGAGGAGCAGGTGGAGCGTTCCGAAGTGTTGGACGAGAACGATCGTCTGAAGAGCGAAGGCAAGCGGCCGGCCGAGTTCGACAACATTCTGCTTGGCATCACCAAGGCCAGCTTATCCACTGACTCCTTCATATCCGCAGCCTCGTTCCAGGAAACCACTCGCGTCCTGACCGAGGCAGCGATCATGGGCAAGCGGGACGAACTGCGCGGCCTCAAGGAAAACGTCATCGTCGGCCGCCTGATTCCGGCAGGTACCGGCTTGGCCTATCACCGGACTCGGCGCATGCAGTCTACCGGCGAGGATGCGGCCAAGGGCATTTTCGAACTGCCGCCACAGGACGATGTGGCCGAGGGGGCGCAGGTGCAATGAGCCGGTTGACGGCTACCTGTGTGGTCAATATAATCCGGCCTCTTTGCACCCCGCAAAGGGCCGCAAGCTTGTGTATTTTGGGAATTTGATATGCCAACCATAAATCAGCTGGTGCGCAAGGGCCGCCAGGCGCCGCAGAGCAAGAGTAAGGTGCCGGCGCTCGGTGGCAGCCCGGCGAAGCGGGGCGTTTGCACCCGCGTCTACACCACGACACCGAAAAAGCCGAACTCGGCACTGCGTAAAGTGGCCAAGGTTCGCTTGACCAATGGTTTCGAGGTTATTTCGTATATCGGTGGCGAAGGCCACAACCTGCAAGAGCACTCCGTGGTGCTGATCCGTGGCGGTCGGGTGAAGGACTTGCCTGGTGTGCGCTACCACATCGTTCGCGGCAGCCTGGATACTCAAGGTGTCAAAGATCGCAAGCAGGCCCGTTCCAAGTACGGCTCCAAGCGGCCGAAGCAGGCATAACAAAGTCCCGAGGTCATCATGCCCCGTCGTCGTGAAGTACCCAAGCGTGACATCCTGCCGGATCCTAAGTTCGGCAGTGTCGATGTTTCAAAATTCGTCAATGTGTTGATGACCAGTGGCAAGAAGTCTGTTGCCGAGCGCATCATCTATGGCGCTTTCGATCAGATCAAGACCAAGAGTGGCAAAGACCCCCTGGAAGTCTTTTCTCTGGCGGTGAACAATGTCAAGCCGGTGGTTGAGGTCAAGAGCCGTCGCGTTGGTGGTGCCAACTACCAGGTTCCTGTCGAGGTGCGTCCGTCCCGCCGCATGGCGCTATCGATGCGCTGGTTGCGCGAGGCAGCCCGCAAGCGCAGCGAAAAGTCCATGGGCCAGCGTTTGGCCAATGAACTGCTCGAGGCGGCAGAAGGTCGCGGCGCGGCGATGAAGCGGCGCGAGGAAGTTCATCGTATGGCCGAGGCCAACAAGGCGTTCTCGCATTTCAGGTTCTGACAGTCATCGCGCGGCAATGTCGCGCGGTTTTTTTGTTGCCGCCCTGGCGTCTCTCCACTCGGTGAGGGCCAAGGCGGTTTGGCTTAGATAAGGCAGGTATTCAAAGTGGCCCGCAAGACTCCCATCGAGCGCTATCGCAACATCGGAATTTCGGCGCACATCGACGCCGGCAAGACGACGACGACGGAGCGCATCCTGTTTTACACCGGTGTTAACCACAAGATCGGCGAAGTGCATGATGGCGCCGCGACCATGGACTGGATGGAGCAGGAGCAGGAGCGCGGGATCACCATTACGTCCGCCGCCACGACCTGCTTCTGGAAGGGCATGGCGATGAATTACCCGGAGCATCGGGTCAATATCATTGATACTCCGGGCCACGTCGATTTCACGATCGAGGTCGAGCGCTCGATGCGTGTGCTGGATGGCGCCTGCATGGTCTATTGCGCCGTGGGTGGCGTGCAGCCGCAATCCGAAACCGTTTGGCGCCAGGCCAACAAGTATGGTGTGCCGCGTCTGGCCTTTGTAAACAAAATGGATCGCACGGGCGCTAATTTCTTCCGCGTCCATGATCAGATGCGTGAGCGCCTGAAGGCCAACCCGATTCCGATCCAGGTGCCGATTGGCGCCGAGGAAAATTTCAAGGGTATCGTCGACCTGATCAAGATGAAGGCGATTATCTGGGACGAGGAGAGCCAGGGTACCAAGTTCCAATATGGCGAAATCCCGGTCGATCTGGTCGAGACGGCCAAGGAATGGCGCGAGAAAATGCTCGAGGCGGCCGCCGAAGCCTCCGAGGAGTTGATGAACAAGTACCTTGAGGAAGGCGATCTTTCGGAAGAGGAAATTAAGAAGGCGCTGCGCCAGCGGACCATCGCCAGCGAGATTGTCCCCATGCTTTGTGGCTCCGCGTTCAAGAACAAGGGCGTGCAGGCCATGCTGGACGCCGTTATCGAGCTAATGCCATCGCCACTCGACATCCCGCCGGTCAAGGGCGAGTTGGAGAACGGTTCCGAAGGTGAGCGCAAGCCAGACGACGACGAGCCATTTGCCAGCCTCGCGTTCAAGATCATGACCGACCCCTACGTCGGTCAACTGACTTTCTTCCGCGTTTATTCCGGCATGATGAAGTCGGGTGACACCATCTACAACCCGGTCAAACAGCGCAAGGAGCGTATCGGCCGCATTCTGCAGATGCACGCCAATCAGCGTGAGGAAATCAAGGAAGTGTACGCCGGCGACATCGCGGCCGCCGTCGGCCTCAAGGAAGCGATCACGGGCGACACGCTGTCCGCGGTGGATAAGCCGATCGTCCTCGAACGCATGGTGTTTCCCGAGCCGGTGATTCATGTCGCCGTCGAGCCGAAGACCAAGAGCGACCAGGAAAAGATGGGCCTCGCCCTCGGTCGTCTGGCACAGGAAGATCCATCCTTCCGCGTCCGCACTGATGAAGACTCCGGGCAGACCATTATTTCCGGCATGGGCGAACTGCACCTGGAAATCATTGTCGACCGCATGCGCCGGGAGTTTGGCGTCGAAGCCAACGTCGGCGCGCCGCAGGTGGCCTATCGCGAAACCATCCGCAAGTCCGCTGAGCAGGAAGGCAAGTTTGTCAAGCAATCCGGTGGCCGTGGTCAGTATGGACATGTCTGGATCAAGCTGGAGCCCAACGAGACCGGTAAGGGTTACGAATTTATCGACGCCGTCAAGGGTGGTACGGTACCCCGCGAGTACATTCCGGCAGTCAACAAGGGCATCGAGGATACGCTGCCCAATGGCGTGCTCGCCGGCTTCCCCGTGGTGGATGTCAAGGTGACGCTGTTCGACGGTTCCTACCACGAGGTGGACTCAAACGAAAATGCCTTTAAGATGGCCGGCTCCATGGCTTTCAAGGACGCCATGCGCAAGGCCAGCCCGGTATTGCTGGAGCCGATGATGGCGGTCGAAGTGGAAACGCCCGAAGACTATATGGGCAACGTAATGGGCGACCTTTCCGGTCGGCGCGGCATCGTCCACGGTATGGAGGATCGGGTTGGCGGCATCAAGGTGATCAAGGCGGAGGTGCCGCTGGCCGAGATGTTCGGCTATTCAACTCAGATGCGCTCGCTGTCTCAGGGCCGGGCGACCTATTCGATGGAATTCAAGCACTACTCGGAGGCGCCGAAGAACGTCGCCGAGGCCATCATCAACAAGAAGTAACTGTTCTTTAGAGGAAGCGAAAAATGGCAAAAGGCAAGTTTGAGCGTACGAAGCCGCACGTGAACGTGGGCACGATCGGTCACGTTGACCATGGCAAGACGACGTTGACGGCGGCAATCACGACGGTGTTGTCGTCGAAGTTTGGTGGCGAGGCGAAGGCCTATGACCAGATTGACGCCGCGCCGGAAGAGAAGGCGCGCGGCATCACCATCAACACTGCGCACGTTGAATACGAGACGGCTGCCCGGCACTACGCGCACGTCGATTGCCCGGGCCACGCCGACTACGTCAAGAACATGATTACCGGTGCTGCCCAGATGGACGGTGCCATCCTGGTCGTCTCCGCCGCCGACGGCCCCATGCCGCAGACCCGTGAGCACATCCTGCTCGCCCGTCAGGTCGGCGTCCCCTACATCATCGTCTTCATGAACAAGTGTGACATGGTTGACGATGCCGAACTGCTCGAACTGGTCGAAATGGAAGTGCGCGAGCTCCTCTCCAAGTACGACTTCCCGGGCGACGACATCCCCATCGTCAAGGGCTCCGCCCTCAAGGCCATGGAAGGCGATAAAGGTGAGCTCGGCGAGCTCGCCATCATGAAGCTGGCCGATGCCCTCGACAGCTACATCCCCACACCCGAGCGCGCCATCGACAAGCCCTTCCTGATGCCCATCGAAGACGTCTTCTCCATCTCCGGTCGCGGCACCGTCGTCACTGGCCGGGTCGAGCGTGGCGTCGTCAAGGTCGGCGAGGAAATCGAAATCGTCGGCATCCGCCCGACCACCAAGACCATCTGCACCGGCGTTGAAATGTTCCGCAAGCTGCTGGATCAAGGCCAGGCGGGTGACAACGTCGGCGTCCTGCTGCGCGGCACCAAGCGGGAAGAAGTCGAGCGTGGCCAGGTGCTGGCCAAGCCGGGCTCCATCACCCCGCACACCCACTTCACCTCCGAGGTCTATGTGCTGAGCAAGGACGAAGGCGGTCGTCACACCCCGTTCTTCAACGGCTACCGGCCCCAGTTCTACTTCCGGACCACCGACGTGACCGGTTCGATCGAACTGCCGGCGGGCACCGAGATGGTGATGCCGGGTGACAACGTGCAGATGACGGTGAAGCTGATTGCCCCGATCGCCATGGAAGAAGGCCTGCGCTTCGCCATCCGCGAAGGTGGCCGTACCGTCGGCGCCGGCGTCGTCGCCAAAATCATCGAGTAAGCGGAGAAAAACGTTGGCAGGGTGACGTCCGAAAGGGCGTCACCCTTTGCAGTTTCTGCCGCAGGGGCATAGCTCAATTGGCAGAGCGACGGTCTCCAAAACCGTAGGTTGGGGGTTCGATTCCCTCTGCCCCTGCCACTGAATACGATGTTCATGGAACGAAATGGCCGACAAGCTTAAATTCGCCGCTGCAATTCTCCTGCTGATAGCGGGGTTGGCCGGTTTCTATCTGCTCGCCGAGCAGCCGATGATCCTGCGCGTGTTGTCGGTGCTGGCGGGCATAGGCGCCGGCGTGGCCGTTGCGTGGTTTACCGAGCCGGGCCAGCGCTTTTTTGCATTCAGCCAGGAAGCGACCAACGAAGCCCGTAAGGTGGCCTGGCCGACCCGCAAGGAAACAATGCAGACCACCGGCGCAGTCTTCGCCTTCGTGCTGGTGATGGCGATCATGCTCTGGATAGCTGACAAGAGCCTCGAGTGGGTGCTCTACGATCTCGTACTGGGCTGGAAATAAGATCATGACGAAACGCTGGTACGTGGTTCACGCCTATTCCGGTTTCGAGAAGTCCGTGCAACGGGCTCTCGTTGAGCGCATTGCCCGCGCCGGCATGCAAGATAAATTCGGCCAGATTCTGGTGCCGGTCGAGGAAGTGGTCGAAATGAAATCCGGCCAAAAACACACTTCCGAACGCAAGTTCTTCCCCGGCTATGTGCTGGTCGAGATGGACATGGACGACGAGTCCTGGCACTTGGTGAAAAGCACACCGAAGGTGACGGGTTTCGTTGGCGGTACCGCCACCAAGCCGACGCCGATCTCCGAAAAGGAGGTCGACAAGATCATGCAGCAGATGCAGGAGGGTGTCGAGAAGCCGCGCCCCAAGGTGCTGTTCGAGACCGGCGAGCTGGTTCGCGTCAAGGAAGGTCCGTTTACGGACTTCAACGGTACAGTAGAAGAAGTCAACTACGAGAAAAGCCGCTTGCGCGTTTCAGTGACAATTTTTGGTCGTGCTACGCCTGTCGAGCTGGAGTTTGCGCAGGTCGAGAAGGCATGAGTTTTTGGCCCGCCGGAAGCCTTGATTTCGGCAAGAGGAGCGTGAGTAGGACAACTGAAAGCGCGCTGGAACTCAATTAGTCAGGAGCCATCATGGCAAAGAAGATCATCGGCTACATCAAGCTGCAAGTGCCGGCGGGCAAGGCGAATCCCTCGCCCCCGATCGGTCCCGCGCTCGGCCAGCGCGGCCTCAACATCATGGAGTTCTGCAAGGCGTTCAACGCCAAGACTCAGGGTTTGGAGCCTGGTCTGCCGATCCCCGTGGTGATTACTGCCTTCGCGGACAAGAGCTTCACCTTCATTATGAAGACGCCGCCCGCGACCGTCCTCATAAAGAAGGCGGCTGGCGTTCAGAAGGGTTCGCCCAAGCCCCATACCGACAAGGTCGGCAAGCTTACCCGCGCCCAGGCCGAGGAGATTGCCAAGGCCAAGATGCCGGATCTCACCGCGGCCGACATGGATGCGGCGGTGCGCACGATCGCCGGCAGCGCCCGCAGCATGGGCATCACTGTGGAGGGCCTCTAACATGGCCAAGCATTCCAAGCGGCTGAACGCTGTTCGCGCCAAGGTTGACCGTTCCAAGAACTACGCCCTTACTGAGGCGCTCGCCCTGGTAAAGGAAAACGCCACCGCCAAGTTTGACGAGTCGGTCGACGTGGCCGTCAACCTCGGCATTGATGCCAAGAAGTCAGACCAATTGGTACGCGGCTCCGTCGTATTGCCTGCCGGTACGGGTAAAAAGGTGCGCGTCGCCGTCTTTGCTCAAGGCGCCAAGGCCGAGGAGGCCAAGGCCGCAGGGGCCGACGTGGTCGGTTTCGACGACCTGGCGGCAACTGTCAAGGGTGGCACCATGGATTTCGACGTCTGTATCGCCACGCCTGATGCCATGAAAGTGGTCGGTGCGCTCGGTCAGATTCTCGGCCCGCGCGGCCTGATGCCGAATCCGAAGGTTGGCACCGTGACCATGGACGTGACGACGGCGGTGAAGAACGCCAAGGCCGGCCAGGTCCAGTATCGCACCGACAAGGGCGGCATCATTCAGTGCACCATCGGCCGCGCTTCATTCACCGTCGAGGCGCTGCAGCAGAACATCTTGGCGCTGATCGAGGCGCTCAGCAAGGCCAAGCCGGCCGCGGCCAAGGGGCAGTACCTGAGGAAAGTCTCGGTGTCCTCGACGATGGGTGCCGGCGTAAGGGTCGACCAGGCCAGTCTGGTTGCCCAGCAAGCGCAGTAAAGAACTTTGGGCCGTTGCGCCGCTGTTCGGGCGTGACGGGTTGTCAAAGACCGTAGGTGCCCGCAAGGGCTTAATCGCTAGCTGCATCGGTGACCAACGCAGATGGCGCTACCCGAAGACAGGATGGCAGTTTGATTCCTGAATGAAGGTCGCCGTGTCGCCGTGACTGACTTTTGTCGGTCCGGTATTTGAAAGGAGCTGACCTTGGGTCTCAATCTCGATGAGAAAAAGGCGGTAGTTGCCGAAGTATCCGCGCAGGTGGCGGGTGCCCAGACAATCATCGTCGCTGAGTACCGTGGTCTCGAAGTTGGGCAGATCACCGCCCTGCGCGCCAATGCGCGCAAGTCGGGTGTGTATCTGCGTGTGCTGAAGAACACCTTGGTACGTCGTGCCATTGCTGGTACGCCGTTCGAAGGACTCCAGGGGGCGATGGTCGGCCCGCTGATCTACGGGATCTCGAAGGATCCAGTGGCGGCGGCCAAGACCCTCCACGAGTTCGCCAAGGGCAACGACAAGCTCGTCATCAAGGCGGGTTCGATGGCCAATTACGTCATGGACGCCAACGGCGTCAAGGCGCTGGCCACGATGCCCAGCCGCGAAGAACTGCTGTCGAAGCTGCTCGGCACCATGCAGGCACCGATTGCCCAGTTCGTCCGCACGCTCAACGAAGTCCCGACCAAGTTTGTCCGGGGCCTCGCTGCCGTGCGCGACGCCAAAGAGACCGCATAAACGCGACGATATTCCGTCAAGTAACGAACCATTAATTCATTCAGGAGCATTCTTATCATGGCAACAAAAGCTGAAATTCTCGACGCCATCGCCGGCATGACCGTTCTCGAACTGTCCGAGCTGATCAAGGAAATGGAAGAAAAGTTCGGCGTGTCCGCCGCTGCCGCCGCTGTCGCCGTGGCCGCCCCGGCTGCTGGCGGTGCTGCCGCCCCGGCCGAAGAGCAGACCGAATTCACCGTCATGCTGCTGGCTGCCGGCGAGAAGAAGGTCGAAGTCATCAAGGTGGTGCGTGCTGCCACCGGCCTGGGTCTGAAGGAAGCCAAGGACCTGGTCGACGGCGCCCCGAAGCCGGTCAAGGAAGCAATCCCGAAGGCCGACGCCGCTGCCCTCAAGAAGCAACTCGAGGATGCCGGCGCCAAGGTCGAGGTCAAGTAACACCTTGATTGAGTCACGGGCTGGTGGCAATTCGCCATCAGCCCTTTTGTGCTTTCTGCCCTGTATGTGGAAATACGGCGCGGTCAGCAGAGAGAGCTGAAGAATTCAGCCCTGCCTTCTGACCTTCGACGCTGACGAGAAAACGGAGCGACCATGACGTACTCCTACACCGAGAAAAAGCGGATCCGCAAGAGCTTTGCCAAGCGCGCCAACGTGCTTGACGTGCCGTTCCTGCTGGCGACGCAACTCGACTCCTATACCCAGTTCCTGCAGGTTGACGTGCCGCAGGTGCAGCGGCGCAGTCAGGGCCTGGAGGCGGCTTTTTCCTCCATTTTCCCGATCGTCTCGCACTCCGGTAGCGCCCGTCTGGAATTTGTCGAGTACAAACTCGGCGAGCCCGCCTTCGATGTAAAGGAATGCCAGCAGCGTGGCTTGACGTTTGCGTCACCGTTACGTGCCAAGGTTCGGCTGGTCATCCTTGATCGAGAGACCGGCAATGAGAAGGTCAAGGAGGTCAAGGAGCAGGAGGTGTACATGGGCGAAATTCCGCTCATGACCACGACCGGTTCGTTTGTCATTAACGGTACCGAGCGCGTCATCGTCTCCCAGCTGCACCGCTCCCCCGGCGTCTTCTTCGAGCATGACAAGGGCAAGACCCATAGTTCAGGCAAGCTCCTGTTCTCGGCGCGCATCATTCCTTACCGCGGTTCCTGGCTGGACTTCGAGTTCGACCCGAAGGATATCCTTTACTTCCGCGTCGACCGCCGCCGCAAGATGCCGGCGACGATCCTGCTCAAGGCCATCGGTCTGACCCCTGAGCAGATCCTTGCTACCTTCTTCGACTTCGACACCTTCCATCTGACCAAGAAGGGCATCCAGTTCGAGCTGGTGCCGGAGCGCCTGCGCGGCGAAGTGGCCCGTTTCGACTTTTCCGACAAGCACGGCAAGGTGATCGTGCCCAAGGACAAGCGCATTACTGCCAAGTACATTCGCGATCTGGCCGACGCCGGCATCAAGAAGATCGGTGTACCCGAGGATTTCATGGTTGGCCGTACGGTGGCGCAGAACGTTGTCGACAGCGAGACCGGCGAGATTCTGGCCAACGCTAACGAGGAGATCACCGAGGCGCTGCTGGCCAAGCTGATGGACTCCGGCGTCGAGGATCTCAAGACCCTCTATATCAACGACCTTGATCGTGGTCCGTACATTTCCTCGACGCTGCGCATCGACGAGACTGCCGATCAATGGGCGTCACGCGTTGCCATTTACCGCATGATGCGCCCGGGCGAGCCGCCCACCGAGGATGCCGTGGAGAGCTTGTTCCAGGGCCTGTTTTACTCCGCCGAGCGCTACGACCTCTCGACCGTCGGCCGCATGAAGTTCAACCGCCGCGTCGGTCGTGAAGAGCTGATTGGAACGGCGACACTATCGAACGAAGACATCACCGATGTTATCCGCATCCTGGTCGAACTGAGAAATGGTCGCGGTGAGGTGGACGACATCGATCACCTCGGCAACCGCCGCGTGCGCTCCGTAGGTGAACTGGCTGAAAATCAGTTCCGTGCCGGTTTGGTGCGCGTCGAGCGTGCCGTCAAGGAGCGTTTGTCCCAGGCCGAATCCGAAAACCTGATGCCGCACGATCTGATCAATGCCAAGCCGATCAGCGCCGCCATCAAGGAATTTTTCGGGTCCAGTCAGTTGTCGCAGTTCATGGACCAGACCAATCCTCTGTCGGAAATCACCCACAAGCGGCGCGTGTCAGCGCTTGGTCCGGGCGGCTTGACGCGTGAGCGTGCCGGCTTCGAGGTACGCGACGTGCATCCGACACACTACGGCCGCGTTTGCCCGATCGAAACGCCGGAAGGGCCGAACATCGGCTTGATCAACTCGTTGGCACTGTATGCCCGGACCAACGAGTTCGGCTTCATGGAAACGCCCTATCGCAGGGTCGACGGCAACCACGTGACTGAGCAGATCGAATATCTGTCGGCAATCGAGGAAGGCAACTTCGTTATTGCGCAGGCCAATGCCACTCTCGACAAGAAGGGCAAGCTGACCGACGAACTGGTGTCGTGCCGCTTCAAGGGTGAGTTCGAATTGAAGACGCCGGACGAAGTCCAGTATATGGACGTGGCTCCAGGGCAGAT
Source organism: Rhodocyclaceae bacterium (assembly GCA_035654135.1). GTDB lineage: Bacteria > Pseudomonadota > Gammaproteobacteria > Burkholderiales > Rhodocyclaceae > Fen-999. Next base: position 4,283 of record DASRXN010000216.1, on the reverse strand, counting down.
CGTTTCCGTCGCCGCCTCGCTGATTCCGTTCTTGGAACACGACGATGCCAACCGTGCGCTGATGGGTGCCAACATGCAGCGTCAGGCAGTACCCTGTTTGCGTCCAGAGAAGGCGCTGGTCGGAACTGGCATCGAGCGCACGGTGGCAGTCGACTCCGGCACTGCAGTGCAGGCCCTGCGCGGCGGAGTGGTCGACTACGTCGACGCCAATCGCATCGTCGTCCGGGTCAATGACGCCGAGACGGTGCCGGGCGAAGTCGGCGTCGACATCTACAACCTGATCAAGTACACCCGTTCCAACCAGAACACCAACATCAATCAGCGGCCGGTGGTAAAAGTCGGCGACGTCATTGCCAAGGGTGACGTGGTGGCCGACGGCGCTTCGACCGATCTGGGTGAACTCGCGCTGGGCCAGAACATGCTGGTCGCATTCATGCCCTGGAACGGCTACAACTTCGAAGACTCGATCCTGATCTCCGAGCGCGTCGTCGCCGACGACCGTTTTACCTCGATCCATATTGAGGAGCTGACCGTCGTTGCCCGCGACACCAAGTTGGGCGCAGAGGAAATTACCCGCGACATCGCCACCCTGGGTGAAGCTCAGCTAGGTCGTCTAGACGAATCCGGTATCGTTTACATCGGTGCCGAAGTGGAGGCGGGCGATGTACTAGTCGGCAAGGTGACCCCGAAGGGCGAAACCCAATTGACGCCGGAAGAGAAGCTGCTGCGAGCCATCTTCGGCGAGAAGGCTTCCGACGTTAAAGACACTAGCCTGCGCGTGCCCTCCGGCATGTCGGGCACGGTGATCGATGTCCAGGTTTTTACTCGTGAGGGAATTGAGCGAGACAAGCGGGCGCAGTCGATCATCGATGACATGCTGCGGGGCTATAAGCAGGACTTGGCCGACCAGATGCGTATCGTCGAGCGCGATACCTTTGCGCGGATCGAGAAGCTCCTGAACAACAAGGTGGCCAACAAGGGTCCGAAGAAACTGGCCAAGGGCACCAAGATCACAAAGGCCTACCTCGAGTCCCTCGAGCATTACCACTGGTTCGACATCTCCCTCGAAAACGAGGAAACCCAGCAGCAGTTGGAAAACCTGCGTGACAGCCTGGAGCAAACGCGCAAGGACTTCGATGTTGCTTTCGAAGCCAAGAAGAAGAAGCTTACCCAGGGCGACGAATTGCCGCCCGGTGTCCAGAAGATGGTCAAGGTCTACCTTGCGGTCAAGCGTCGCCTGCAGCCCGGCGACAAGATGGCCGGGCGTCACGGCAACAAAGGTGTCGTCTCCAAGATCGTTCCGGTCGAAGACATGCCGTATATGGAAGATGGCCGCCCCCTGGACATAGTGCTGAATCCGCTTGGCGTGCCGTCGCGGATGAACATCGGCCAGATTCTGGAAACGCATCTTGGCTGGGCAGCCAAGGGCCTGGGTTTCAAGATCGGCGAGATGCTGCGCAAGCAAACGGCGGCGGCGGAAGTCCGCAAGCTGTTGCACAAGATCTACAACGTTTCGGGCCGCGGCGAGGACGTCGATACCCTTGACGAGCGTGAAAGCATGGAACTGGCGACCAACTTGACGATGGGTGTTCCGTTTGCCACACCTGTATTCGACGGCGCAAAGGAAGAGGAAATCAAGGCCATGCTCGACTTGGCCTACCCGGACGATGTAACCGAAAAGCTTGGCCTGACACCGGCCAAGACCCAGGCACAGCTCTACGACGGCCGTACCGGTGAGGCGTTCGAGCGTCCGGTAACCATTGGCTACATGCACGTGCTGAAGCTGCACCACTTGGTCGACGACAAGATGCACGCCCGCTCGACCGGGCCCTACAGCCTGGTGACGCAGCAACCGCTGGGCGGCAAGGCTCAGTTCGGTGGCCAGCGTTTCGGCGAAATGGAAGTATGGGCGTTGGAAGCTTACGGCGCCTCGTACACCTTGCAGGAGATGCTGACTGTGAAGTCCGATGACGTGAACGGTCGGACCAAGGTTTACGAAAACATTGTCAAGGGTGAGCACAAGATTGATGCCGGTATGCCGGAATCCTTCAACGTGCTGGTGAAGGAAATCCGCTCCCTGGCGATTGATATCGACCTGGAACGTTACTGAGAGCCGGACAAGGAGATAAGCGATGAAAGCACTGCTCGACCTCTTCAAGCAGGTAACTCAGGAAGAAGAATTTGACGCGATCACCATCGGGCTTGCTTCGCCCGAGAAGATTCGTTCCTGGTCCTATGGCGAAGTCAAGAAGCCTGAAACCATCAACTACCGTACCTTCAAGCCGGAGCGCGATGGCCTCTTCTGCGCCAAGATTTTTGGCCCGGTGAAGGACTACGAGTGCCTGTGCGGCAAGTACAAGCGCCTCAAGCATCGTGGCGTGATCTGCGAGAAGTGTGGTGTTGAAGTCACCCAGAGCAAGGTGCGCCGCGAGCGCATGGGCCACATCGAACTGGCCAGCCCAACTGCCCATATCTGGTTCCTTAAGAGCTTGCCCAGCCGTCTGGGCATGGTTCTGGACATGACGTTGCGCGACATCGAACGGGTACTTTACTTCGAAGCTTTTGTTGTGGTCGATCCGGGCGTCACGCCCCTGAATCGTGCGCAGTTGCTGTCCGAAGACGACTATCTGGCCAAGGTCGAGGAGTACGGTGATGATTTCTCAGCCGTTATGGGCGCCGAGGGCATTCGCGAGTTGCTGCGGACGCTGGACATAAGTCACGAGATAGAGATCCTGCGCAAGGAACTGGAAACCACGAGTTCCGAGGCGAAAATTAAGAAGATCGCCAAGCGCCTGAAGGTGCTGGAAGGTTTCCAGACCTCCGGCATCAAGCCTGAGTGGATGGTCCTGGAGGTGCTGCCGGTGCTGCCGCCGGACCTGCGTCCATTGGTGCCGCTCGATGGTGGCCGTTTTGCCACCTCCGATCTTAACGACCTTTATCGCCGCGTCATCAACCGCAACAACCGCCTAAAGCGCCTGCTCGAACTGAAAGCGCCGGACATCATCGTCCGCAACGAAAAGCGCATGTTGCAGGAAGCGGTCGATTCGCTGCTCGACAATGGTCGTCGTGGCAAGGCCATGACCGGCGCCAACAAGCGCCCGCTGAAGTCGCTGGCCGATATGATCAAGGGCAAGGGCGGTCGCTTCCGCCAGAACCTGCTCGGCAAGCGTGTGGACTACTCGGGCCGCTCGGTCATCGTCGTCGGCCCGCAACTGAAACTGCACCAATGCGGCCTGCCGAAAAAGATGGCCCTCGAACTGTTTAAGCCCTTCATCTTTGAGCGTCTGGAGAAGATGGGCATCGCCAGCACCATCAAGGCGGCCAAGAAGGAAGTCGAAGCCGAGACCGTCGTCGTCTGGGACATTCTGGAAGAGGTTATCCGCGAACATCCGGTGATGCTGAACCGGGCGCCGACGCTGCACCGTTTGGGCATTCAGGCGTTCGAGCCGACGCTCATCGAAGGCAAGGCGATCCAACTGCATCCGCTGGTATGTACCGCCTTCAACGCCGACTTCGACGGCGACCAAATGGCCGTTCATGTGCCACTGTCGCTGGAAGCCCAGATGGAAGCCCGCACCCTCATGCTGGCCTCGAACAACGTGCTGTCGCCGGCCAACGGCGCGCCGATCATCGTGCCGTCGCAGGACGTGGTGCTTGGCCTCTACTATGCGACGCGTGAGAATGCCGCCGCCAATGGTGCCGGCATGATGTTCGCGGATATTGCTGAGGTCACGCGCGCGGTCGAAACTCGCCAGGTGGACCTCCACGCCCGCATCTCGATCCGCATCAAGGAATATGAGGCCGATAGCGAGGGCTGGCGTGAAAAGATCACCCGCTATTCGACAACTGCGGGCCGTGCCCTTCTGTCAGAGATCTTGCCCAAAGGCCTGCCCTTCAAGGTCATCGATAAGCCGCTCAAAAAGAAGGAGATTTCGAAACTGATCGACGAGAGCTTCCGTCGCTGCGGCCTCAAGGAAACGGTGATCTTCGCCGACAAGCTGATGCAGGCAGGCTTCACGCTGGCGACCCGCGGTGGCATCTCCATCGCCATCGGCGACATGCTGGTGCCGCCCCAGAAGCACGTCATCATCGACGCCGCCGAGGCCGAGGTGAAGGAAATCGAGAAGCAATATACCTCGGGCCTCGTGACCGTCGGCGAACGCTACAACAAGGTCGTCGATATCTGGGGGCGTGCCGGCGACCAAGTGGCCAAAGCCATGATGGATCAACTCGCTCATCAGCGGGTGACCGATGCCCAAGGCAATCTGGTCACCCAGGAGTCT
>DASRXN010000215.1:0-2831 GCA_035654135.1 Rhodocyclaceae bacterium | reverse complement strand
CGATCACGTCGTCGGCCTCGACTCCGTCGATCATCAGCAGCGGCCAGCCTTCGGCACGGACGCACTCGTGCAGAGGCTCGATCTGCGCGATCAGGTCGTCGGGCATCGGCGGCCGGTGCGCCTTGTATTCCGGATACCAGTCGTCGCGGAAGGTCTTGCCCTTGGCATCGAACACCACCGCGCGATAATCTGCCTTATAGTCGGTTTCGAGCTTGCGCAGCATGGCGACGACCCCTTTGATCGCGCCGGTAGGCTGGCCCGATGTGGTGCGCAGATCGGGCAGCGCATGGAAGGCTCGATAGAGGTACGAGGAACCGTCGACGAGTAGCAGGAGAGGCATATGAGCGCGAAGGACAAGCTGCCGAACATTCCCGACCCCTGGATGGTCGCACCGGCGCAGATGGCCCAGGCAGCGGCCCGCGAGGCCTGGCGGGTGTTCGGCATTATGTCAGAGTTCGTCGAGGCGACCGAACGACTGGCCAATATCTCGCCGGCCGTCTCGATTTTCGGCAGCGCCCGCATCCCGCCGGATTCTCATTACTACCAGCTGACCGAACAGATTGCCAGACTGCTATCGGACAGTGGCTTTACCGTGATATCCGGTGGCGGCCCTGGCGTCATGGAAGCGGCCAACAAGGGCGCCTTCGAAGGCAAGAGTGTCTCGGTCGGCCTCAACATCCAGTTGCCCATGGAGCAGAAGGCCAACCCCTATCAGGACATCTCCCAGACCTTCCGCCATTTCTTCGCCCGCAAGTACATGTTCGTCAAGATCGCCACCGCCTACGTGGTCATGCCCGGCGGCTTCGGCACCCTGGACGAACTGCTGGAAGCGCTGACGCTGATCCAGACCCGGAAGACGCCACAGATTCCGCTCATCTTGGTCGGCAGCGAGTTCTGGTCCGGCATGCTCGACTGGTTCCGCGACCGGCTGGTGGTCGAGAAGATGATCAACCCGGAAGACATCGACCTGATCTCGGTCATCGACGACCCCGAATGCGTGGTCGCCTCGATCTTTGAGTACTACCAGAGCCGCGGCTTCGATCGCCTGCCGGTGGAGCACGAACTGCTGCTGAACCTTTGAGCTAGAATCGGAGCACAAGAAAGGAATGTTCATGCGTCGTGCCGTCTTCATCCTCTGCAGCATTCTCGCCCTGCCGGTCGCCGCCCAGAACCGGCCCGCTGATCTACAGCCGTTGCCCGTGCCGCCGCCTCCGCAGATGACAGGCGATGCCGCCACGGAACCGCAAGTCACCATCATCAAGCGCGGCCAGGACAAGGTCGAGGAATTCCGCATGAACGGCAGGCTTTACATGATGAAAGTGACGCCCCCGCGCGGCAAACCTTACTATCTGATCGACCAGCAGGGCGACGGCAAATGGGCGCGCCATGAGGGTATCGATACCGGTCTGCGCGTGCCGCACTGGGTCGTCGGCACTTTCTGACCGTTGTCCGACTGTTCCGTTTCCGACCCGGGGACCATCATGAGCGAGCAGAATCCTTTTGTCGTTCCATCCGCTTACAGTGCCGCCGGCAACTTCGCGCCGGAGGGCCGCAGTGTCGACGCCGGCCGGGCCATTGAGTGGCTGAAACTGGGCTGGGGCTACTTCCTCAAGAATCCAGGCATCTGGATCGCCATGACCGTGGTCCTGATGGTGATCACCGTGGTGCTGAGCATGATTCCGCTGGTTGGCCATCTGGCGCTGAACTTTCTCATGCCCGTGCTGGTTGCCGGTCTGCTGCTAGGCTGCAAGGCCCTGCGCGACGGCGGCGAACTTCGCTTCGACCACCTGTTCGCGGGGTTCAAGCAGAACACCGGCAACCTGATCATGGTCAGCGTCTATTACCTCATTGGTGTGGTCGCCATCGGCATCGTCACCTTCCTGGTCGGCGGCGGGGCCGCCTTTACCGGTGCCATGATGGGCAACGTTCCCGGCATGGGTGTCGCCGCGGGCGGCTTCCTGCTCGCCATGCTGATCATGCTGGTCCTGATGGTGCCGCTGGCCATGGCGGTCTGGTTCGCCCCGGCCCTGGTCGTTTTCCGCGACGTGGCACCGGTTCCCGCCCTGAAGGCCAGCTTCGCCGCCTGCCTGAAGAACATGCTGCCCTTCTTGGTGTTCGGCATCGTCGTCATGGTGCTCGGTTTCGTCGCTTCGCTGCCAATCTTCCTTGGCTGGCTGGTTCTGCTGCCGGCTCTGGTCGGCGCCCATTACTCGTCGTATCTCGACATATTCGAATAAGCCAAGGTATAGATGCAGGCCCGCCGTCTTCCCGCCCGCCATGGCTTCCTCTGGCTGATTGCAAGTTTCAGACTGTTCCGGGCGAATCCGCCGCTGCTGACGGCACTGACGATGGCCTATCTGTTCGTGGTCGTCGCCGTCAATCTGCTGCCTTTGATCGGCCCCTTTCTCGTGCCCCTGGCGCTGCCGGCGCTGATCGTGGTCCTGGCCAACGGCTGCCGGGCCATCGAGCGGGGCGGCGGCATCGGCAGCGTCGCCCTGACCTACGGCATTCAGCATCATCGAGTGCCGCTGGTGCGTCTGGGCGGCCTGCACCTGCTCGGCTCGATGGTCATCCTCGCCGCCAGCATGATCATGGAAGGCGGCCAGCTGTCGCTGGTCGGCCCCGGCAAGGCGATCGACGAGGAGCAGATGCTCGCCGCCATGGCGCGCCTGATGATCGTCGCCCTGCCGGTCATCACCGCTTTCTGGTTCGCGCCCCTGCTGACCGCCTGGGATGAGGTGGCGCCACTGAAATCGGTCTTCTTCAGTTTCATCGCCAGCTGGCGCAACTGGCGCGCCTTCGCTGTCTACGGCCTGTCCGTCGGCGCCGTC
>DASRXN010000214.1:0-18729 GCA_035654135.1 Rhodocyclaceae bacterium | reverse complement strand
GCTGGTTTCGCTGGCAGCCGCGCGGGCCAACCGGACGCAGCTCGACTATGCGCCGGTCAAGCCGCAGCAGATGGGCATCACCGTGCTGCGCGACATCGATCTGGCCACGTTGGCGAAATACATCGACTGGGGCCCGTTCTTCCAGACCTGGGATCTCGCCGGCAGCTATCCGGGAATCCTCGATGACGCCAAGGTCGGCGAGGCCGCACGCAACGTCTTCCATGACGGCCAGGCGATGCTGGCGCAACTCATCGGCGAGAAATGGCTGACGGCCAACGCGGTGTTCGGCCTGTTTGCTGCGCGCGGAAACGGCGACGACATCGACTTCCTCGCTGACGATGGCAAGTTGCTGATGACTTGGCACGGCCTGCGCCAGCAGCAGGAGCGGCCGGCCGGCAAACCGAACCAGTGCCTGGCCGATTTCGTTGCGCCGAAAGTCAGCGATGGCGGCACGCCGATCACCGATTACGCCGGGGCCTTCGCAGTCACGGCAGGCATCGGCATCGAGAAGAAGCTGGCCGAGTTCGAAGCGCAGCACGACGACTATCGCGCCATCATGTTGAAGTCGTTGGCCGACCGTCTTGCCGAGGCCGCCGCCGAATGGCTGCACGAGCGCGTGCGCCGCGAGTACTGGGGCTACGCCGCTGCCGAGAAGTTGTCGAACGAAGAGCTCATCGCCGAGAAATACCAGGGCATCCGCCCGGCGCCCGGCTACCCGGCCTGCCCCGACCACACGGTAAAAGGGGACTTGTTCCGCCTGCTCGATGCGCCGACCAGTGCCGACATGGGACTCACCGAGAGCTATGCCATGACGCCGGCAGCCTCCGTTTCGGGTTTCTACCTGGCCCACCCGGAAGCCCACTATTTCGCTGTGGGCAAAATCGGCCGCGACCAGCTTGAAGATTGGGCGCGGCGGAACAATATCGATAACTCCGAAGCCGAAAAATGGCTCGCCCCCCTGCTGTAACCCCCCAACGAGGAGACGGACATGACCGATACGGAAAACGATGGCCGCATGAGTTTCGCCGAGGCCGTGCATTATGTGCAACAGCAGCCGGATCGTGCTGCCTTCGTCGCCTCGCCGGTGTTTGGCGAGCGCACCGAGGACGAGGAACAGCGCGCCGAGGGTGCACGCGTCTTCATCATCGAGGCCGATGGTGCCGGCAGCTGGCGGATGCGTTTCGTCGCCGGGCCGTTCTTCTCCAATGCCTTTGGCGCCAATGAAACCCTGCCGCCGGATGAAACTCCCGACAGCGTCAAGGAACTACGCTTCCTGCCGACCCGGGTCGAGGAGGACTGGTTGGCCGGCCAGGTGCAGGTGCTGATCCAGAAGCTGATGCAGGCCAACGGCAACCTGCCGGCCGAGATGCCGGACTACGCCAGCACGCCAAGTTTCGGCGCCGGCCCGGAGGCGGTGTTCCCGATCTCCTTCGTCGGCCGCGATCCCAAACGGATTCAGTGACCGCGACGGCCGACGGCATGGAATTCAAGATCTACGCCGTCGGCGGTGCCGTCCGCGACGAACTGCTCGGCCTGCCCGTGCAGGATCGAGACTGGGTGGTTGTCGGCGCAACGCCGGAGGACATGGCGGCGCGCGGCTTCAAGGCGGTGGGAAAGGACTTTCCGGTCTTCCTGCACCCGCAGACGGGCGAGGAGTACGCGCTGGCGCGCACCGAGCGCAAGACGGCGCCCGGTTACAAGGGCTTCGTCTTCCATGCCGATGCCGGCGTGACGCTCGAAGAGGATCTCGCCCGGCGCGACCTGACCATCAACGCCATCGCGCAAGACGAGAACGGCGCCTACGTCGATCCCTACGGCGGTCGTGCCGATCTTGCGGCCAAGGTGTTGCGTCACGTTTCGCCGGCCTTTGCCGAGGACCCGGTGCGTGTGCTGCGCGTGGCGCGTTTCGCGGCCCGCTTCCACGACTTCACTTTGGCCGACGAAACGCTGGCCTTGATGCGGCAGATGGTCGAGGCGGGCGAGGTCGACCATCTGGTGCCGGAGCGTGTCTGGCAGGAGTTGGCGCGTGGCCTGATGGAGCAGAAGCCGTCGCGCATGTTCGAAGTGCTGCGCGCCTGCGGCGCGCTGAAGAAGATCCTGCCCGAACTGGATCGCCTCTGGGGAGTGCCGCAACGTGCCGACTACCATCCCGAGGTCGACACCGGCGTGCACGTGATGATGGTCATCGACATGGCGGCGGCGATGGGGCTGTCGCTGCCGGCGCGTTTCGCCGCCCTCACCCACGATCTCGGCAAGGGCCTGACGCCGGCCGACATCCTGCCGCGCCATATCGGCCACGAAAAAGTCGGCGTCGATCTGCTCGGTCCATTGTGCGAGCGGCTGCGCGTTCCCGCCGATTGCCGGGATGTCGCGCTGCTGGTGGCGCGCTACCACGGCGACATGCACAAGATCGACGAACTGCGGCCAACCACCGTCGTCACGCTACTGGAACGCTGCGACGTCTTCCGCCGGCCGGAACGCTTCGCGGACGTGGTGGCAGCCTGCGAGGCGGATTACCGCGGCCGGCTGGGCTATGCCGATCGGGCATACCCGCAAAGTCAGTCATGGCGGCACGCCATGGCGGCGGCACGCGCGGTCGATGCCGGTGCGGTGGCCGCCGCCTGCAGCGATCCGGCGCAGATTCCCGTGCGCGTCCACGAGGCACGGGTGGCGGCGGTGACGAAGCGGTTAAAGCAGCCGGAACAATAGCGTTGCCAGCAGGGAGAGCAGCACGGTGGTCGTGAAGGGAAAGACGTAATCCCGGCCGCGGAGGCGGAAATGCACGTCGCCCGGCAGCCGGCCCAGGCGCAGGCGCGCCGCCAAGCCAGGCTGCATGAGGCCGAGCAGAAGAACGACAAGGAAGAGGGCCAGTGCCCATTTCAGCATGGCGGCGGCGGGTAGAATTCGGTCTGTGTCGTCATCATAGCTTTTCGCCGGTCGTTTCCATGAGTCAACCCCGTTTGCAGGATCTTGAAGTGCTTGCCCGTTTGCCGACAGGCCGCACGAAACCGGCGCCTTTGCTGTTCGTTCATGGCGCCTACACTGGCGCATGGTGCTGGGATGAGCATTTCCTGTCTTTTTTTGCCCAGGCGGGTTATGCGTCCTATGCCGTTAGTCTCTCGGGTCATGGCCGCAGCCGCGGCCGCGAGCGTCTGGACCATCTTTCGATCTCCGATTACGTTGCCGATGTCGCCGAGGTGGCCGCCAAATTGACGGCGCCGCCGATTCTGATCGGCCATTCCATGGGCGGATTCGTCGTCCAGAAATATCTGGAGCGCCATGGTGCCGCCGGTGCCGTGTTGATGTGCTCGGTGCCGCCACAAGGTCTGATGTCGGCGGCCTTTGGTGTCATGTTTTCGCATCCTGGCCTGTTCAGCGATCTCAATAACCTGATGGCGGGCGGCAAGGTAGCCCTGGACAGCCTGCGCGAGGCATTGTTTGCCCAGCCCATCGGCACCGACGATCTGGCCCGTTTCTACCGCTGGTCGCAGCCCGAGTCGCACCGCGCCGTCTGGGACATGAGCCTGTTCGATCTGCCCCATCCCTCGCGCGTGGCGAAAGTGCCGCTGCTGGTGCTGGGCGCGGAGTTCGATCATCTGATGCCGGCCTCGACCGCGGAAATGACGGCTCGCAGCTACGGCGTCGAGGCGGAGATTTTTCCCGGCATGGGCCACGGCCTGATGCTCGAACGCGACTGGCGCGAGGTGGCGCAGCGTCTTCTCGATTGGCTACAGGAGGTGGCTTGATGATCATTTTTCGTTCCGATGCAGCAGCCGACATCATGATGTTCGACGATGTCGCCAAACGCATGATGGCGATCATGGGCAAGGAATACGCGCCGCGCGGCATCATCACCGTCGAACAGCTGCCGGAGGCCATCGCCCGCCTCAAGGCCGCCATCGCCGAAGACCGTGCGCGCCACGCCGGCGAATACGACACGCCGGAAACGGAAGAGACCCCCGGCGGCGGCCAGCGCGCCTATGTCGGCCTTGCCCAGCGGGCGGTGCCGTTGATGGAACTGCTCGAATACTCGCTCAAGGACGAGAAGCCTGTCCTCTGGGGAGTCTAGGGAAGAATTTCCGCGAAACTGCCGATCGCGGGATAGCCGGCTGTGTCCTTCTCCGGCAGCTTCGTGTCGGGTCGGCGCACGGCGATCAGGTGCCGGATGCCGTATGTACGCGCCGAATCCAGTACCGGCAGGCTGTCGTCGACCAGCACGCTGCGTTGCGGATCGAAGGGTTCGCATTCCTGCAGTCGATGCCAGAAAGCGGTTTCCTCCTTGGCGTGACCGAGTTCGTGTGAGGTGATGACGGCATCGAAGTGCGGACGCAGGCCGGTCCTGGCCATCTTCAGGGTGACGCTCTTGTGATGGGCGTTGGTGACCAGTACCACGCGCTTGCCGGCGGCGCGAATGGCGGCGAGGAAATCGGTGACGCTGGGATGCACGGCGATCAGGTGTGCCACCTCTTCCTTGAGGCGCATGATATCCATCTCCAGCTCGGTCTCCCAGTAGTCCACCGAGTACCACTCCAGCGTGCCGGCGCGGGCGTGATAGCGGCCCATCAGTTCCTCGCGCGCCGCTTCCTTGCTCAATTGCCGCGCCTCGGCATAGCGCAGCGGCACGTGGGCCTGCCAGAAGTGGTTGTCGAAATGGAGGTCGAGCAGGGTGCCGTCCATGTCGAGCAGGACGGTGTCGATATTGTCCCAGTCCAGCTCAGGGCTTGAGATAGACAAAGCCTTCCTTCGCCTGCAGGCGGCCAATCTCGGCGACGCCGGAGGGGACGATCCTGGCATCCTGGTCCACCTTGGCCGGATCGATCTTGCGCGATTGCAGGGTGTTGTTGCAGACCCGAAATTCGACGCCCTTCATGGCCAGATCGGCAATGGTGGTCTCGTAGGTGGCGCCGTTCTTGTCCTTGGCGCCGTCGAGCATGAAGTCGATACCGGGGCCGTAGCCGACAGCGACGATCTTGACGTTCGGTTCGGCATTCAGATGGTTCTGGATATTTCGCAGGCCGCGACTGGCCTGCTCAAGCCCGTCGCTGAACTGGTAAACAACCTTGATCGGACTGTCGGCAAAGGCGATGCCGGTGGTGAACAGCAGCAACAGCGCCAGGCGGCGCAGAAAGCGAATGGCACTCATCTCGATCTCCTCTGTTGGTTGCTTCGGCCCGAGTCTGTGCGCGGTACCGATGACTAATCGGGCGGCCGCTTCACACGGGGCCGCCCGATCCTGCCCTCACTTGTGCAGACGGGTGACGCCCATCAGCTTGAGCACGTACTTTTCATAGACCGGCTCGGTGTTGCCCTTCTTCATCTTGCGGATGAAGTACTTCTCGAAGCCGATCTTGGCCAGGTGCACCCACTTGCCCTTCTTGAACCAGCTGACGTTGCGCGGCGGAATCTGCGGAATGGCGACGAAGGCGGCGCCGTTGTCGCCGAAGTCGGCCAGGCAGACGGCGTTCCAGGTGGCCTTCTGGTCAGGCTCCTTGCCGTTGATGGCATTGACGATGTTGTGCACCGTGGCCGTGACCATGGTTTCGATCATGTAGCCGGTCTTGGGCGCGCCAGTGGCGACCGGGGTCGGCTCGACGGGCGGGATGGCGACGCAGACGCCGACCGAGTAGATGTTCTGGTACTTCGGGTTGCGCTGGAACTGGTCAATAAGGATGAAGCCGCGCGGGTTGGTCAGCCCCTCGATGCCGAAGACGGCCTCCACGCCCTTGAAGGCGGGCAGCATCATCGAGAACTTGAAGGCCAGCTCGTGTTCCTTCTTCACCGTGCCATCCTCGTTGTGCTCGGTGACGAACATCTTGCCGGCCTCGACCTTGGTCACCTTGGCGTTGCAGATCCACTTGATGTGCTTGTCGCGCAGGGAGGATTCGAGCAGGCCCTTGGAGTCGCCGACGCCGCCGAGGCCGAGATGGCCGACATAGGGTTCGGCGGTGACGTAGGTCATCGGCACCTTGCTGCGGATCTTGCGGCGGCGCAGGTCGGTGTCCATGATGAAGGCGAACTCGTAGGCAGGACCGTAGCACGACGCACCGGCCATGGCGCCGACGACGATGTGGCCCGGGTCCTTGACGAAGGCATCCCAGCTACCGGCCGTTTCGACGGCATGATTGACCGTGCAGATGGAATGCGTATGGCCACCGTTGGGGCCGGAACCCGGTACCTCTTCAAAGGCCAGCTTCGGCCCGGTGGCGATGATCAGGTAATCGTAGGCGACGGTCTTGCCATCGGCCAGTTCGATCTGGTTCTTCTCGGGATGCAGGCGCTTGGCGGCGGTGGCCACCAGGTTGATGCCCTTCTTTTCCAGGTAGGGCGCTAGATCGAAGGTGATGTCTTCGCGGGAACGCCAATGGACCGCCACCCAGGGATTGGAGGGCGTGAACTGGAAATAGGGATTTTCGGTGACGACGGTCAGCGTGTCGCCCGAGCGCAATTGTTCCTTCATGTCGTAGGCAGCGGTGAGGCCGCCAATACCCGCTCCGAGTACCACCACGTGGGCCATGCTTGTCTCCTAGTTTTATATTGAATGGGTTACCAGACGAACAGCTTGTCGATGGCAGTTACGCCTTCGTCGACCATCTGTTGCAGGTCTTCCGGACAATCGTCCTGGTCGAGCACCAGGCTTGTGTATACCGACAGCGACTTCAATGCACAGGCGATTTTGGCGACCTCCGTGGCCGCGTCCTCGCTCATTTTCACCCCGCGCTGCAATTGCCATTGTTGCGGCTTCTTTGTCATGGCCCCTCCTCCGCGTGAACGAAAGGCGCCATTCTGGCAGGACTGCGGCGTCTTGTCATTGACGCAGCCATGACAAACTGCCGGCAAGCGTTCGACTGGCTTTCGGCTAGCGCGATGTATGCAGTTTGGCCAGGGCGGCCCGGCCGGAAAGGAGATGATCGTGCATCAGTCGGCCGGCCTCGTTGGCGTCCCGGCGCTGCACGGCGGCGAGAATGCCGCGGTGTTCGGTCAGCGACTGCTTTAGGCGGCCTTCGAGATTGAGCGAATCGCGCCGCGTCAGCTTGATGAACTTGCGGGTTTCCTCGATCAACTGCCTGAGCCAGCGGTTGCCGGCCAGTTCCTGCAAGGTGCTGTGAAATTGCTGGTTAGCCTCGAAGAAGCGGTCGGCATCGTTGGCTGCTGCGTACCGCTCGAGTTCGGCATGGATTTCGGCAAGGCGACGGATGTCGGCTTCGCTGGCCTTGCTCGTGGCTTCCTGCGCGCAACGGCCTTCGAGGAGCGCCATGACCGGGAAGATTTCGTCCAGGTCCTGTTCGGACAGCTCGGTGACGTAGCAGCCGCGGCGCGGCTTCAAGGTGACCAGTCCCTCCGAAGCCAGCACCTTGAGTGCCTCCCGCAGGGGGGTGCGCGAAATGCCATATTCCTCGGCCAGCGTTTGCTCGTCCACCCAGGCGCCGGGCGCCAGCTCATGGGCGAAGATGCGCGCGCGCAGGCGCTCCGCTACCTGTTCGTAGAGGGCAGGGGCAGCAAGGCTGGTATTTTCCTGTCTTGCATTCATAATTATGGATACAGTATTATGTCCGGCAGGCGAATGTCAACCTGTATGTAAAACTCGATAATCCGGCCATGACCGGAGGGAGTGGAACCATGAGCAAGTACCCCGACGTGAAGATGCCTTCGCTGGACGACTGGGTGAAGGCTGCTGCCAAGGCCGCTCCTGCCGGCGATGTGGCGAAGCTGAACTGGCAGACGCCCGAGGGCCTGAAGGTGAAGGCGCTCTATACCAAGGCGGACACCGAGAACCTGCCCTACGCCGACACCCTGCCCGGCTTCGAGCCCTACCTGCGCGGCCCGCAGCCGACCATGTACGCCGCGCGACCCTGGACGATTCGCCAGTACGCCGGCTTCTCGACCGCCGAGGAATCGAACGCCTTTTACCGCAAAGCGCTGGCCGCCGGCGCGCAGGGCGTCTCGGTGGCTTTCGATCTGGCGACGCATCGCGGCTATGACTCCGACCATCCACGCGTGGTCGGCGATGTCGGCAAGGCCGGCGTGGCCATCGACTCGGTCGAGGACATGAAGATCCTGTTCGACGGCATTCCTCTCGACAAGGTGTCGGTCTCCATGACCATGAACGGCGCCGTGCTGCCCATCCTGGCCGGCTACGTGGTCGCCGCGGAAGAACAGGGCGTCAGCCAGGACCAATTGAGCGGCACCATCCAGAACGACATCCTCAAGGAGTTCATGGTCCGCAATACCTACATCTACCCGCCCGAGCCGTCGATGCGTATCGTTGCCGACATCATCGGCTACACCGCGGGCCAGATGCCCAAGTTCAACTCGATCTCGATCTCGGGCTACCACATTCAGGAAGCCGGCGCGACGCAGGCGCTGGAACTCGCCTTCACGCTCGCCGACGGCATGGAGTACGTGCGCACTGCGATGAAGAGCGGCCTCGATGTCGATGCCTTCGCCGGCCGTCTCTCGTTCTTCTTCGGCATCGGCATGAACTTCTATCTGGAAGTCGCCAAGCTGCGCGCCGCGCGTTTGCTCTGGTGGCGGATCATGAAGGAGTTTGGCGCCAGGAATCCGAAGTCGTTGATGCTGCGCACTCATTGCCAGACCTCGGGCTGGTCGCTGACCGAGCAGGACCCCTACAACAATGTCGTGCGTACTGCGATCGAGGCCATGGCTGCGGTCTTCGGCGGCACGCAGTCGTTGCACACCAATGCCTTCGACGAGGCCATCGCGTTGCCGACCGAGTTCTCGGCGCGCATCGCCCGCAACACCCAGATCCTGATCCAGGAAGAGACACACATCTGCAACGTCATCGACCCCTGGGCCGGTTCCTACATGATGGAAAAGCTGACGCAGGACATGGCCGACGCTGCCTGGAATACGATTCAGGAAGTCGAGAAGATGGGCGGCATGACGCATGCCGTCGACACGGGTTGGGCCAAGCTGCAGATCGAGAAATGCGCCGCCGAGAAGCAGGCGCGCATCGACTCCAACCAGGACGTCATCGTCGGCGTGAACAAGTACAAGCTCAAGGAAGAGGCGCATGTCGACATTCTGGAAGTCGACAACCACGCCGTGCGCGATGCACAGATCGCCCGGCTGCAGAAGATTCGTGCCAGTCGCGACAAAGCGAAGGTCGAGGCCGCGCTGGCCGCGCTGACCGAGGCTGCGAAGACGAACACCGGTAACCTGCTCGACCTGGCGATCAAGGCCACGCGCCTGCGCGCCACGGTGGGCGAGATTTCGGATGCGCTGGAAAAGGCCTGGGGCCGCCATCGGGCCAGCCACCAGACGGTCAGCGGCGTCTATCGGGCTGCTTTCGGCGAGGGAGAAGACATGAAGACGCTGCTGGACGAAATCGAAACCTTCATCGCGCATGAAGGCCGCCGGCCGCGCATCATGGTTGCCAAGCTGGGCCAGGACGGCCACGATCGTGGCGCCAAGGTCGTGGCCACCGCCTTCGCCGATCTCGGTTTCGACGTCGACGTCGGCTCGCTGTTCCAGACGCCCGAAGAGGCCGCCCGCCAGGCGGTGGAGAACGACGTGCACGCCATTGGCGTATCGACCCTGGCCGCCGGCCACAAGACGCTGGTGCCGCAGTTGATCGAGGCGCTGAAGAAGGAAGGGGCCGGCGACATAGTCGTCTTCGTCGGCGGCGTGGTGCCGGCGCAGGATTACGAATTCCTGCACAAAGCCGGGGCCGCCGGCATCTTCGGTCCCGGCACGCCAATTCCGGAAGCCGCGCGCAAGGTCCTGCGCGCCATTTCCAGTCGGCACGCGGCGCCAACCGCCTGACGCGGCGTGCCGTCATGACTGACTTTGGGCTGAACGCCGAAGACCGAGAGCTTGCCGACGGTGTCTGTGCCAGGACGCGGCGCGCGCTGGCCAAGGCCATCACACTGGTCGAATCGATCAAGCCCGATCACCAGGCGCGCGCCGAAGCTCTGCTCAACACGCTGCTGCCGTACACCGGCAAGGCCATTCGCGTCGGCATCACCGGCGTTCCCGGCGTCGGCAAATCGACTTTCATCGAGGCGCTGGGCCTGCACCTGATCGAATCCGGCCATCGTGTGGCGGTGCTGGCGGTCGACCCCTCGTCCTCGGTTTCGGGCGGCTCCATCCTGGGCGACAAGACGCGCATGGAGCAGCTTTCGCAGCGCGAGGCCGCCTTCATCCGCCCTTCGCCGTCGTCGGGTTCGCTGGGCGGCGTCGCCGAGAAGACGCGCGAGGCGCTGCTGGTCTGCGAGGCCGCCGGCTTCGACGTCATCATCGTCGAGACGGTCGGCGTTGGCCAATCGGAGACCGCCGTCGCCGGCATGACCGACTGCTTCGTCCTGTTGCAACTGCCCAACGCCGGCGACGACCTGCAGGCGATCAAGAAGGGTGTTGTCGAACTGGCCGACATCGTCGTCTTCAACAAGGCCGACATTGACCCCATTGCGGCCGAGCGGGCCGCCGCCCAGATGCGCATTGCCCTGGCCATGCTGCGGTCAAGCTCGCCCCATTGGCAACCGCCGGTTCTTACCGCCAGCGCCAATAGTGAATCGGGGCGTACCGCCATCACTGACTTTTGGCAGACGGTGCTGCGGCATCGCCGAATCATGGCGGAATCCGGCGAGTTGGCCGCCAAGCGCCATCGGCAGGCCGGCGACTGGATGTGGCGGCTGATCGATTTCGGCCTGCGCCATCGCTTCCGGCAGCATCCCGCGGTGGCGGCAGCGCTGCCGGAACTTACACAGGCAGTCGAGTCGGGACTCACCACCCCGGCGACTGCCGCCAAGCGGCTGCTCGAACTGCCCGGGCACGCCTACGACAACCTGAAATTTGAATGAGTGGAGCCGGACCATGCACGAGATCATCAAACAACTGGACGAGAAGCGCGAGCAGGCACGCCAGGGTGGCGGCCAGAAGCGCATCGACGCCCAGCATAGGAAAGGCAAGCTGACGGCGCGAGAGCGTATCGAACTGCTGCTCGACGACGGCACTTTCGAAGAGTGGGACATGTTCAAGGAACACCGCTGCGTCGATTTCGGCATGGCCGACACGAAGATTCCGTCGGACGGTGTCGTCACCGGCTACGGCACCATCAATGGCCGCATGGTGTTCGTCTTTTCCCAGGACTTCACCGTCTTCGGCGGCGCCCTGTCGGAAGCGCATGCCGAGAAGATATGCAAGGTCATGGAGCACGCGATGAAGGTCGGCGCGCCGGTGATCGGTCTCAACGATTCGGGCGGCGCCCGCATCCAGGAGGGCGTCGCCTCGCTGGGTGGTTATGCCGACGTGTTCCAGCGCAACGTCATGGCCAGCGGAGTGATTCCGCAGATTTCGCTGATCATGGGCCCCTGCGCCGGCGGTGCCGTCTATTCGCCGGCGATGACCGACTTCATCTTCATGGTCAAGGACACTTCCTACATGTTCGTCACCGGGCCCGAGGTGGTGAAGACGGTGACGCACGAAGAAGTGACGGCCGAGGAACTGGGCGGCGCGGTGACCCACACCAGCAAGTCCGGCGTCGCCGATCTCGCTTTTGAGAACGACGTCGATGCCCTGTTGATGCTGCGCCGCTTCTTCAATTACCTGCCCCTGAGCAACAAGGAGAAGCCGCCGATCCGGCCGACCCAGGATCCTGCCGACCGGCTCGACTACAGCCTAGATACGCTGGTGCCAGACAACGCCAACAAGCCCTACGACATCAAGGAGCTGATCCTGAAGACGGTGGACGACGGCGACTTCTTCGAGCTCCAGCCCGACCACGCGAAAAACATCGTCATCGGCTTCGCGCGCATGGAAGGTCAAACCGTGGGTGTCGTCGCCAACCAGCCTATGGTGCTGGCCGGTTGCCTCGACATCAAATCCTCGATCAAGGCCGGCCGCTTCGTCCGGTTCTGTGATGCCTACAACATTCCTATCGTCACCTTCGTCGATGTGCCGGGATTCATGCCGGGCACGGCGCAGGAATACGGCGGCATCATCAAGCACGGCGCCAAGCTGCTCTACGCCTACGCGGAATGCACTGTGCCGAAGGTGACGGTGATCACCCGCAAGGCCTACGGCGGCGCCTATGACGTGATGGCCTCGAAACATCTACGTGGCGACGTGAATTTCGCCTGGCCGACAGCCGAGATCGCCGTCATGGGGCCGAAGGGCGCGGTGGAAATCATCTTCCGCGAGGAAAAAAACGATCCGGCCAAGATTGCCGCGCGCGAGGCCGAGTACAAGGCCAAGTTTGCCAATCCGTTCGTCGCCGGCGCCCGCGGTTTCATCGACGACGTCATCCAGCCACACGAGACGCGCAAGCGCATCTGCCGCTCGCTGGTGATGCTGAGGAATAAATCGATCACCAATCCGTGGCGCAAGCACGGCAACATTCCCCTCTGAGGTTCGATCCATGTTCAAGAAGATCCTGATCGCCAATCGCGGGGAAATTGCCTGCCGCGTCATCAAGACCGCCCGCCGCATGGGCATCGCCACCGTCGCCGTGTATTCCGAGGCCGACAAGGACGCCATGCACGTGACGCTGGCCGACGAGGCAGTCTGCATAGGGCCGGCACCGTCGAAGGAGTCCTACCTCGTTGCCGAAAAGATCATCGCCGCCTGCAAGCAGACCGGCGCGGAAGGCGTTCATCCGGGCTATGGTTTCCTGTCCGAGAACCAGGCCTTCTCCAAACGCCTGGAGGAGGAGGGCATCGTCTTCATCGGCCCCAAGCACTATTCGGTCGCGGCGATGGGCGACAAGATCGCCTCGAAGAAGCTGGCCCTGGCGGCGAAGGTCAATATCATTCCCGGTTACAACGATCCGATCGACACGCCCGAGCAGGCCGTGGAAATCGCCAAGGGCATCGGCTATCCAGTGATGATCAAGGCTTCGGCTGGTGGTGGCGGCAAGGGCCTGCGCGTCGCCTTCAACGACCAGGAAGCCCACGAGGGCTTCGCTTCGTGCAAGACCGAAGCCAAGAATGCCTTCGGCGACGACCGGGTGTTCATTGAGAAGTTCGTCGAGCAGCCGCGCCACATCGAGATCCAGGTGCTCGGCGACGCGCACGGCAATTGCGTCTATCTGCACGAGCGCGAATGCTCCATCCAGCGCCGCCATCAGAAAGTCATCGAGGAGGCACCCTCGCCCTTCCTCGACGCGGCGACCCGCAAGGCCATGGGCGAACAGGCCGTGGCGCTGGCGAAGGCAGTCAATTACCAGAGCGCCGGCACCGTCGAGTTCGTTGTCGGCGGCAAGGACAAGAGTTTCTACTTCCTGGAAATGAACACCCGCCTGCAGGTGGAACATCCGGTCACCGAATGCATTACCGGACTCGACCTGGTCGAACTGATGATCCGCGTCGCCGCCGGCGAGAAGCTGCCCTTCAGACAGGAGGACATCAGGCGCAACGGCTGGGCGATGGAATGCCGCATTAACGCCGAGGACCCCTTCCGGAACTTTCTGCCCTCCACCGGCCGGCTGGTGAAGTACCTGCCGGCGACTGCCAACATGGAGGCCGCGCTACCCATGCCGGCTTCCGGCGGCGTGCGCGTGGACACGGGCGTTTACGAAGGTGGCGAGATCTCGATGTACTACGACTCGATGATTGCCAAGCTGATCGTTCACGGCGCTACCCGCGACCAGGCCATCGCCCGCATGCGCGATGCGCTGAACGCTTTCGTCATCCGCGGCGTCGCGTCCAACATTGCATTCCAATCGGCACTGATGAAGCACCCGCGCTTCATTTCGGGCGACTTCAACACCGGCCTGATTGCCGAGGAATACCCCAAGGGCTTCAACGCCGCCGACGTGGTCCATGATGATCCGGCCATGCTGATCGCCGTGGCGGCCGCCGTCCATCGCCAGTACCTTGCCCGCAGCGGCTCCATCACCGGCCAGATGCCCGGCCACGAATACCGGCCCGGCGAGGACTTCGTGGTGCTCATGGGCGAGGGCCAGCACCCGGTACGGGTGGCTGCCGCCGTTGCGGGATGGGATGTCACTTTCGCTGGCAAAACCTATGCCGTGCGCTCGGACTGGCAGTTCGGCCAGATTCTCTATCGCGGCACGCTGAACGACGAACCCTTCTGCATGCAGGTGGAGCGCGTCGGCCTCAGGTACCGGCTGTTCCACTGGGGCACCCAAGCCGACGTAATGGTCATGAACGCCCGCGCTGCCGAGCTGCAGGCGCTGATGCCTGTCAAGCTGCCGCCCGACATGTCGAAGTTCCTGCTCTCGCCGATGCCCGGCCTGCTAACGCAGATCGCCGTGACATCAGGCCAGGAGGTCAAGGCCGGCGAAATCCTGGCCAAGATCGAGGCCATGAAGATGGAGAACGTGCTCAAGGCCGAGCGCGACTGCGTGGTGGAAAAACTGCTGGCGGCACCGGGAGAGAGTTTGGCGGTCGATCAGGCGATCATCGCCTTCCGCTAGTATCATGCCACCCTTATCGTAGGGAAGGAGGCTGCGCAATGCGTCTGGACAACGAACAGGAAAGCGCCAACGTCGAGGATCGACGCGGCATGGGCATGCCGATGCGGGCCGGCGGTGTCGGCATTGGCACCATTCTGCTGGCACTGGCGGCCAGCTATTTCTTCGGCGTCGATCCGTCGACTGTCATCGGCGTCGCGACCGAATTGCAGGGCGGCGGCGCACCGGTTCAAAGCGCTCCGGCCCACAAGCCACCCGCGGACGACGCGGGCGCGCAGTTCATTGGCAAGGTGCTCGGCTCGACAGAAAGGACCTGGCAGGAACAATTCCAGCACATGGGCCGGCAATATCAGGATCCCAAGCTGGTGCTGTTTACCGGCGGCACGCCGACGGCCTGCGGCACCGGCCAGACGGCGATGGGACCGTTCTATTGCCCGCTTGATCGCAAGGTCTATATCGATCTCGCGTTCTATCAGGAGCTGAAGGACCGTTTCCACGCACCTGGCGATTTTGCGCAGGCGTACGTTATCGCGCATGAGGTCGGGCATCACGTGCAGAATCTGCTGGGTATTTCCGACAAGGTGCAAGCTGCGCAGCAGCGCGCTCACGGCGAAGGGGAAGCCAACGCCCTTTCGGTGCGCTTGGAGCTGCAGGCAGACTGTCTTGCTGGAGTCTGGGCGGCGCAGGCCAACGAGGCGCGGCATATCCTCGAATCGGGTGATGTCGAGCAGGCGCTGACGGCCGCCACCGCCATCGGCGACGACCGCCTGCAAAAGCAGGCCCGCGGTTATGTCGTTCCCGACGCCTTTACCCATGGCACTTCCGAGCAACGCGTGCGCTGGTTCAAGCGCGGCATCGAGACCGGCGACATGAACCAGTGCAATACCTTCCAGGCGGCACAACTCTAGAAGACCAGTTCGAAGCGCGCACCGAGAACTGTGGCATCCGGCACCGCCCGGTTCGCGCCGGGATGGCGGATGCGTTGCCCGACAGGCTGCACGGCCAGCCACTTCCTGAGGGCGGCGCGATAGGTGATTTCAAGTGCCGACTCGTCCCGCGTCGCGTCAATGCCTGCCGCAGCCTGGCTTTGGCGGAACTTGGCACCGATGTTCGCCCGCGTGGCGGCAATGCCAAGGATATCGTCGGGACGTGAACTGATCGGCCCGTGCAGGCGCACCCCGAGGTTGACGGCACGGTCGATCGCCGTCGAATCGCCATCGGTCGTGCAGTAGCGGGCAAAGATGGCGAGGTTGCGATTGGCGTCGCCGGAATCGCGCCAGACAGTCTTTTCAGCCAGGACATACCTGCCGCGGCTATGGCGTCTGACCGGCTTGCCATCGATATCACGATCCACCAGGTCGTCGACCATCGCGGTGTAGCCCCAGAAGCCCGCCGCGACCTTGACGAAATTCTCCGACAACTCTGCGGCGCCATCGCGCGGGATGTAACCGAGTTCGAAAATATGGAAGCTGCCGTCACCCTTGTTGAACTCGACATGGGTGCCCTTGGGGCGGCTCGGATCGCCGGGGATGCCATCGAGCACGGCCCCCTGAACATAGATTTCCCGATCAGGAGATCGCCATTTGACGCGGGTTCCAAAAGCCGAGTTGTTGAAGATCGACGGCCCACGCGTCAGCGAAACATCGGGCGAGGCTCCGAAGGACGGATGCAGGAAGACGGCTCCCGAGTCGAGCGCCGAGAACTCGGAGTCGAAGGGGTACAGGCCAACCAGCACCCCCAAGCTGTCGTCGAGAACGCTCTTTTCCAGCCAGGCCTGAAAAAAGCGGGTGGTATTGATCGGCCACTCGATATTGGAAATGCCGATGATGCTGCCGGTGCTATGAGTATTGACCCGATCGCCCCAGTCGCGCAGAAAGTGAATATAGGCGGTGGTCGTGCTCCAGCCCCACTGCTTCTCCAGATCGGCCTTCAGCTTGATATCGAGCTGGTTCATGGGCCGGCCACCGTTGGCAAGGCCGCCACGATTGCGAAGCCAGTCCGATTTCAGGCCGAGTTCCAGTTCGACACCGTGGCGGGACCATTCGCTGCGCCTGCCTGCCCAGTCGCCGGTCAGCGTTCCCGAAGTATAGTCGGGAGTGGTTTCCACCTGAGCTTGTACTTCGGTGGCGCTGGCTATTGTCAGCAGGGCCAGCGCGCCAGCCAT
Source organism: Rhodocyclaceae bacterium (assembly GCA_035654135.1). Classification (GTDB taxonomy): domain Bacteria; phylum Pseudomonadota; class Gammaproteobacteria; order Burkholderiales; family Rhodocyclaceae; genus Fen-999. Next base: position 2,173 of record DASRXN010000214.1, on the reverse strand, counting down.
GGCGATTCTCATGCTTGCCGTATTTCGGCAAGGGATGGATAGTCCGTATAGCCCTTCGCGCCGCCGGCGTAGAACGTCGCCTGTTCCCATGGCGCAAGCGCAGCTCCTGAGCGAAACCGGGCGACCAGATCCGGGTTGGCGATGAAGGGCCGGCCGATGGCGACGAGATCGGCGTGGCCGCGTGCGAGGATGGCCTCGCCGTTATCGCGCAGGAAGCCGCCACAAGCGATGATGGTGCCGCCATAGGCCGCGCGCAGTGCCGGCATTAACGGGTGCGCCGGGTCGTGGATCCACGCGAAGCTCTGATCGAAGATGTGCAGGAAACCAATGCCGCGCCGATCGAGTTCGCGGGCCAACCAGGGATAGGTCAACAGCGGTTCCGGGTCGGCCTGCATGTCGTTGTTGATGCCCAGCGGTGACTGGCGGACACAGATGCGAGCGGGTTCATATATCTTCGCCGTGGCATCGACCACCTCGAGTAGCAATCGGTAGCGATTCTCCAGCGAGCCGCCGTACTCGTCGCTGCGGTCGTTGAGGAAGGGGCAGCGAAACTGATCGAGCAAGTAGCCATTGGCGCCGTGGATCTCGATGCCATCGAAGCCGGCTGTTCTTGCCAGTCGCGCGGCGTTGGCAAAGTCCCGAACCACGGCCTTGACCTCGGCGGTGGTCAGCGGGCGCGGCGCATCGCAGTCAGCCAGCATTGGCTGGCCACTGGCATGGACGATGAAGGTTTTGCCCGCCGCGCGCTTGTTGGAAACGCCGGCCGGCGGGCTACCGTCGGCGTGCAGCGCCGCATGGCTGATACGGCCGCAGTGCCAGAGCTGGGCGAAGATTACGCTGCCGGCGGCATGGACGGCATCGGTGATCATCTTCCAGCCAGCGGCCTGCGCCTCGTTCCACAGGGCCGGCGTGTTCAGGTAGCCGCGTGCGCGGTCGGACACTGGCACGCCTTCGGAGACGATCAACCCGGCGCCGGCGCGCTGTCGGTAGTACTCGACCATCAAGTTGTTGGGCACCGCATCGCGGTGGTCAGCGCGACAGCGAGTCATTGGCGCGATGGCGATGCGATTGGCGAGACTGACGGTACCGTTGCTGAAGGTATCGAACAGCATGGTCAGCCTTCCAGTCTGGAGAATGCCGCCACGACTTGCGGCGGTGCCTGCACCAGTTCGATCAGCACGCCCTCGCCGCCGATGGGAAATTCGTCGCTGGCCTTGGGATGCAAAAACGTGATGTCGTAGCCCGCCGCGCCCTTGCGGATGCCGCCGGGGGCGAAGCGCACGCCCTGCGCGGTCAGCCATTCGACCGCCTTGGGCAGATCGTCGACCCACAGTCCGACATGGTTGAGCGGTGTCGTGTGAACGGCCGGCTTCTTCTCCGGGTCGAGTGGCTGCATCAGGTCGACCTCGACCTTGTGCGCGCCGCTGCCCATGGCGCAGATGTCCTCGTCGACGTTCTCGCGCTCGGAAACGAAATTGCCGGTGACATTAAGGCCTAGCATGTCGACCCACAGCGTGCGCAGTCTGTTCTTCGACGAACCGCCGATGGCGATCTGCTGGATGCCGAGTATCTTGAACGGTCTGGTCATGCTTTCTTCCCTCTGGCAATCAGGATGACGCCGACGACGATCATCGGCAGGCTCAGCCATTGTCCCATGCTGATCTGGTACGAGTGGCCGAAGATGCCTGCATCTGGCTCACGAAAATATTCGGCGATGAAACGGAAGGTGCCATAACCGATCAGGAACATCCCCGAAACGGCGCCCCGCGGCCGCTGACTTTTGGAATACCACCACAGCAGCACGAACAGCAGCAATCCTTCGCCGGCCGCCTGATAGAGCGGCGACGGATGGCGCGGCAGATTGTCGACCTGCGGGAATACCATCGCCCAGGGCAGGGAGGCATCGGCAACGCGGCCCCAGAGTTCGCCGTTGATGAAGTTACCGATGCGCCCCGCCATCAGGCCGAGCGGCACCAGCGGCGCAATGAAATCGGTGACCTGGAAGAAGGTCCTGCCATGCCGGTGTCCCCACAGCCACATGGCAATCAGTACGCCTAGGAAGCCGCCGTGGAAGCTCATGCCGCCCTTCCAGACGGCGACGATTTCCAGCGGATGCGTGGCGTAGTAGCCGGGTTCGTAGAACAGCACCTGGCCGAGCCGGCCGCCGACGATG
>DASRXN010000213.1:0-5529 GCA_035654135.1 Rhodocyclaceae bacterium | reverse complement strand
CGGCAGCCCGTGCGATCACCCAAAGCGCGCCCAGGATGCCCCAGGTGACGTGCACCATGTGCGTGAATGTCAGGTAGTAATAGACGGTGAAGAAAATACCGCTGGTGCCGGTAATTCCGTGCGCGGCATTCCACGACAGCTCGAGGACCTTGACCACGAGATAGCCGGCGCCACCCAGCGTGGCCAACGCCAGCCACAGGAGGCTGCCCCGGTGACGCGCAAGGCGAATCTCCACCACGGCACGGGCGACGAAATAGCTGCTGGTAACCATCAACAGAGTGTTGGTGATACCAGCCGTGGTATTCAGGCGCGGCGGCCCGTCGCGAAAGGCCTCCGGGTTATGGGCGCGGGCGACGAAGTAGACGAGGAAGAGCAACGCGAATTCGGTCATCTCGGCGAAGATGCCGACCCAGATGCCCTTGTTGCCCGGAACGCGGCCCTCGGCCGCCAGAACTTGCGATGCCACGCGGAAAACCCTTGGCGATAAACCGTTCGGAAGTCTGGCTCCCGAACGGCAGTCCCGCCTTATTCTGCGTCAGTTTTCCGGTTCGCCGCTTACTTCGCCTTGGTGATCTTGTAGCTGCCGTCCGGATTGAACTCCATTTCGGCATCGAGGAAATAGGCCTTGACCTCGGGCCGGATCAGCTTCACGGTGTCATAGGCCTCGCCGGCCCGACCGCCCGTGCCGCAGAAGAAGATCACCGGCTTGTCGGCCGGCAGTGATTCCACCTTCTTCTCCAGTTGGTTGATTGGAATATTGACCGCCCCCTTGATGGTGGCCGTCGCGAATTCCTTCACGTCGCGAACATCGACGAACATCACGGCCTCGGGCGATTCCCTGAATATCTGATCGAAGGATGGCGCGGAGATCGTACCCTTGTCCTTGCCGGGCAGGATCTCCACTGCCTTCTTCATCATCTGGCTGGCCGCCGCAGCCATCGCTGCCGGCATCGCGGCCATGCCACCTGCCGCGGTAACCACGGTATTCGGGAACGCATGGCTCCAGGCCGGCATGCCTTCGGCGTAAACCTGAACGTTGGTGTAACCCAGCTTTTCCAGCTTGAAGGCAACGTTGTGGCTGAGCATGCATTGCAGCCCGCCACAATAGACGACGATCAGCCTGCCTTTGTCGTCGGGCAACAACGAGGTCATCTGGTCGAACCTGGAATCCGGGATATTGACCACGCCGGGCAGGTGGCCCTGCTCGAACTGGCGAACCGGCCTGGCATCGATGATCATGACGTCATTGCGCGGCGGTGTCTGCACGCATTCCTTGACGAAGTCCGTGCCGACAATGTTCTTGTACCAGCCCTCCTTCGACTGCTCGGCTGCCTGCGCGACACCAACACCGTCCAGCAGTGGTACCGACATCATTGCACCGGCGAACGGGAATACGGCTGCCACCGCCAGCACCAACGCCTTGCGGAACATTCTCTGTTTCATGATTACCCCCCTATAGGACGGTAAATTTCTCCGTCGATTCGTTGTAGCGAACGAACAGATACCACGCGAGCAGGATACCGAAGCTGACCAGCAAGGCCCAACCCCAGCCATCGAGCACCTGAGGCAGGAAAACCTGCGCCCCGACCTTCGTTTCGTCAAGCATGGTGTCGAGATTCTGTTCCGGCGTCAGCAGATCCCAGCGCTTGACGAAGGCTGAGAAACTGGAACCGCCCCAAGCGAAGAAGAAGCCGGCCACCCACAGTTTTAGATGCCCCTCGCCCATGCGCCACAGCGCGCCCGAAGCGCAACCGCCTGCGAAGATCATGCCGATGCCGAAGATGATGCCGCCCGACAGCGAACCCAGCCAGAAGGTCGAGGGAATCGCGATGTACGGGTCCATGATCTTCTTGTCGAACAGCACCGCCGCGATGGGGATAGCCAGCGCCAGCGCCAGGATGATGGCCTTGGTCATGTCGCCTTCGGCGGTCATGAAGGGCTCGCGGAAGGCGCGGGCGAAGCAGATGCGCGCCCGCTGCATGACGAAGCCCATGCCCAGCCCGGCCAGAATGACGATGGCGCGCGACAGCAGCTTGGCATCGCCCGACGTGGCCCAGGAAGTCGCCCACCAGCCGATCGCTACCAGCACGGCGGCGCCGAACCACGGATACCAGGGCAACAGAGGCGACTCGCCACCGCTGACTTTAGTCTGCATGCCCCAACTGATGTTATCGAGCGTCCACAGCAGCAGTTTCAGGCCGATAACGGCGCCGATCAGCAGCCCCGCCCACATTGCCCAGCCGGCCGGCGACGAATGCACCACTGGCGTGAAGAAGCCGCCCGTGGTGCAGCCACCGGCGAGCGCCGCACCGATGCCCATCAGCGTGCCCCCCAGCGCACCCCAGATGTATTCCAGCTTGGGCGCCCGGTTGAGGGCGAACTGACGCGACAGCAGCGCCGCCGCGAACGAGCCGAGAATCAGCGCCCCGTTCATCAGCGACATACGGTGCGACAGCGGGCTTTCCAGATCGGCCTTGACGCCGAGCAGCGGGCCGAGGCCGATGGCGTTGTTGAACCAGTCGCCCCAGAGCTTGAGCCCGCCGAAGATGCCCCAGAACTGGCCGCTGATCATCAGTGCGGCCAGGATCGCGACCATCAGGATCACCCCGACATAGGGCGACCACTGTTCGACGAAGATCTCCTGATAGTCCTTTTTCAGGCCTTCCAGCCAAGCCGGGGGTGCAGCCCCGGCGACAACGTCATCGGTAGCCATGGCGCAGTCCCCCTGTTTGTTTATTGGCAGCCGGACGGATTGTCCGAGTCCTTAGCGCTGTACAGGAGCCAGGCCTGGACGTCGGCGAGGATCTCGGCATCGTTGGCATTGAGCAGCTTTTCGGCCGCCTTGTTCTTGCCCTTGATGGTTTCCCGGTAGGCCTTGGTCGTGAAGTACTTGACCGAGGCATTGGTCTTGCCGGACTTGTCGTGCTTGTCGGCCTTGACGTAGGCCGTCCAGTCGGCCTTCATGCGCTCGTTGGGCGCGATGGGCTTGCCGATCATCTCCTGATGGCAGGCGGTGCAGATCTGGCGGAAATAGAGCCGGCCGCGCTTGAGGTCGCCATCATAAGCCAGGGCGGAAGCCCCAGCAGTGAGGAGCACGGCGGCAACGGAAATCTTGGTAAACACACGCTGTTTCATGGCAAACCCCCGAGTCAGGAAAAATCATGCCAACAATATAAGACCGGGGTGAACCCGCCCCTTGACCTCGGTCAACTGCCGGCCGTGGCTCTAGCGCCCGGATCGCTCCGCCACATCGCGCAGAAAGGCCTCGTACTGCGGCCAGTCATGCACCGGACCGACATGCGAAAAGACGATCAGGCCGCGCTTGTCCAGCACGTAGGTGGTCGGGAAGCGGCTGGCGATTTCGCGGTCCCTGATGCGGCCGCCGCCGGCCAAGCGGAATTCGGCATCATCGTCACCGCTGGCCCCGGAATCGGCGAGCGGCAGCGCGATGCCCTGACGCTCGGCCCACAGCCGCGAAACCTCGAATTTTTCCCGGGCCTGGAGCACCGTGAAAACGATATCGGACTTTCCGGCCATAGCCGTCTGAAGCTTCTGCAACTCCGGCATTTCCTGACGGCAGGGAGGACACCACGTGCCCCAGAAATGCAGCACCACGACCTTGCCTTTCAAAGAGGAGACGCTGCGGCGCGTTCCCTTGGCATCGACGAAAGCCAGATCGGCCATGCGCTGCCCCGGCTCCCGGCCGACAGTCGCCCGCCGTGCCTGTACCGCATTGGCGTAAGGTCCCCAGAGACGCGACCAGGCCACGGCATCGAATACCGTCTTGTCATCGATGGCATAGCTGACACAGCGCTGGCTGGTCTGCCCCTGGCAGATGGCCAGTGCCTTGTCCTCGGCGGCCTTGGCGCTTGCCTCTGCCGCCGTCCAGCCCCAGGCGCCACCGGGGGCGACGGCGAACGCCCTGTGATTGTGCGACTCGAGGTACTCGCGGAATTCGGTTTGCCCGGAAGGATTCAGATGCGGCGGCATTGCCGGTGCGGCGATTGCCGAACCGGCCAATGTCGTCAGCAGAACAGCAAGAATTTCCGAAAGCGTCACGCCTTGTCGAAGATGATGTGGCCACCGGCCGTGGATACGCGGATTGTATCCTTGGCGGCGAACTTGCCTTCCAGGATCGCCTTCGCCAGCGGATTCTCGATGCGTTCCTGAATCGCCCGCTTGAGTGGCCGCGCGCCGAATACCGGATCGAAACCGGCCTCGGCGATTTCGGCCAGCGCTGAATCGTCGACTGCGAGCTTCATTTCCAGCCGTGCCAGCCGCTTCTCGAGATAGCCGAGCTGGATCTTGGCAATGCCGGCAATATGCTTCTCGTCGAGCGCATGGAAGACGACGATCTCGTCGATGCGGTTCACGAACTCGGGCCGGAAGTGCGTCTTGACCTCGGCCATCACGGCCAGCTTGATCACCTGATAGTCGTCGCCGGACATCTGCTGGATCATCTGGCTGCCGAGGTTGGAAGTCATGACGATCACGGTGTTCTTGAAGTCCACGGTGCGGCCCTGACCGTCGGTCATGCGGCCGTCGTCGAGCACTTGCAGCAGCACGTTGAAGACGTCCGGATGCGCCTTCTCGACCTCGTCGAACAGGATCACGGAGTAAGGCTTGCGGCGCACGAGTTCGGTCAGGTAGCCGCCCTCCTCGTAGCCGACATAGCCGGGCGGCGCACCGATCAGCCGCGCCACGGAGTGCTTCTCCATGAACTCGCTCATGTCGATGCGGATCAGGTGATCCTCGCTGTCGAACAGGAACTCGGCCAGCGTCTTGCACAGCTCGGTCTTGCCGACCCCCGTCGGGCCGAGGAAGAGAAAGGAGCCGTAGGGACGGTTCTCGTCGGAGAGACCCGCGCGCGAACGGCGGATGGCATCGCTGACCAGGCGCACGGCCTCGTCCTGGCCAATGACGCGCTTGTGCAGTGCATCTTCCATCTTCAGCAACTTGTCGCGCTCGCCCTGCATCATCTTCGACACGGGAATGCCGGTGGCGCGCGACACGACCTCGGCGATTTCCTCGGCGCCTACCTGCGTGCGCAGGAGTTTACGAACCAGGCCGTCGGCACTGACTTTGGCGGCGGCCGAATCAGCGGCCTTGAGTTGCGCTTCGAGTTGCGGCAGCTTGCCATACTGCAGTTCGGCGAGCTTGTCGAACTGGCCCTTGCGCTGCAGGTCGGCAATCTCCGCGCGCAGCTTCTCGATCTCTTCCTTGATGTGCTGCGTGCCGTGCACCTGCGCCTTCTCGGCCTTCCAGATTTCTTCGAGGTCGGAATATTCCTTCGACAGCTTGGCGATCTCGTCCTCGATCAGGCCGAAGCGTTTCTTCGACGCCTCGTCCTTCTCCTTGCGCACCGCTTCGCGCTCGATCTTCAGCTGGATCAGGCGGCGGTCGAGCTTGTCCATCGCCTCCGGCTTGGAGTCGATTTCCATCTTGATGCGCGCCGCCGCCTCGTCGATCAGGTCGATCGCCTTGTCGGGCAAAAAACGGTCGGTGATGTAGCGATGGCTCAACTCCGCC
>DASRXN010000212.1:0-9212 GCA_035654135.1 Rhodocyclaceae bacterium | reverse complement strand
TTCCAGGAATGGCAGGTCCCGGATCAAACCATACTTGATGACTTCTGCCAGTCCTGCCGAAAGCTCCCGATCAGGCAGAGTACCGAGAGTGTCCGTGTCGGCCAGCACCAAACGAGGCTGCCAGAACGCGCCGACCATGTTCTTGCCGCGCGGGTGGTTGATGCCCGTCTTGCCACCGACCGACGAATCAACCTGTGACAGCAACGTGGTCGGAACCTGGATGAAGGGCACGCCACGCTGATAACTCGCGGCAGCAAAGCCGGCGAGGTCGCCGATAACCCCGCCACCAAGAGCAATGACGGTGGTTGTGCGGTCACAGCGGTCGGCCAGCATGGCATCGAAGATCGCGTTCAGCGTTTCCCCGTTCTTATAGGCCTCGCCGTCAGGCAGGACAATTTCCGTTACCCGCACCCCCGCGGCTCGCAGCGGCGCTACCAGCCTTTCCATATACAGGGGCGCCACCACGGTGTTGCTGACAATGGCGACCCTTGGCGTGGCAAGAAACGGCGTCAGAAGATCGGATCGCCCGAGCAAGCCCGGACCAATGTGAATCGGATAAGCCCGATCGCCGAGAGCGACATTCAGAGTTCGCATCTTGCTTTCAATTCCTTCTCGATTCGTTGGACGAGTACATTCGCTGCGCCATCCCGGCTCTCGATGACAATATGGGCGACTTCCCGGTAGAGTGGATCCCGCTGTTCATATAGAGATCGCAGTTTGGCCAACGGGTCATCGACCTGCAGTAGCGGCCGATTGCGGTCGTGGCGTGTTCGCTCAAAAAGAACTGCCGGCGGTGTACTCAGATAGATGACGGTGCCACTACTACGCAAACATCGTCGATTCTCTTCAGCGAGCACAATCCCACCACCCGTCGCCAGCACCAGGTCATGCTCGCGACCAAGTTCGGCGAGTACCTGTGTTTCCCGCTTGCGGAACCCCGCCTCACCTTCGATCTCGAAGATGACCGGAACGCGCACCCCCGTCCTTTCTTCGATTTCGTGATCGCTATCAACAAATCGCCTATGCAGCCGTTTGGCGAGCTGGCGTCCGACGGTGGTCTTGCCTGCTCCCATCAAGCCGACAAGATAAATATTGGCGCAGCGGGTCACGCAACAATTCTAGCAGCAGAAATGAAACGGGCCGGCGGAGCCGGCCCGTTTGTCATCGCCCGGCGTGCTCAGCGTAGGGAAAGCGTGTCGGCAACAATCTTCGGCGTCACGAATACCAGCAACTCCCGTCGGTTGTCGGTCTTGTCGGTCTTGCGGAACAAGGCTCCCAGCACTGGCACATCTCCGAGCAGTGGCACCTTGGTGACGTTGTTTCTCTCTTCCTGAATATAGATGCCACCTATAACCACCGTACCGCCGTTCTCGACCAGGACGTCGGTCTTGACGTTCTTGGTATCGATAGCCAGACCATACGATGTCGATAGGGATGAGTTGACGTTGTCCTTGTTCACCTGCAACTGCATCAGAACCCTGCCGTCGGGGGTGATATGGGGGAGGACGCGGAGGGAAAGTACCGCCTTTCGGTAGGACACAGTGGTAGCACCGGAACTGGAGGCTGACCAATACGGAATCTCCTGGCCATCCTCGATGGTCGCCTCAACCTGGTCGGCGGTCAGAACCCGCGGACTGGAAATTGTCTTGCCCTTACCATCCGCTTCCATCGCCGACAACTCCAGTGTCAGCAGATGCGTCTTGGCTGCGTTGAAAAGTGAAAATGCAAATTGGCCGGCCGGATTAGCCGCCGCCAGATTTACAAATTGAGAATTCTGGTAGTCGACCGACGTGGCTGGCGATAGCCGATCGAAGGTTATCTTGCCGTCAGTTGATGAGATATCGGTAATTCTCCCGGCCGGGACGCTGACATTGTATGGCAACAGCCTGTTTGCGTCCGCTGAGCTGCCTGCAATTCCCCAGCGAAGATTGTTTGTTCCCAGCTGATTACCGGTAGTATTGCCCCGTCCATCGGTACCACCAATGCGTGCGCCCAGCGATTTCGAAAACGTGTTGTCCGCCTCGACAATCCGGGCTTCTATCAGTACCTGGCGCACGGGCACATCGATTTCCGTTATCAGGCGGCGAATCTCGGCCAGCTTGGTCGGCGTATCGGTGACGAACAATTTGTTGGTACGCTGGTCGAAGATCGCGCTGCCGCGGTCGGACAGAACTCGCCCACTGTTCTTGCCAGCCGTACCCGCTGCTGGTGGAGCGTATCCCCCCGCACCGCCAGCGGCGGTGCTGATACCGCGCAACATCTTTTCCACAACGTCCGACTTCTGGTAGTTGAGCTGGAAGCTTTCGGTACGAACCGGCTCCAGTTCCGCGATGGATTGCTGCGACTCCAGCTCAAGCTTTTCCCGGGCCGCAAGCTCATCACCCGGCGCAATCCAAATGACGTTGCCATTCTTGCGCATCGCCAAGCCTTTCTGCTTCAGGACGATATCCAGTGCCTGATCCCACGGCACGTCATTGAGCCGCAGGGAGACATTGCCTGCCACGGTGTCACTGATCACGATGTTGAAATTGGTGATATCGGCGAAGACATGAAGCAGTTCGCGCAGCGGAATGTTCTGGAAATTGAGTGAGACCTTCTCACCTTGGTAGCCTTGCCGCTGCGATCCCTGGAAAAGCTTCGACGGATCTTCCTTTAGTGGCTTCACTTCCACCACGAACTGATTGTCACTCTGATAGGCCGTGTGTTCCCATAGGCCATGGGGGGTAATCACGATGCGTACGTTCTCTCCCTGCCGCATGGTACTGACGGACGTTACCGGAGTGGCGAAATCGCTGACATCCAACCGGCGACGCAATCCCTCCGCCACCTGGGCTTTCTGGAATTCGACAACCAGTCCCGAGCCCTGTTGTTTGATATCAATGCCGGTATTCGGATCGGATAGGTCGACGGTTATCAGGCCCTCGCCGGCCTTGCCTCGCCTAAACTTGATGTCGCGTATGGAGCGCGCCTCGTCCGACTTCACCGCGGCCGCAAAGTGCTGGGTAACTGGCGCAGCATTGTCGACAGCGGCCGTCGGTGCAAGCGTGATTAGGAACGAGCTGCCTTCGGCTTGGGTCTGAAAAGTGCCCATCTTCTTGAGATTGAGCACCACTCGCGTCCGGTCACCTACCTGAACAATGTTGATGCTGCGCAACTCGCCCTCATTCACCTGCTGTACCGAGCGTCCTAGTGCATTGCCCGTACTGGCGAAGTCAAAGACTACGCGGGCTGGATTCGCCACGCTGAAATTGGACGGGGCAGCGGTAAGAGGCTGCTTCAGGCTGACCTTGACGATCGTGTTGCCATTCTGCTGGGTCACCATTAGGGACTCGATACTATTCGCAGTGACTGTGTCGGCACTGGTGGCTGTCGCCGCCATTACCAATCCTAGATGAGCGCAGCCACCGAGGAATACTGCAAGCAGGAACCTGGGCAATAAGCCAACATGTCGGGGTTTCATTTCCTCGTCTCCTTCTGCGGCTGAGTCTGTTCCTGCAACTGCAGGGTCGCAAGCCGCTCCACCCAGTCCGCCGTCTGACCGCTTGGATCCTGAACCAACTCCTTGACACTCACCTGCGCTTCTGTAATCGACGCAATGGCACCGAAATTTTGTCCCATGTGATTGCCCGTTCGGACCTGATGCACCATGCCGTCCACCTGGATCAGAGCGTGCAGAACCTTGTTCTTGCGCACCACGCCAACCATCTTCAGGGATTCCAGCGGATAGGCTTCAAGCGGCTCTTTGTGCCGATCGAAGTCCGGCTGAATGCCACCGGCACTTGTCCGCTTTTCCGGGATCACTTTGGCCGGGCTGAATGGCTCCAACAGGTCACCGGCATCATAGGAGACGATCGGAAACGGCTTGATTTCAGGGATGGGTTGAACGCGGCCTTGCATGTCCTTGGACGCGTTCGCCATCCACTGCTTGAGGTCCTGGTGTTCTTCGCCACCGCAGGCTGCCAGAACAATCGTCAGCAAAACGGCGGGCATAGGGAGTATGCGCATACTACTTGCCCCCTCCCTTGGCCTTGGCTTGCTTTTCCCGCTTTTGGCGCGCCACTTCTTCGTCATCGAGGTAACGGAAGGTTTTCGCGACGGCCGACATCGCCAGGCCACCGTCCTTCGCCTGCTGGACATCGATATCGTTCAAGGTCACGATACGCGGCAGCTTGGCAATGTCGCCTGTGAAGGCACCCAGATCATGGTATGAGCCGGAGACCTTGATGGTAATCGGCAGTTCGGCATAGAACTCCTGGAAAGCCTCGGCGCCGGGCTTGAACAGGTCGAACTGAAGGCCACGGCCGAGTCCGGCCTGGTTGATGTCTACCAGCAGGGACTCCATCTCGGACGCATTGGGCAACTGCTTCAGCAACGCACCGAACGAGCGATTGATTTCTGCCAGTTGCTTCTGGTACTCCTCAAGATTGACCGCCTGCGCCTTCTTGGTGCGCCACTCTTCCTTGAGTCTTTCCTCTTGCTGCGCCTTATCGTCAAGTTCATCGAGTTGGACACGCCAGCCAAGCCACCATCCCAAGACCAGCACCAACGTCAGAATACCGACGAGGATGATCACTCGCGGCAATACCGGCCATAAGCCCGGATCCTTCGGATCGAGCGTCTTGAAATCGGCGATCAGGGTCCTGAAATCGACTGCCGGCAGTTTCAGGTTGGGCACTGTCGGCGTTCTCACGGCTTATTGTCCTTCTTGGCTTCAACACCTGCGGCAACCTTGGCCGTGCCGGCGTTTTTCGCATCAGCTGCCGTCTGCCGGGTAAACTCCACATTGAGGGTAAATTCGCTAAGGCGACGCTTATCCACCGTTGCGGCCTTGATCTCGACCAGATTTGGCTTTTCCAGCAAGGGTGAATCATCCAGGTTGCGCATCAGGGTCGATACCCGTGCGTTCGATTGTGCAAAGCCGTTCAAAGTGATCTTCTGCCCTGCCTGCTTGACAGAACGCAAGTAGATGCCGCCAGGTACCTGACGGGCCAACTCGTTGAACAGGTAGACAGTCTCGGCACGATTTGCCTGCAGGGATTCGATAACCTGCTTGCGGGCCAGCAGAGCGTCGGTCTGCTCCTTGAGTTTCTTGATCTCATCGATCTGCTTGTCGAGCACTGCGATCTCGGTCTTCAGGAACGTATTCTTGCCTTCCTGTCCTGCGATGTAGCCATTGATGATGGTGAACCCGAGGAACCAGATCATTCCGCCGAGCACCAGCATCAGGCCGGCGAGCGCATAGAACTGTTCGCGCCTGCCCTTGCGTTTTTCTTCGCGATGGGGCAGTAGATTGATCCGGATCACTGATCGAACCTCCGCATGGCTAACCCGCAGGCCACCATCAGGAGCGGCGCATCGGCCATCAACTGCCGGGGCCTCACGCGCGAAGAAGGCACCATGCCGGCAAAGGGATTCGCAACGACCGTCGGAACCTGTGTTCTGGTCGCAACAACCTCATCGATCCCCGAGATGGCCGCGCAACCCCCGGCAAGAACGATGTGGTGAACCTGATTGAACTGAGTCGAGGAAAAGAAGAACTGCAGAGCCCGGGACACCTCCAGCGCCAGACTCTCCACGAAGGGGCGCAATAGTTCAGGCTCATAGTTCTCGGGTGCAGTACCTGAGCGTTTGACCGATTCGGCTTCCTCTGCACTCATACCGTAAGCGCGCATGATGTCCTGGGTCAGCTGGCCACCGCCAAAAGCCTGCTCGCGTGTGTAAACCAACTGATCGCCCCGCATTACCATCACCTTGGTTGCAACGGCGCCAATATCCACCAGAGCGACTATCTGATCATCGCCTCGTATCGGCAATTGTGCCCGCACCAGATCGAAAGCAGCTTGGACAGCAAAGGACTCCACATCCATGACCAGGGGCTTCAATTCTGCCGCTTCGGCGCACGCTACCCGATCCTCCACCTTCTCCTTGCGGGAAGCAGCGATCAACACTTCAACCTCGTCCGGACTCGATGGCACTGGTCCAACGACCTGGAAATCGAGGTTTACTTCATCGAGCGCAAACGGAATGTATTGATTCGCTTCCGATTCCACCTGCACTTCCATTTCGGTTTCGCGCAGATTGGCGGGCAAAATGATCTTCTTGGTAATTACCGCCGCCGTCGGCAGCGACATGGCGACATACTTGGTCGAGGTTCCCAATCGCTTCCAGCAACGGCGCACCGCCTCGGCCACGGCTTCCAGATTGGCGATATTGCCGTCGACGACCGCATCCTTCTGCAGGTACTCGATGCCATAACGCTCCACCCGATACGCATCCTTGGCGCTTTCGGTCAGTTCGACCATCTTGATCGCGGACGTACTGATATCCAGCCCGATCAACGGCCGCGCCTTGGGATTGAAGATCGAGAGATCGATCTGCAAGAGATTTCCCTTTCAGAACCTTGACTTAGGTTGATTACGCATAATTTACTTCAGATGCTATCAGCAACTATATCGGCTGTAAAGGAAAAATATTGAGGGATTTTCCGGGCTAGCTTGGCAAACCGGTTCGATATAATGCGTGGCCAACTCCCATTTGCTTCCCATTTCGCCTTGTCCCCTCGCTTATTCAACGGCCTGCGTTGGGTCGTTCTCCCCATCTCGCTTCTTGTCGGCGCGCTGCTGATTGCACTCGCCCTCGGCGGCATCTTTGTCATTCTCGCCTATCCGCAACTGCCCTCCCTCGAGGTACTGACCGATTATCAGCCGAAAATCCCGCTCCGCGTCTACAGCGCCGACGGTTACCTCATCGGCGAATTCGGTGAAGAACGGCGCGATCTCGTCCGCATTCAGGATCTGCCTCCGACCATGAAGCAAGCGATCCTCGCGGCCGAAGACGAGCGCTTCTATCAGCATTCCGGCATCGATACCCTTGGCATCCTGCGTGCAGCCTATTCCAACCTTATTGGCGGCGGCAAACGGCAGGGCGCTTCGACAATCACCATGCAGGTCGCCCGCAACTTTTTCCTGTCATCCGAGAAAACCCTAACACGCAAACTGTACGAAGCGCTACTGTCGTTCAAAATTGAGCACAATCTAAGCAAGGATGAGATTCTCGAACTCTACATAAACCAGATTTATCTCGGGCAACGAGCCTACGGCTTCTCCGCCGCGGCACAAATCTACTTTGGCAAGGCATTGAAGGACATTACGGTCGCCGAAGCCGCTATGCTCGCCGGACTGCCCAAAGCCCCGTCGGCATACAACCCCGTCGCCAACCCGAAGCGTGCGCGCATTCGTCAGCTTTACGTGCTACGGCGCATGCGTGAGCTCTCCTTCATCTCGCCGGCCGATTTTGAGGCGGCCCAATCCGAGACTCTGCGCATCAAGCACGACATCAACGATTTCGGGGTCCATGCCGACTATGTGGCGGAAATGGCCAGGCAGATTGCCTACGAGCGCTTCCAGGAGGACGCCTACGCGACTGGCCTGCGCGTCACCACGACCATTCGCAAGGCCGACCAGGAGGCTGCCTATGCCGCATTGCGGCGTGGAGTGCTCGATTACGACCGTCGTCACGGTTATCGGGGCGCCGAGGCCTACGTCGACCTGGCCAACCGCAAGTCCGATCAAGACGAGGAACTGGAAGATCTTCTCCAGGACTTCGATGAATCGAACGGCTTGCTGCCAGCAATCGTAGTCGCTGCCGACACGAAACAGATCCGCTGCTTCCTGCGCAGCGGCGACGTCATCACCCTTGCCGGAGACGCACTCAAGTTTGCCGCCCGGATGATCGATGACAAGGCGCCTGCTAACAAGCGAATCCGCCGGGGCGCGATCATTCGACTCATGAAGGACGACAAGAACACCTGGCAGATCGCACAACTACCGGAGGTAGAGGCCGCGATAGTCGCGGCAAGCCCAGTCGATGGAGCCATCCGGGCACTGGTGGGCGGTTTCGACTTCAACCGCAACAAGTTCAACCATGTGACGCAGGCCTGGCGTCAGCCCGGCTCGAGCTTCAAGCCCTTCATTTATTCGGCAGCGCTGGAAAAGGGCTACACGCCCGCCTCGATCATTCCAGACGAACCGATCTCCATCTCGGCGGAGGAAACCGGCTCACAGGCCTGGGAGCCGAAAAACTATGATGGAAAGTATGAAGGTCCGATGACTTTGCGCACCGGGCTCGCCAAGTCGAAGAACATGGTTTCGATCCGGTTGTTACGCTCGATCGGCACCCAATATGCCCAAGATTACGCCACCCGTTTCGGCTTCGATGCCGACAAGCATCCACCTTACCTGACCTTGGCCCTCGGCGCAGGTTCCGTGACTCCGTGGCAACAGTTGGCCGCTTATTCCGTTTTCGCCAATGGCGGCTACAAGATCGAGCCCTATATCGTCAAGCAGATTCAGGACAATAAGGGCAACATCCTGGCCGCGGCACAACCGGCATCGGCTGGCGATGAAAACCTGCGCGTCATCGATCCCCGCAATGCCTACCTGATGGACAGCATGATGCACGACGTTGTCCGGCGCGGGACCGCTACTCGTGCCGCCGCAGCGCTCAAGCGCAATGACCTCGCCGGCAAAACCGGCACCACCAACGACTACGTGGATGCCTGGTTCTGCGGCTACCAACCCACCATCGTCGCCATATCATGGATCGGCTTCGATCAGCCGAAGAGGCTTGGCAACGGTGAAACGGGTGGCTTCGCCGCCCTGCCGATGTGGATCGGCTACATGGAAAAAGCGCTGAAGGGCTTGCCCGAAAGCTCAATGGCTAAACCGGACGGACTAACGCCGATAACCGTGGCCGATCCCTCAAGCAACGCCGCGGGAACTCAGGAGTTCATTTATCGGGAACACCTGCCGTCCGCCGACGAGAGTAGGCCGATCCTGCCTTCTCTCGGCGGTGGCCAAACGCCTTAGTTCTTGAGTTCGCGCCAAGAGACGCGCCGCGCGTTGCTGCCAAGAGGTGTCTGAGGATTTCCAAAGCTCAATCGTTGATCGTTCGATGTCGTGGCGATATTTACGATCTTGCCATTTGGCAGCTTGACAGTGGTAACCCCCACCACGACCGCATTGCTCGGTAGGGCGAACACATCCTGATTCGTCGGTGGTGTATAAGATTTGCTGGGCATGTAGTCCAACAGATACATGAAGCTATGGCCATTGGCGTCACAGACATCTGCGCTGGTCCCCGGAACAAACGTCGCCACTGCCAGTCGCCCCACCTGCAGCACAGGATCGATCGCCACGCGCTCGTCGGTCTCT
>DASRXN010000211.1:0-21420 GCA_035654135.1 Rhodocyclaceae bacterium | reverse complement strand
TGCGGCCGGTTTCGCCGCCAGATCGCCTCCAGCCGGGATAGCAGTTCGAGTCGCCGGATCGGCTTGACCATGTAGTCGTCGGCGCCGGCATCGAGGCCGGTGACAATGTCCTCCTCCGCGTCCCGGCTAGTGACAAAAATGGCCGGCGCGGTCTCACCACGTTCCTGGCGCAGCCAGCGCAGGATTTCGTGCCCACTCTGATCGGGCAACATCCAGTCGATCAGAAAGGTGTCGAAACTTTCTCTGCTGACATGACGCAAGAAATCGCGTCCCAGGCCGAAAGCATGAACGTCGTGGCCGGCTTCGTTCAGCCAGGCGGTCAAGGTTTCAGCCTGAGCCGCGTCGTCCTCCAGCAGTGCAATTCTCACATCGAGCGCCTTCAGCCAATAATTCTTCCGGAATGTGAATAAATGTTACACCGAACACCTCGCCGCTGCCGAAACGACGGCGGTCGGCTAGGATGATTGGCGTAGAATGGCTTGGCAGTTTCGATCAATTACCAGGAGAAATATATGCAACCTGTATCCTTTGCAAAGCGCGCGGTCTGCGCTGCGGTCCTCGGCCTGACGGTCACGGCCGCCGCCGCCCAGGTGGTGGACAATGATGCCTACCTGATCGACGGCCGCGGCGTTGTTGCCCGCAGCGGCTTCGGCCTGTGCTGGCGGACGGCGGAGTGGACCCCTGCCAAGGCCATCGAACAATGCGATCCGGATCTGGTGAAGAAGCCGGAGCCGCCGAAGCCAGCGCCTGCACCGGCGCCGGTCGTGGCTGCCCCGCCCGCCCCGCCGCCCCCGCCCCCGCCCCCGCCGCCGAAGAAGTGTGACTTCTCGGAGACCCTGGCTGCGGATGCCACGTTTGCCTTCGGCAAGTCGGCGCTGACTGCGGGCGCCAAGAAGCAGCTCGATGCAGTGGCAGCCAAAGCGACCGGATGCGCCCAGATCTCGTCGGTTCGCGTGACCGGCCATACCGACCGCATCGGCAGCGACAAGGGCAACCAGAAGCTGTCCGAGCAACGCGCCGGCGCCGTCAAGAGCTATCTCGAGAACAAGGGTGTCAAGTCCGTCCAAGCCATCGGTGTTGGCAAGAGCCAGCCGATCGCCAATTGCGACGGCAAGATGGCGCAGAAGAAACTGGTCGCCTGCCTTGCGCCCGACCGGCGCGTGGTCGTTGAAGTGCAGGGTATCGCCAAGTAAGACGACGTTGTTGTAATCGGGAACGGCGCCGATAGCAGTGTCGGCGCCGTTGTCGTTTTGAAACAACCGCATCGCAAGTCAGTGCAATGTCAGCCTATCTGTACCGAATCGAAGACATCGATCGCCTACTTGAAGCGAAGGAATCCGTACTGCGCCTGAACCGGCACTTCGGCCCACCGCGTGATTATCCGCATGCCATGCTGGAGACCGTCCGCAAGCAGTTGCCGGTGACGCGCGCGGTCTACAAGTTGGACGGCTTCCGGCAGCCGCCGCGCCTGCCAGCCACCAGCGGCCTGGATCAACCGTCCGCTCTTGTGCTTCGCATTGCCACGTACGGTGCCAGCTTCATTGATCTCACGGGTATCCCGGATGAGCGCTTGCTGGCCAATGGGCAGGTCTATTTCGGCATCGATGATGCCGCCACCGGGGCTAGCCAGCACAGCCCGAACCTGGCTATCGCTTTCGATGACATTGATGCCTGGGTGGGTAATCGCTGGCGAAGGCTCACGCATGGCCTGATCGAGGGTCTCGCCGGTCGAGGGTGTCAGGCGTCTTAGCTCCGGCTGTCGGAATCGGTCTGCAACGACAAAATAGGAGTTGCCGAGCCGGCTGCCGGTGGTCAGAATGGTCGCTACCAATTCTGGGCCGGAGTTCTTGTTGAAGACTGGCAGAGTGGCCGAGTTTCTTAGGAGGCACGTGCTGTCGCCGCTGACGATCGTCATCGTTACGGCGGCGCTGCTGCTCGGCTACCTGCTCTGGTTCGGTTACCAGGAGGCGATGCAAGCCGCCGAGGTCAATGCCCGCAATCTGACCTGGATGATCGAGTCGCGGTTCGGCGCAGCGCTCGACCGCACGCGTGCGACGCTGGATGAAATGGCTGCTCGGCTCAATGCCGAGATGCTGCGGCCGGAAGCCGTGGCGGCACATCAAGGCAGGTTGAACGCCGAACTCGACCTCGAGTTGAGCCATTTCCGGGAACTCGACGCATTCCGCGTTTTCGATGCCAGCGGTGATCTGCTTTACACGTCTGGCGCAGACAAGACCCGGCATACGAATATCGCCGATCGCCCGTTCTTCGGGCAGTTGCGCGATGACCCGCAGGCCAAAGTCGCCTATTCCGAGGTAATCACCGCCAGAACCAACGATGCCGAGACTGTGATCGTCTGTCGGGCATTGCGCGCTGCGGACGGCCGTTTTCTGGGCATGATCGGCGCCCAACTCAAGCTCACCTATTTCCAGGATCTATTCGAGTCGCTCGACGTCGGTACCAAAGGTGTCGTCGCCATTCGCCGCAGTGACAATTTCTCCCTGGTGTTGCGCCGGCCGACGATGGTGAGTGAGATCAACAGGAGCTTGCCGGTAGATCATCCGATACGTCGCGCCATTGCCGGCGGCGCCGGCCAGGCGATGCTCAAGGTGGCCGCATACACCGACGGCATCGATCGTGTGTTCAGCCTGCATGTCGTCAAGGATGCCCCCTTTTATGTGCTGGCAGGGATGGCGGAGGACGACGTGCTGGCGCACTGGCGGGCCAGAACGCTGGCGGTCGGCGCGGTCGGCATCCTGCTGCTGGGATCGCTCTGGCTGACGCGCGGCACCTTGCGGCGCCGCGAGGACGAACTGGTGGAAGTCAGAGAGGTCGCGCGCGAGGCTGAAGATCGACTGCGCTTGCTGGTGAAGGTCTACGAACACATTGGCGAGGCCATCCTGGTCACCGACGCCGAAAATCGGATCGTTTCGGCTAATCGCGCCTTCACGCGCCTGACCGGCTACGCATTGGGGGAGGTCGAGGGCCGCAATCCAAAGCTGCTTTCCGCCGGTCGGACGACGGCTGAGGAATATGACGCGATGTGGCGTGCCATCAGCGAGCGGGGGCGCTGGCAGGGAGAGATCTGGGACAGGCGCAAGGACGGCAGTTGCTACCCGAAGGCACTGACGATTTCGACGCTGCGCGATGGTCGAGGCAAGGTCACGCACTACATCGGCAGTTTCACCGACATTTCCGAGCGCAAGGCGGCCGAGCAGAACATCCACCATCTCGCGCATCACGACAGCCTGACCGGGCTACCCAATCGCTTCAGCCTGCAACAGCGACTTGAACAGGCGATCGTTGGCGCCCGCCGGGACGGCCGGCAACTGGCGGTGATGTTCATCGATCTTGATCGCTTCAAGATCATCAACGATACCCTGGGGCATCCGGTGGGCGATGGGCTGCTGGTCGAGGTGGCCCGAAGGCTGCTGCAAAGCGTGCGCGAGAGCGACATCGTCGCCCGCATGGGCGGCGACGAGTTTGTCGTCGTCATCACCGATGTCAGCGAGGATGCTGCCGAGGGCATTTCGACCGTGGCGCAAAAAATCCTGGACGCCTTATCGTTACCCTATCGCATCGATGGCCATCGCCTGGAGTCGACGACGAGTATCGGCGTCAGCGTCTTTCCTGCCGACGGCAATAACGTCAATATGCTGATGAAGAACGCCGACACGGCCATGTATCACGCCAAGGCGCTGGGCCGGCACAACGTTCAGTTCTTTTCCGACGCGGCGAAGACAGCGGCCGGCCGCCAAACCGGTTTGCCTTAACCGCAAGCGTTCCGAGCCCAGTGTTACCTGGCCTCCTGTTCTGCCCGAGCCAGCCAGGCACGTACCCAGGCTAGTGCAGCGTCCAGATTCTGCGCTGCGCTGGCCGATAATTCCTCGCCGAGTTCAAAGCGTTCGCCGCGGATGGCCAGCAGCCAGCTCGGCGGCGGCTCTTCGTCATTGAGATCGCAATAGACTTGCAGCACCGCCTGCGGCGACATCGCGTGCGTGGTGAAACTGGCGTCGTTCGCAGGCCCGATGACCTCGATCCGGAAAGGCGCCGGGGCATCCAGGCTGGCATCGACGAACAATACCCGACTGCGGCCTTGCAGATCCAGCGCGTGTTCCACCTGCAACTGGAAGTCGGTCAGGCATTCGACGCCGGGCAGGTTCAGGGCTTCGATGCGCTCGACGAACAGAGGGCCGAGCGCATCATCTCCCCGCGAAGGATTGCCCCAGCCGAAAACCAGGGTCGGCGTGGTCAATCGCGCGAACAGACGCCGTGCATGTCGCGCGTCATGCGGTCGATCGGCGTGCCGCCATGACTGACTATCACGACTTCGAGCGGCATCTGCCCCAGCGCGTGGGTGGCGCAGGACAGGCAGGGGTCGAAGGCGCGGATGGCGACTTCGATGTGGTTGAGCAGGCCCTCGGTGATCTCGTGGCCGTTCAGGTATTGGCGCGCCACCTGGCGGATCGCCTCGTTCATCGCCTGGTTGTTGTGCGTCGTCGAGACGATCAGGTTGGCCCGGATCACTTCGTCGTTCTCGTTGACGCGGTAGTGGTGAATCAAGGTGCCGCGCGGTGCCTCGATGACGCCCACTCCACGATCAGCGCGCTCCTCGCGCTCGCCGGTGGCCATCAGATCGCTGCCGCAGATATCGTCGTCGTGCAGCAGATCCTTGATTGCTTCGGCGGCATGCAGCATCTCGATCATGCGCGCCCAGTGGTAGCCCAGCGTGGCGCCGGATGCGCCCGGAAAGGCGAGGAAGGTTTCGCGCTCCTTGTCGGCGAGCGGCGTCGGGATGTGGTCGCAGTTGGTAACGCGCGTCAGCGGTCCGACGCGATACCAGCCATCGTCCGGGCCGAGTGCTCGCAAGAACGGGAACTTCATGTACGACCAGGGCTTCACGTCTTCGATGATCACGTCCCAGTAGTGGCTGTAATCGAAGTGGTCGAACAGTATCCTGCCGCTCTTGTCGCGGGCGCGCAGGCCGCCATGGTAAAGGTCCATGGCACCGTCGGCGCGCACCAGGCTCATGGCATGCGCGTCGAAGCGGCCGAAGGCGTTGTAGGCCTCGGCTTTGTTCTCGAACAATTGCCGGATCATCGCCACTGCCTCGCGGCTCCAGGCGATCATCTGGTAAATGTCCTTCTGCAGCGCCGCACGCTCGTCCGCCGTGAGCGACTTGTTGACGCCGCCCGGCACCGAGCCGGTGCCATGGACGCGCTTGCCGGCGGTCATGCGGATCACTTCCTGGCCGTATTTGCGCAACAGGACACCCTTCTTCGCCGTCTCCGGCGCGGCGGCGATGACGCCGACGACGTTGCGCTGCGCCACATCCGAGCCGAAGCCGAACAGCAGGTCGGGCGAGGCGAGGTGGAAGAAGTGCAGGGCGTGCGATTGCAGGATCTGGCCGTAATGCATCAGCCGGCGGATCTTCTCGGCGGTTGGTGTCAGGGTGCCGCCAACGATCATGTCCAGGGCCTTGGACGCAGCCAGGTGGTGCGAGACCGGGCAGATGCCGCACAGACGTTGCACCATCACCGGCACTTCCCAGTAGGGACGGCCCTGGATGAACTTTTCGAAGCCGCGGAACTCGACGATGTGCAGGCGCACCTGGTGCACCTGGTTGTTGTCGTCGAGCAGCAGCGTCACCTTGCCGTGGCCCTCGACGCGAGATACCGGATCGATGGCGACGCGCCTGAGATTCTCGGGATGAGAGGCGGTTTCGAGGTCAGTCATAGTGCAGGAGTCCATGGCCCAGGTATGGAGTGCGGCCAGCCAGTAGGTCGGTGAGGAATTTCCAGATGGCGTCGGCCGACGGCGGGCAGCCGGGCAAGAAGTAGTCGACCTTCACCACTTCATGGATCGGGTGCACCTTGTTCAGCGGCAACGGCAGTTCAGCGTCGTTGGGGATGCCGCCATGGGAAATGCCGGCTTCGGTGTGATAGACCTCCTCGAGGATATCGCGCAGGTCGAGATGGTTGCGCTGCGCCGGCAGACCACCATTGATCGCGCAGGCGCCGATGGCGACCAGGATCTTGCAGTGCTTGCGGAATTCGCGCAGCACATGCACGTTCTCCGCGTTGCAGACGCCGCCTTCGATGATGCCGATGTCGCAGGCACCGATGGTCTTGATGTCAGTCAGCGGCGTGCGGTCGAACTCGATCAATTGCAGCAGGTCGAGCAGCTTTTCGTCGATGTCGAGGAATGACATGTGGCAGCCGAAGCAGCCGGCCAGCGAGGCGGTGGCGACGCGAAGTTTCTTTTCGTCAGCCATGGTCATGCCTCTGTCTCCGACACCGGCGTGGCGTCGAACTTGCGCTTGCCGATGGGCACGGCAAAGCCAATACGCTTGCGCAGTATCACGCCGACCGGGCAGATGCTCGCCGCGCGGTCGTTCGCCGAAAAGTCAGTGTCGGCGAGACGCCCCGACTCGCTGTTCACGATCAGGTGCGTGCGGATGCCGCGACCGGAAAGGGCGAAGACGTTCTTGCCATCGACCTCGCGGCTGGCACGCACGCACAGCTCGCAGAGGATGCAGCGGTTGAAGTCGAGCAGGATGTCGGGATGCGAGGCGTCGACCGGCCGGTCGGGATAGAACATGTCGAAATGCGGCGACAGCATGCCCAACTCGTAGGCCGTGCCCTGCAGGAGACAATTTCCACTCTTCTCGCAGGAAGGACAGAAGTGGTTGCCTTCGACGAACAGCAGTTGCAGCAGCGTGCGCCGCTTGTCGTCGAGCTCCTGCGTGCGGTTTTCCACTTCCGCGCCGGCTTGGGCAGCGATCGTGCAGGCAGCGCCGAGGCGACCATTCACCTTGACCGTGCATAGCTTGCAGGAGCCGTGCGGCTCGAAATCCGGATGCCAGCACAGGTGCGGAATCCATTTGCCGGCGGCCTTGGCGGCCTCGATGATCGTTTGGCCGGGAGCGAAGGGGATTTCCTCGCCATCGAGCAGGAAGGTGTCGTCGCTCATGGCGTCAATCCGGAAGGTTGGAAAGATGGGCAGCGCGGTCGTCGCGGCCGGTCATCTGCCGCGCCTGCGACAGCGCCGCGTCGAGATCGAAGGCCGGCTCGTAGTCGAGCGATTTCAATCGCCGCTCGTAGGCCGGGCGGAACTTCGCCAGCGTGTCGGCCATGGCGTTGCAGGCCGAGTTACCCAGCCCGCAGTGACTGGCGCCCTGCATCAGTCGGTGCATGGTGAACATTTCGTCGATATCGTAGGGCGAGCCGTGACCGGTGGCCAGCTTGTCCATGAGCCGGGCGACGACGCTGGTGCCGACGCGGCAGGGCGTGCAGAAGCCGCAGCTTTCATGGGCGAAGAAGTGCGCGAAGTTGCGCGCCACCTCGAACATGTCGCGGCTGCGGTCGAAGGCCATGAGGGCGCCGGCCGTCGGCACGTCCTCGAAAGCGATCCGGCGCCGGAATTCCTCTTCGGCGAGACAGATGCCGGAAGGACCGGAAATCTGCACCGCCTGGATGCCGCGCGCGCCGGCATCCTCCAGCACCTGCGCCACGGTGACGCCGAACGGGTACTCATAGATGCCGGGCCGCTGCACGTCGCCGGAGACCGACAGCAGCTTGGTGCCGGCCGACTTGGCGGTGCCGACGCCGGCATACCAGTCACCGCCGTGCGCGGCGACAAGACAGGCGGCGGCCAAGGTCTCTACGTTGTTGACCGTCGTCGGCTGTCCCAGATAACCGTGAGTGACCGGAAAAGGCGGACGGATACGCGGCCGCCCAGGCTTGCCTTCCAGAGATTCGATCAGCGCCGATTCCTCGCCGCAGATGTAGGCACCGGCGCCAAGATGAATTTCGATGTCGAACTCGAAGCCGGTCTTGCCAAGAATGTCGCGGCCCAGGAGTTTCTCCTCCCGGCGTCTCGCGATGACTGACTCCAGCGGCTCCAGCAGGTGACGGTACTCGCCGCGCAGGTAGAGCAGTCCCTTCTGTGCGCCTACCACCAGTCCGGCAATCGTCATGCCTTCGAACACGAGATCAGCGTAGGAAGTCAGCAGCACGCGATCCTTGAAGGTCCCGGGCTCCCCTTCGTCGGCATTGCAGACGACATAGTGGGCATTGCCTTCGGCATTGCGACAGGCTTCCCATTTCAGGCCGGAGGCGAAGCCGGCGCCGCCGCGACCACGAAGGTTGGAACGTTTGATTTCGTCGAGCATCGCTGCCGGGCCATGTTCGAGCGCCGCCGCCATTGCCTGACCGGGGACGAGACCGTGATCGAGCAGCCGGTCGCGGCGGCGAATGTTGTCCTCGATGGCAAACAGCTTGGCCGGCCAGTCGGCAACGGGGATTTCGCCGCGGATCAGGTCGACGACCTCATCCACGCGCTCTGGTGTCATGTGTGGTATGGCGCGGTAATTGACCAGGATGGCCGGCCCCTGGTCGCCCATGCCGGTGCAGGAGGTCACATCGACGCTGACCAGGCCGTCCTCCGAAACACGCCCGGGTTCCAGCCAGAGCTTCTGGCACATGGTCCGCATCAGGTCATGGCTGCCGAGCATGCGGTCGGTGATGTTGTCGCTCCAGAGCACGCGGTAGCGGCCCATCGGCTTGGTGTGGAAAAAGCTGTAGAAGCCGGCCGTGCCTTCGACACGGGCGCGCGGCCAATTGATCCCGGTGGCGATCGCGGTAACGGTCTCGGGAGAGAGCCAGCCCAGCGCCTCCTGGGACTCGCGCAGGATCTGCATTAGCCGCGTGCCGTCCTGCTGATGGCGTTCGAGGATGGGACCGAGAACTCCCGGCGGGGCATTTGTCACTATTGCCTCCGAATGCTGCTATGCATCAATAATCGCTATTCTGCGCCAAATGGATGCTTATGTCTGCATGCGCCAGTCTTATGACTTAGATCAATGTGTGGGATGTAAATAATCATATGCTCATGCACTAACTAAGCAGGTTCGCGTAGGGCGTCAGAGGAGGGTGCAATGGGACATAGTTTCATTCACGAAGCAGAACGCGCCGCCGCAGTCGTCGAGCAGAGGCTCGGCGTCTCCCGACGGGAATTTCTTCAGGTCTGCGCCGCCACGGCGGGCAGTCTTGGTCTGCCGGCTGGTGCCGAGGCGGCGATTGCCAAGGCCGTGGAAACGGCCAAACGACCCTCGGTGATCTGGCTGCACTTCCAGGAATGCACCGGCTGTTCGGAATCGCTGCTGCGCGCCGAGCATCCGACGCTGGAAAAGCTGATCCTCGACGTCATCTCGCTCGACTACCACGAGACGCTGATGGCCGCGGCGGGCCACCAGGCCGAGAAGGCGCGCAAGGACGCCATGGCAGCGAACAAGGGCAAGTACATCCTGGTTGTGGAAGGCGCGATCCCGACCAAGGAAAACGGTATCTACTGCAAGGTCGGCGGCCATACGGCCATCGATATCACCAAGGAATGCGCGGCCGACGCCGCGGCGGTGATCGCCATCGGCTCATGTGCCTCATGGGGTGGCATGCCCTCGACGATTCCGTCGATTTCGGGGGCCGATTCCAGCCCGACCGGTTCGGCTGGCGTTGCAGAAATTCTTGGCAAGCCTGTCGTCACGATTCCCGGCTGCCCGCCCAACCCCTACAACTTCCTCGCCACGGCGGTGCATTTCCTGACCTTCGGCAAGCTGCCGGCCACCGACAAGCTCGGCCGGCCGCTGTTCGCCTACGGCCGCCTGGTGCATGAGAACTGCGAACGGCGCGCTCACTTCGACGCCGGCCGCTTCGCCATGGAATTCGGCGACGAGGGCCATCGCAAGGGCTACTGCCTCTACAAGCTCGGCTGCAAGGGTCCCGAGACCTACGCCAACTGTCCGACCATCGGCTTCGGCGATGCCGGCGAGGGCAACTGGCCGGTCGGTTGCGGCCATCCCTGCATCGGCTGCACCGAGAAGGGCGTCGGCTTCACGAAGCCGATCCACACGGTGGCGAGGATGCTGAACGTCGTGCCGCCGCTGCAGTACCCGCGCATCGTCGAGGAACAGGGTCGCGGTGCCACGTTCGCGGCAGCGGCTGCCGTCGCTGCGATTGCCGGCGCGGCCGCCGGTGGCGCGGCGATGATCGCGCGCAATCTTGGCTTGTCGCACAAGGCCGAAGAACTCGAAAAGGCACAGGACAAGGCCAAGAAGACCCAAGCGGAGGCGTGACATGACCACCCGACGCGATTTTCTCAAAGGTGCCCTGGCGGGTACCGCCATAGTCAGTGCCGGCGCCACGCCGGTCCAGGCGCGCGAAACCCATACCCGACCGCCCGAGGGGCTGGGCCTGCTCTACGACGCCACGCTGTGCGTCGGCTGCAAAGCCTGCGTCGCCGCCTGCAAGGAGGCGAACGGCAACCCGCCGGTGTTCTCGACGGTCGATCCGCTCTGGGATACGCCGCTCGACACCAACGGTCACACCTTCAACATCATCAAGATGTACCGCAACGGCACCATGGAAACGAAGGATGCCGAACAGAACGGCTATTCGTTCATGAAGGTGTCGTGCATGCACTGCGCCGATCCGAGCTGCGTGTCCGCCTGTCCGGTGTCGGCGATGACCAAGGATCCGGTGACCGGCGTCGTCGGCTACGATCCGGGCAAGTGCATCGGCTGCCGTTACTGCGTCGCCGCCTGCCCGTTCGGCATCCCGAAATACCAGTTCGACGATCCGTTCGGCCGTATCGGCAAGTGCGAGCTCTGCCGGCATCGCCACAAGGATGGTCACTACTCGGCCTGCGCCGAGGTTTGCCCGACTGGCGCGACACTGTTCGGCCGTACCGAGGACTTGCTGGCCGAGGCCAAGCGGCGCTTGGCGCTCAAGCCTGGAACCACCACCACCTATCCGCGGGGCCGTCTGCGTCATGCGCAGGAGAAGGCTCTGCAGGGCCAGCCTGAAGGCAAGGGCGCGATGCAACGGCACGGCTGGCGCGACGAGCCGGACCAGAGTTACGAAGGCCCGGTCGGCAACTACATTCAGCACGTGTATGGCGAGAAGGAGTACGGCGGTACGCAGGTGCTGAAGCTCTCCGCGGTCAACTTCGAGAAGGTCGGCATGCCCAACCTGCCGCCCAACTCTTCGGCGGCGACTTCGGAAACCATCCAGCACAGCCTTTACGGCGGCCTGATCATGCCGATCGCCGTGCTGGGGGCGCTGACTTTCGTTGCCAAGCGCAATGTCAAACCGGATGACGGCGAGGAGGGCTGAACCATGACAACACACTCCGCTCCCGTTCCCGTCGGCGGCCCGCTGCTGAACAAGACGACCGTTATTGCCGGCCTGCTGGTCATGCTGATGGCGGCGATCCTGCTCTATCGCTTCATCTTCGGCCTCGGCGCGGTGACCAACCTCAGCGACGGCTATCCGTGGGGGATCTGGATCGTCGTCGACGTGATGATCGGTTCGGCTTTCGCCTGCGGTGGTTTCTCGGTGGCGATGCTGGTCTATCTGTTCAACCGCGGCGAATACCACCCGCTAGTGCGACCGGCGCTACTGGCCTCGCTGCTTGGCTACACGCTCGCCGGTGCCGGCGTCATCTTCGACCTCGGCCGCTGGTGGAACGTTTGGAACATGTACTGGCCCTGGTCGGCGAATCCCAACTCGGTGATGTTCGAGGTGGCGGTGTGCATCACGCTCTACATCTTCGTCATGTGGATCGAGTTCTCGCCGGTGGTGCTCGAACAGTTCGGCCTGCGCGATGCCAAGAAGAAGGTGACGAAGTACATGTTTTTCATCATCGCGCTCGGTACCTTGTTGCCGATGATGCACCAGTCGTCGCTGGGCACGCTCTGGGTAGTGCTGGGCGGGCAGGTGGCGCCGCTCTGGCAGACACCGGCGGTGCCGGCGCTGTTCCTGCTCACCGCCATCATCATGGGCTACGCCGTCGTGCTGTTCGAGTCCTGTCTCGCTTCCAGCGCCTATCGCCGCTCGATCGAGATGAACATCCTGACGCCGATGGCCAAGGTGATGCTCGGCATCGTCGCTGTGTATCTGGTGGTGAGGCTCGGCGACGTGACCGTACGCGGTGTTCTCGGCGACGCGTTCAAGCCCAACCTCAATGCCCTGATGTTCTGGCTCGAAACCGCCTGCTTCGTCGTGCCGTTCTTCATCATCGGCACCGAGGTCCAGCGGCGCAACCCGGCACGGCTGTTCGTCGCCGGCATCCTGCTGATGCTGGGTGGCTCGCTCCTCCGCCTCAACGGTTTCCTTATCGGTTACGACACGGGTCCGGGCTTCAGTTATTTCCCGTCCTTGTCCGAAATCCTGGTCACCGCCGGCATGTTCGCCACCGAAGTCCTGCTCTACATCGTCGTCACCCGCCGCTTCCCGGTTCTCCCGCGCGAAGCTGCCCATTCCTGACGGAGAAGAAAAATGGCACGCATTACCATCGATCCCATCACCCGCATCGAAGGGCACCTGCGCATCGACGTCGATGTAGACGGCGGCAAAATCAAGAAGGCCTGGTCCTCGGGCCAGATGTGGCGCGGCGTCGAGCTGATCCTGCTCGGCCGCGACCCGCGCGACGCCTGGACCATCACCCAGCGCATCTGCGGCGTGTGCACCACGGTGCACGCCATGGCTTCCGTGCGCGCGGTGGAGAATGCATTGCAGCTCGAAGTGCCGCTCAACGCCCAGTACATTCGCAACCTGATCATGCTGGCGCATGCGGTGCATGACCATATCGTGCATTTCTACCATCTGTCGGCGCTAGACTGGGTCGACGTTACCTCAGCGCTAAAGGCCGACCCGGACAAGACTGCCAGCCTGGCCGAGAGCCTGTCGAGCTGGCACCTCAACGGCAAGCACGAGATGCGGGCGGTCAAGGCGCGGCTGGCGGGCTTCGTCAATGGCGGCCAGCTCGGCATCTTCACCAACGGCTACTGGGGCCATCCGGCGATGAAGCTGTCGCCCGAAGTCAATCTGCTGGCGGTCGCGCACTACCTGCAGGCGCTCGAAGTGCAGCGCAAGGCGAACAAGATCGTCTCCGTGCTCGGCGCGAAGACACCGCATATCCAGAACCTGGCCGTCGGCGGCGTCGCCAACCCGATCGCCACCGATTCGCAGTCGGTGCTGACAGTGGAACGTCTGTTGGCGCTCAAGACCTGGATCGACGAGTTGGCCGACTTCGTCAAGAATGTCTATCTAATCGACGTCGCCGCCGTCGGCGCCTTCTACGCCGACTGGACCAAGTACGGCGCCGGCGTCACCAACTATCTGTCCGTGCCCGACGTGCCGCTCGACACCAAGGGCACGCAGTTCGCCGTGCCCGGCGGCTTCATCACCGGCAAGGACCTCGCCACCTTCAAGCCGATCAAGCAGTTCGGCGACGAGTACTGGGTCAAGGGCGTCGAGGAGTCGATCAAGCACTCCTGGTACAACTACAGTGAGCAGAAGCCGCTGCATCCCTACGTCGGCGAGACCAAGCCGAACTACACGGACTTCAAGGAAAACGAAAAGTATTCCTGGCTGAAGTCGCCGACGTTCTATGGCAAGCCGGCCCAGGTCGGGCCGCTCGCCAATGTGTTGTGCATGCTCGCTGCCGGCCATGAGCCGACCAAGAAGTACGCCACCGCCGCGCTCGATACCGTCTCCGCACTGGCGAAGACCAAGGTCGGCCTCGATGCCATGCACTCGACCATCGGCCGCCATGCCGCGCGTGCCGTGCGTTGCGCGGTGCTGGTCGACGAACTCTCGAACCAGTGGAATCTCCTGCTGGCCAACATCGCCAAGGGCGACCTCAAGACCTTCAACAAGCCGGTGTTCCCGAAGGGCGAGATCTCCGGCGTCGGCTTCCACGAAGCGCCGCGCGGCGTGCTGTCGCACTGGGTGGTCATCGACAACGGCAAGATCAAAAACTACCAGGCGGTGGTGCCTTCGACCTGGAACGCCTGCCCGAGGAACGAGAAGGACGAGCCCGGCCCCTACGAGGCCTCGCTGGCCGACAATCCCGTCGCCAAGCCCGACGAGCCGCTGGAAGTGCTGCGCACGATACACTCCTTCGACCCCTGCATCGCTTGCGCGATCCACGTCGCCGACACCGAGAACGATTCGGCGATCACCGTCAAGACAAGGTAAGAATGAGTTGAATCCGGGGCGGGCGCAGTGTTGCCCGCCCCGTTTTTTTGGAGCGAATGCTTTGCGCACGGTCATCCTCGGCATCGGCAACACCATCCTCTCCGACGAGGGCGTCGGCGTGCGCGCAGCCGAGGCATTGGAAGAACAGTACGACCTGCCCGAAGGCGTCGAGGTCATCGACGGCGGTACGGCAGGAATGGAACTGCTCGGCCCGCTCTCGGGCACCGACCTGCTGCTGGTGCTCGACGCCATCAAGGCCGGCCGGCCGCCAGGCACCGTGGTGAAGATGGTGGGAGATGAAGTGCCGGTATTCTTCCGCTCGAAACTGTCGCCGCACCAGGTCAGCATCAGCGACGTTCTGGCCGGGCTCGAATTCTCCGGCGATCCGCCGGGCGATCTCGTATTGATCGGCGTCGAGCCGGACAATCTCGAACTCGGGCTGGAACTGACGCCGGCGATTGCCGCCCGAGTGCCGGAGATGGTGCGCCTGGCGGCCGAGGAGTTGGCGGCGCGCGGCGTCGATCTGAAGGAAAAGGCGACATGTGCCTAGCCGTACCTTCGAAGGTGATCGAACTCGACGGCGACATGGCCACCGTCGAGGCCTTCGGCCAGGCGCGGCGCGTCAGCCTGTTGCTGATGAATGAAGACGTGATTCTCGGCGATTACCTGCTGATCCAGGCCGGCGGTTTTGCCTTCGAGCGCGTCGAGATCGGGCGTGCCGAGGAAGCGCTGCGCGTCATGGCCGAGATGATGGCGGCAGGATCGACGGACGTACGGGCATGGTGAGAGTCCACGCCGGCAACCCGGCGCCGCAGGTGGAAGCGGCCTTTCGCCGCATCGAGAAGGAACGCATGGCGGGATTGCCGTTCCTCAACCCGGCGCTGCGCGTCGAGGCGGTCGGCTTCGATCTGCATGAGGGCCAGTGGCTGGGCGTGGTCGTGACGCCGTGGGCGATGAGCCTGCTGCTGGTGCCGGGAGCCGAAGATGGCTGGGTGAGTGCGCCTGAAGGGCGGCGGCTGATGATCGATTACCCTGCTGGCAAGTTCGCCTTCCTCGGAGGCCATGAGGACGAAATCGGCGAATATCTGAGCTGTCCGCTGATGACCTCGATGGCGCAATTCATCGACCAGGAGACGGCGCGTCTGACCGCGCTCGGCTCGCTGCATGCGTTGATGCGCAATCCGGACGCCGAGCCCGTGGCGGAAACCCCGCCTTCTCCCGCGCGCCGCCGCTTTTTCCTACACGGTTCTTGACAAGGCAGGCCATCGCCGCTTGAAATGATCGCTTTCGGGAGGGAGCGAGCAGTGACGGTGGCGAAGGCGGTGGTTCTGGTCGTCGACGACGAGGTGCGCTCGCAGGAAGCTCTGCGCCGCACGCTGGAGGAGGACTTCACCGTCCTGACGGCGGGTTCGGCCGACGAGGCGGCGGCGCTGATGGCGCGCGAGTTCGTGCACATCCTGCTTTGCGACCAGCGCATGCCCGGCACCTCCGGCGTCGATTTCCTCAAGCAGGTGCGGGTGCAGTGGCCCGACGCCGTACGCATCATCATCTCCGGTTTCACCGAGGCCGAGGATATCATCGCCGGCATCAACGAGGCCGGCATCTGGCAGTACATCCTCAAGCCCTGGCATCCCGAGCAACTGCTGCTGACCCTGCGCGGTGCCGCCGACCTGTGGCGCCTGCAGCAGGCCAACCAGCGCCTGACGCTGGAACTGCGCGACAGCCCGGCAGTGCTGCAAAAGCGCGTCAGGGAGAAGCGCGGCCAGGCGCGCGCCGAAGCCGCCTTCAGTCGCCTGGCGCGTTCGGCGCAGAGCCCGCTCAACGACGTCTGCCGGATCGCCGAGCGCGTTGCCCCGCACGAGATGTCGATTCTGATCACCGGCGAATCGGGCACCGGCAAGGAACTGCTGGCGCGCGCCGTGCACTACGCGAGCCGGCGTGCCGACGGCGCCTTCGTGGTCGAGAACTGCGGTGCGCTCCCGGACACGCTGCTGGAATCGGAACTGTTCGGCCACAAGCGTGGTGCCTACACGGGCGCTTTCGAGGACCGCATCGGCCTGTTCCAGCAGGCCGACGGCGGCACCATCTTCCTCGACGAGATCGGCGAGACCTCGCCGGCTTTCCAGGTCAAGCTGCTGCGCGCATTGCAGGAAGGCGAGATCCGCCCGCTCGGCAGTCCGCGTCCCGTCTCGGTCGACGTGCGCGTCATCGCGGCAACCAACCGCGATCTCGCCGCCGACGTCCAGAGCGGCCGCTTCCGCGAGGATCTCTACTATCGGCTGGCCGGCATGACGCTGCACCTGCCGCCGCTGCGCGAACGGCCGATGGACATTCCGCTGATCGCCGCCGAACTGCTCGACCAAGGTCGCCAGCAGACCGGCAAGCGCGGCGCGCTGTTTACGCCAGATGCCCTGCGCTGCCTGGAGAGCCACCGGTGGCCGGGCAACGTGCGCGAATTGCAGAACGAGGTGATGCGCATGCTGGCGCTTGCCGATGGCGACTGGCTGGGGACGGAATTGCTGTCGCCGGGGGTGCGTGGCACGGCTGCCAACGGTGCCGACCCGATGCAACTTGCGGAGGGCGAAGGCAGTCTCAGGGATCGTATGGAACGCATCGAAGCCGAAGTCATCCGCGAAACCCTGATCCGCCTGCGCGGCAACAAGAGCCGCGCCGCCGAGGAACTGGGCCTGTCGCGCGTCGGCCTGCGTTCCAAGCTGGCCCGCTACGGGCTGGAGCCGGACGAATGAAACTGGTCTGGGTACAGTCGGGCGGCTGCGGCGGCTGCACGCTGTCGTGGCTCGGCAGCGAGTGGGGCTCGCTGTTCGCCACCCTGGCCGATGCCGGCATCGAAATCGTCTGGCATCCGAGCATTTCCGAAGCCTGTGCTGACGAGGCACTGGCCATCCTCGAATCCTGTGTCGACGGCAGCCGGCCGTTCGACGTCCTGTGCGTGGAGGGTTCGCTGCTGCTCGGCCCGCAGGGCAGTGGCCGCTTCCACGTCATGGCCGGCACCGAGCGGCCGATGATCGAGTGGGTGCGGCTGCTGGCGATGCGGGCCAGGCATGTCGTGGCGATGGGCTCCTGCGCGGCTTTCGGCGGCGTCACCGCGGCGGGCATCAATCCCACCGACGCCTGCGGCCTGCAGTACGACGGAGCCAACCCCGGCGGCCTGCTCGGCACGCCCTTCCGCGCCGGCGCCGGCCTGCCCGTGGTCAACGTCTCGGGCTGTCCGACGCATCCCGACTGGGTGACCGAGACGCTGCTCTCGCTGGCGCGCGGCGAAATGAAGGAGGCGGATCTCGACGAGCTGGCGCGGCCGCGCTTCTACACCGACGTGCTGGTGCACCATGGCTGCAACCGCAACGAGTTCTACGAATTCAAGGCCAGTGCCGAGAAGAACGGCGACCAGGGCTGCCTGATGGAGCACATGGGCTGCAAGGGCACGCAGGCGCACGCTGACTGCAACCAGCGGCCGTGGAACGGCGGCGGCTCCTGCACCAGCGGCGGCTATGCCTGCATCAGCTGCACCGAGCCGGCCTTCGAGGAGCCGGGCCATCCCTTCACGCGCACGCCGAAGATCGCCGGCATCCCGATCGGCCTGCCGCTCGACATGCCCAAGGCTTGGTTCGTTGCCCTCGCCGCCTTGTCGAAATCGGCGACACCGGCGCGGGTGCGCAAGAACGCCACCACCGACCACATCATCCGCTGGCCGCGTCCGGCCAAGAAACCATGACCCGATTGGTGGTCGGGCCGTTCAACCGAGTCGAGGGCGACCTCGAGGTGATCCTCGACGTTGCCGACGGCCAGGTGCGCGAGGCGCGAGTCAGGAGTTCGCTCTATCGCGGCTTCGAACAGATCCTGCAAGGCAAGGCGCCGCTCGATGCGCTGGTCTTCGTGCCGCGCATCTGCGGCATCTGTTCGGTGTCGCAGTCGGCCGCCGCCGCGCAGGCGCTGGCGGGGGCCATGGGCATCAAACCGCCCGAGAATGGCCGGCTGGCGGCGAACCTCATCCAGTCGGTCGAAAACGTCGCCGACCACGTCACGCATTTCTACCTGTTCTTCATGCCCGACTTCGCGCGCGATTGCTACGAAAGTCAGCCGTGGTGGCACGCCGCCGCGAGGCGCTTCAAGGCGGTCACCGGCACGGCGGCCGGCGACTTCCTGCCGGCGCGCGCCGGGCTGATGCGCGCCATGGGCCTGCTGGCAGGCAAGTGGCCGCACACCCTTGCATTGCAGCCGGGCGGCTCGACCCATCCCGTCAACGCCTCCGAGCGCCTGCGCCTGCTGCGCGTACTGCGCGAATTCCGCCAGTTCCTCGAACGAACGACCTTCGGCGACGCGCTCGAGGCAGTGGCCGCGATCGCTTCGGCCAACGAATTGGCGACCTGGGCCGAACGGCACGCGGACAGCGACTTCGGCCTTTTCCTGCGCGCCTCGCAAGCACTGAACCTGCGCGCACTCGGCCATGCCGGCGTGGCCTTCATGAGCTACGGCGCCTACGAACAGGCGAGCGGCCGCTGGTGGCCGGCCGGCGTCTGGGCCGGCGGGCCGGCCTTGCTCGACCCCGCGCAGATCGCCGAGGACGTCAGCCACGCCTGGTACGCCGACGCCGAGGCACCGCTGCCGCCGTTGCGCGGCTCGACGCTGCCGATCGCCGACAAGGACGCCGCCTACACCTGGTGCAAGGCGCCGCGCCTGGGCGGTGAAGTGGTCGAGACCGGCGCACTGGCGCGCCAGGTGGTGGCCGGGCATCCCCTGGCGCGCGACCTGGTCGGCCGCGATGGCGGCGGTGTAGAGGCGCGCGTCGTCGCCCGCCTGCTCGAAGTCGCCCGCCTGCTCCCGGCCATGGAGGCCTGGGCCGAAGCCCTGCGGCCCGGCGAGCCGTTCTCGATCGACGGCGAACTGCCCGCCGAGGTCGAAGGCGTTGGCCTCGTCGAAGCCGCGCGTGGCTCGCTCGGCCACTGGCTCGCCGTCCGTCGCGGCCGCATCCACAACTACCAGATCATCGCCCCGACCACCTGGAACTTCTCGCCGCGCGACAGTGCCGGGCGCCCCGGCGCGCTGGAGCAGGCGCTGGTCGGCGTGCCCGTCGGCGAAGGCGAGAAGGCGCCGGCCGCGGTACAGCACGTCGTCCGCTCCTTCGATCCGTGCATGGTCTGTACAGTGCACTGATGGGTGACAAGACCAAACCCGACGGCATCGAGCAACTGGTCGCGGCGGCGCGGGCCGGCGCGAGCGAGGACGTCTGGCTGGACGTGATCCAGAAGATGGACGAGGTCTATAGCGACCTGCTCCAGTACGAGGTGGCGCTGGAGGACAAGAACGCCGCCCTGGAGGAGTCGCAGCAGTTCATCTTCTCGGTGCTGACTTCGATGTCGGACGTGCTGCTGGTCTGCAATCGTGCCGGGGTGATCGAGGACGTGAACCAGTCGCTGCAGCAGCTCACCGGCCAGGACGAGGCGGCGCTGAAAGGCAAGCGCATCTTCGACTTGTTCGCCGACGAAGCGTCGCGCCAGCAGGCGCAGCACTTCTTCGCCGGCCATGTGGGCGAGACGCTGCACGACTGCGAGATGCAGCTGCGCGCGGCCGACGGCAGCGCTATCCCCGTGTCGCTCAACTGCACGCCGCGCTACAGCGCCACGGGCAAGATGCTCGGCGTGGTCGTCACCGGCCGGCCGGTCGGCGAACTGCGGCGTGCGTACAAGGCCCTGCGCCAGGCGCACGAGGACCTGAAGCGCACGCAGCAGCAACTGTTGCATTCCGAGAAGATGGCGTCGCTCGGCCGTTTGGTGGCGGGCGTCGCGCACGAACTCAACAACCCGATCAGCTTCGTGTTCGGCAACGTGCTGGCGCTCAAGCGCTACTCGACGCGACTGGGCGAATACCTCGGCGCCGTGCAGCGCAAGGAGCCGTGGGAGCGCATCGACGCGCTGCGCGAGGAACTGGGCATCGACCGCCTGGTCGCCGACCTGCCGTCGCTGATCGAGGGCACGGCGGAAGGGGCCGAGCGCACACGCGACATCGTCGACGGCCTCAAGCGCTTCTCGGCCGTCGACCGCAACCTGCGCGAGACCATGGACCTGGTGCCGGTGGTCGAGCGGGCGGTGCATTGGGTGAGCAAGGCGGCGCCGAACAGCTTCAGCGTCGAGGTCGACCTGCCCGGCGAACTGATGGTGGTCGGCTCGGCGGGGCAACTGCAGCAGGTGATGATGAACCTGGTGCAGAACGCCTGCGACGCCACGGCCGGCCAGCCGAAGGCACGTCTGACGATTTCGGCTGAGGTCGCGGGCGACAGCGTGCGCTTGCGCTTCACCGACAACGGGCCGGGCATCGCGCCCGAGAACCTGCCGCGCATCTTCGATCCCTTCTTCACCACCAAGCCGGTCGGCAAGGGCACCGGGCTTGGGCTGGCGATCAGCTACGGCATCGTCGAGCACCATGGCGGTCGCATGGAGGCGGCCAACGGTGCCGAGGGCGGCGCGGTGTTTACCGTGGTGCTGCCGTTCGCCCATTGAGTGGAATGCAAGCTTCCATGGTGCGTCGCGCCATGGAAAGCGATATTCCACATCATCCCTACAAAATCTAAGGCTATGGCTCTCGTAAGTCACTGACTGGCAAGCGATCGTGCTTGTCCGGGCGGGCTGGTACGGAATTTGATCTATCCCCCTCACCACGACCGTGACCTGGAGGGGGACATGACCGAAACTTTCTACGACGTGCTGCGCAGGCAGGGAATATCCCGGCGCAGCTTTTTGAAGTTCTGCTCGCTGACCGCGACATCGCTGGGCCTGGGTTCGGCCTACGCGCCGAAGATCGCCCATGCGATGGAGACCAAGCCGCGCACGCCGGTGATCTGGCTGGAAGGGCTGGAGTGCACCTGCTGCTCCGAGTCCTTCATCCGCTCCGCGCATCCTCTGACCAAGGATGTCGTGCTGTCGATGCTTTCGCTCGACTACCACGTCACGCTGATGGCCGCCGCCGGCCACCAAGCCGAGAAGCAGCTCGAAGAGATCAAGAAGAAGTACAAGGGCAACTACATCCTGGCGGTGGAAGGCAATCCGCCGCTCAACGAGGACGGCATGTTCTGCATCGAAGGCGGCCGTCCCTTCGTCGAGATCCTGAAAGAGACCGCGGCCGACGCCAAGGCGGTGATCGCCTGGGGCGCCTGCGCCTCCTGGGGCTGCGTACAGGCGGCGAAGCCGAACCCGACCCGCGCGACGCCGATCGACAAGGTGATCAGCGGCAAGCCCATCGTCAAGGTGCCGGGCTGACCGCCGATCGCCGAGGTGATGACCGGCGTCGTCACCTACATGCTGACCTTCGACCGCATCCCCGAGCTGGACCGCCAGGGTCGGCCGAAGATGTTCTACGGCCAGCGCAT
>DASRXN010000210.1:0-29463 GCA_035654135.1 Rhodocyclaceae bacterium | reverse complement strand
GCGCGCGCGCCTACCTCGTCGATCGTGCGGATGAACTCAATGCCGACTGGTTCGCTGGCGC
Organism: Rhodocyclaceae bacterium; assembly: GCA_035654135.1. GTDB lineage: Bacteria > Pseudomonadota > Gammaproteobacteria > Burkholderiales > Rhodocyclaceae > Fen-999. The sequence continues at coordinate 29,402 of DASRXN010000210.1, read as the reverse complement.
GCGCCGGATCGGCGTAACCGCCGGTGCATCCGCGCCGGAGGTGCTGGTGGGCGAAGTCATCGCTTCGCTGAAGGCGGTGGCTGGCGGGGAAGTGGTCGAGTCTCCCCATGAGCCTGAAGGCGTCAGTTTTCCGCTGCCCAAGACGCTTGCCTGATCCGACCAGGTATGTATCCTGGGGACTGAAATCCAGTAAAATGCCGCCTGTTTCAAGTGCCGCTTTAGCTCAGTTGGTAGAGCAACCGCTTCGTAAGCGGTAGGTCGTCTGTTCGAGTCAGACAAGCGGCACCATCGAATTCCTTCCAAAGGCTTGCGCGGCAAGCCTTTGTTGCTTCCGGGGGTGACCATGCAGATTCAGGGCGGTGTTTTCCTCGTCACCGGCGCGGCATCCGGTCTCGGTGCCGGCACTGCGAAGCACTTGGCCGGATGTGGTGGCCGCATCGTGCTCGCCGACTTGAATCGAGCCGTGGGCGAGGCGCTGGCGACCGAGTTGGGTGTCAGTGCCCGTTTCGTCGAGACCAACATCGCCGAGGAGACTTCGGCCCGGAATGCCGTCGAGTTTGCACTGTCCTCGTTCGGCGGCCTTGATGGTCTGATCAATTGTGCGGGCATCGTTCATGGCGAAAAGGTGGTCGGCAAAGAGGGTGTGCATTCCCTGGACGCATTCCGCCGGGTCATCGATATCAACCTGGTCGGGACGTTCAACATGATTCGTCTGGCGGCGGCTGCCATGAGTCAGTCGTCGCCGAACGCCGAAGGCGAACGCGGGGTGATCGTGAACACGGCTTCGGTTGCAGCTTTCGAAGGTCAGTTGGGGCAGGCCGCCTATGCGGCATCCAAGGGCGGCATCGTCGCCATGACGCTGCCCATCGCCCGCGAGTTGGCACGTTCGGGCATCCGGGTGATGACCATTGCTCCGGGGATCATGGAGACGCCCATGCTGATGGGCATGGCGCCCGAGGTTCAGGACGCTCTGGGCAGGATGGTTCCCTTCCCGCCGCGACTGGGCAAACCGGCCGAGTTTGCCGCGCTGGTGGCGCATATCGTCGAGAACGCCTATCTGAATGGCGAGGTGATTCGCCTGGACGGCGCGATCCGCATGCAGCCGAAATGATCCGGGCAATCTCTTGAGCGAACCGTGCTACCACTGCGGCTTGTCGATTCCGTCCGGAACGGATTTTCCGGTCGATATCGACGGCCAGCGCCGCGAGATGTGCTGTGCCGGCTGTCAGGCGGTGGCTCAAGCCATCGTTGCTGGCGGTCTGGGTGACTACTATCGGCACCGGGATGCCATGCCCGAAAGCCCGCGCGAGTCGATGCCGCCGGCCTTGCAGGAGCTTGGTCTTTTCGATCATCCGGAAGTGCAGAAGAACTTCGTGCGGCCGGTCGGCGAGCACGAGAAAGAGGCGGCACTGATCCTCGAGGGCATCACTTGCTCGGCCTGCGTCTGGCTCAACGAGTCGCACATCGCCCGCCAGCCGGGCGTGACGGCGGTGGATATCAACTATGCGACCCGGCGCGCCCGCGTACGCTGGGACGAACGCAAGATCAAGTTGTCGCAGATTCTCGAGGCGGTTGCCGCCATCGGCTATCGTGCCCATCCCTACGATGCGGCGCGGTCGGAACTGCTGGCCCAGAAGGAGCGACGCGGCGCACTGTGGCGCCTGTTCGTCGCCGGCTTCGGCATGATGCAGGTGATGATGTATGCGATACCGGTGTACATGGCCGACGAAGGAACCATGACGCCCGACATCGAGCAGCTGATGCGCTGGGCCAGCCTGGTACTGACGCTGCCGGTCATTTTCTACTCGGCAGCACCTTTCTTCCGCAATGCCTGGCGCGATCTCAGATTCCGTCGCATCGGCATGGACGTGCCGGTGGCGCTGGGCGTCGGCGCGGCTTTTCTGGCGAGCCTTTGGGCGACGCTGACGGCGTCGGGCGAAGTCTATTTCGATTCGGTCACCATGTTCGTGTTCTTCCTGCTTGGCGGCCGTTTTCTTGAGATGGTGGCGCGCCAGAAGGCGGCACGCGGTGTCGAGGCGCTGGCTCGAGCGCTGCCGGCTTTCGCTTCGCGATACCTGGTTTACCCGGGCGGTGAACTCGATCGGGTCGCGGTGGCCGACCTGGCGGTCGGCGACATCGTTTTGGTCAAGCCCGGCGAGGTGATGCCGGCGGACGGCGCCGTCGTTGAAGGTATCAGCAGTGCGGATGAATCGCTATTGACGGGGGAGAGTCGTCCGGTGTCCAAGCGGATGGGTGATACGGTCACTGGCGGTAGCTTGAATGTCGGCAGCCCGCTGACAGTGCGCGTCGCGCGGGTGGGCGAGTCAACACGGCTGGCGTCTATTCAGCGGCTGATGGAACGGGCTGCTGCGGAAAAGCCGAAGATCGTTGAGACAGCCGACCGTATTGCGGCCCGCTTTGTCGGCGCATTGCTGATCCTCGCCGTGGTAACAGGCGCGCTGTGGTGGTGGCTGGATCCGTCGCGTGCATTATGGGTATTTGTCGCTGTGCTGGTGGTGAGCTGCCCCTGCGCCCTTTCGCTGGCGACGCCGGCGGCCCTGACCGTGGCGACCGGCGTATTGTCCCGTCATGGCGTCCTGGTGACGCGCGGGCATGCCATCGAGGCGCTGGCGCGGGCGACCCATTTCGTTTTCGATAAGACCGGCACGTTGACCGAAGGTCGGCCGGTGCTGGCCGAGACGTTGGCCATTGGACGGATGGATGCAACCGAAGCATTGTCATTGGCTGCATCGATGGAACTCGGCTCGGAACACCCGATCGGGCGAGCGCTGCGGGAAGCGGCCGACGCATTGCCCGCCGTTGTGATCGAGAGTGTGCAAGTCGTGACGGGGCAGGGCGTCGAGGCGCGGAGGGGTGGCCGCCGCCTGCGCTTGGGTAATCCGGAGTTTGCCGGCGCCTTGCATGATGAGGTGTTGCCGGACGGTGCCGTTCAGCTATTGGCCGGCGGCGATACCGTGGTGGCGTTGGCGGATGATCAGGGTTGGTTGGCCATGTTCCGGCTATCGGATCAGCCGCGGGTGGGTGCTGCTGAGGCGCTGTCGGCCTTGCGGGCACAGGGCTTAGAACTGGCCGCGCTCAGCGGCGATGCACCCGAGACCGTGGCAAAAGTCGCGGCGGATCTCGGTATCGCTTCGGCGCGGGGCGCCATGACGCCGGAGGGCAAGCACGATGTCATTCGCGATATGCAGAACGCCGGTGCATTGGTGGCCATGGTCGGCGACGGTGTCAATGATGCGCCGGTGCTGGCGCAAGCCCACGTTTCAATCGCGATGGGTGGCGGCACCGATCTCGCGCGCAGTCAGGGCGACATTGTTCTGCTCTCGAATGATCTTGCACACTTGGCAGCCGGCGTGGCGGTGGCCCGTAGAACGCTGCGGGTGGTGCGGCAGAACCTGGCTTGGGCTTTTGCCTATAATCTGTTGGCCATCCCCATGGCCATGGCGGGCTGGATAACGCCCTGGATGGCGGGCATCGGTATGTCGGCCAGTTCGTTGCTGGTGGTATTGAACGCCCTGCGGTTGCAGCGGGGGAGTGGAGAAAGCACCAAGACTGCCTGATGGATATCCTTTACCTGCTCATACCGTTGTCTGTGGTGCTGGTCTTCATCATCGGGGCCCTCTTCTGGTGGTCTGTCCGACACGGGCAATTCGAGGATCTTGAAGGGCCCGCCTACAGGATTCTGATGGATGACGATAGTCCCGGAAAGCAGGAAATATCAGCCGCCAATGCCCGATCTGGCGAAAGGGCTGGCAAGCCAGTCGCAACGCGTTCCGGGTTTGATCCAGATCAATAACTTCCAACAGCGTCTTACCCATACTCCGCTTCAGGTTTTCTTTGTCGACGTCCGAAGTTGCTGACGTTCGATAGTGCCGGTTAGTCTCTCTGTTGGGGTTGGGGGTGCGCTTAGGCGCACCCTTTTTTTCCTCATACATAACAACAGTTTTTATTCCCCCATTAGTAAAGTTACAATGCGGCATTTTTGATCTGAGTCAAAATGCCGCCTTTCGCTGTGGTTATGCTCCGCGCCAGCGGCTGATTTGGGGTCTTGCGTTCATCGCAATGGTCAGGCGCTGGGGAGGTTCAAAAATTTTCTTGTTCTTCATGAGGTGAATCCATATGCAATCGCAAGCGACTTACAACTACAAAGTCGTGCGCCAGTTTGCCGTGATGACCGTAATCTGGGGCATCGTTGGCATGTTGGTCGGCGTCATCATTGCCGCTGAGCTTGTCTGGCCACAGCTCAATCTTGTCGAGTGGCTCGGGTATGGACGTCTGCGCCCGCTGCACACTAACGCGGTGATTTTTGCTTTCGGCGGTTGCGCGCTGTTCGCCACCTCTTATTTTTCGGTTCAGCGTACCTGCCATACGACGCTGTTTGCGCCAGGGCTGGCCGCCTTCACCTTCTGGGGTTGGCAAGTAATCATCCTGCTCGCTGCGCTCAGTCTGCCGCTGGGCATGACTACCGGCAAGGAATACGCCGAGCTTGAGTGGCCGATCGATATCCTGATCACGGTCGTTTGGGTTTCTTACGCGATTGTCTTCTTTGGCACCATCGGCATCCGCAAGACACCGCACATCTACGTGTCCAACTGGTTCTTCGGTTCGATGATCATCGCCGTAGCCCTCTTGCACCTTGTGAATAGCGCCGAGATCCCGGTGTTCGCTGCCGGCATCCTGACACCCAAGTCCTATTCCGCCTACGCGGGCGTGCAGGACGCCATGGTGCAGTGGTGGTACGGCCACAATGCGGTGGGCTTCTTCCTGACCGCCGGCTTCTTGGGCATCATGTACTACTTCGTGCCGAAGCAGGCAGGCCGTCCGGTGTACTCGTATCGGCTCTCCGTGGTGCACTTCTGGGCCCTGATCTTCACCTACATGTGGGCAGGCCCCCACCACCTGCACTACACGGCGCTACCCGACTGGGCCCAATCGATTGGCATGATCTTTTCACTGATTTTGCTGGCTCCCTCCTGGGGCGGCATGATCAACGGCATCATGACTCTCTCGGGTGCCTGGCATAAGCTGCGTGACGACCCGATCCTGAAGTTTCTCATCACGTCGCTGTCTTTCTACGGCATGTCCACCTTCGAAGGCCCGATGATGTCGGTCAAGACGGTGAATGCTCTGTCCCACTACACGGACTGGACTGTTGGCCACGTACATTCCGGCGCACTCGGCTGGGTGGCCATGGTTTCTGTCGGTGCCTTGTACTACCTCCTGCCGCGTGTCTTCGGCAAGACGGAAATGTACTCGACCCGGCTCATCAACGTGCACTTCTGGCTGGCCACTCTCGGTACGGTGCTCTACATCGCCGCGCTGTGGATTTCCGGCGTGATGCAGGGTCTGATGTGGCGTGCTACCAACGTGGACGGCACCCTGACGTACTCCTTCGTCGAATCGGTCAAGGCTTCCTATCCGTTCTGGACGATCCGGGTTGTCGGCGGTCTGCTGTTCCTGACAGGCATGCTGATCATGGCGTACAACATGTTCATGACCATGGCGGGCGGCAAGGCCGTCGATGCGCCGGTTGTCGAACCGGCCCACGCTCACTAATGGGAGGAGTTTCATAATCATGCTGACTCACGCACAAATTGAAAAAAGCAACACCTTGATGATCGTTCTGACCCTCCTGGCCGTCATCTGGGGTGGCCTGGTCGAGATCGTGCCGCTGTTCTTCCAGAAATCAACGACGCAACCGTTGAACGAGCTCGTCAAGCCTTACGACGCCCTCCGTCTGGCTGGTCGGGACATCTACATCCGCGAAGGCTGTTACAACTGCCACTCGCAGATGATTCGTCCCTTCCGCGCCGAAACCGAGCGCTATGGCCACTATTCGGTGGCGGGCGAGTTTGTGTACGATCATCCGTTCCAATGGGGCTCGAAGCGCACCGGCCCCGACCTGCAGCGCGTCGGTGGTCGTTACTCGGATCAATGGCAGCGCATTCACCTGCTAAACCCGCGCGATGTAGTGCCGGAATCCAACATGCCTGCCTACTACTGGCTCGATCGTCCGCTGAAGGACCCGGTGATCGGCGCCAAGATGGCGGCACTGCGCAAGGTTGGCGTTCCCTATTCCGACCAGGAAATTGCCGAGGCGCCGAAGGCGATCGAGGGCAAGACAGAGGTCGAAGCACTGATCGCGTACTTGCAGGGCCTTGGTACCGCCCTCAAGCAGACGCGCTGAGCCTCATGGACATCAACGACCTGCGCTCCATTACGACGGTTGTCATGGTGGTGGTATTTGCCGGCATCGTCTGGTGGGCTTACTCGAGCCGGTACAAGAAGGCTTTCGAGGAGGCGGCACAACTGCCGTTGGACGACGATTCCGATCTCGTTCCCGGCAAGCAGCGCGGTGCAGGTCATCTGGACAAATAGGGGAAACCGAAAATGGATTTCAAGTACACAAACGATTTCGTGAGTAACTTCTGGAGCCTGTACGTCATCGTGATCACGCTTGTCAGCGTCGTTGGCTGCGGGGTGTTCCTTTGGATGCAGGGTAGTGTGAAACATAACCCCGGCCAGACTACCGGCCACGTCTGGGATGAGACCCTCGCCGAGTACAGCAACCCGCTACCGAACTGGTGGCGCTGGATGTTCTACATCACGGTGGTTTTCGCGCTGGCATATTTGGCCGTGTATCCTGGTCTGGGCAGTTTCGGCGGCAAGTTTGACTGGACCATGCGCAGTCAGTACGACGCGGAGATGAAGAAGGCGGACGAGCAATACGCGCCGATCTTCAACAAGTTCCTGAAGCAGGACGTCATGACCGTTGCGGCCAACAGTGAAGCCAAGGAAATGGGCCAGCGCCTGTTCTTGACTTACTGCGCGCAGTGCCATGGTTCAGATGCCAAGGGTGCCAAGAGCTTCCCGAACCTGACGGACAGCGACTGGCTGTGGGGTGGTACGCCTGACAAGATCAAGGAAACTATCTCCAAGGGCCATGATGCCGTAATGACGCCGAAGGGCACCAAGCCGGACATGGATGCCGAGCAGGTCAAGGATGTGGTGCACTATGTGCGCTCCCTGTCTGGCCTGTCGAGCGATTCCATCCGTGCTCAGCGCGGCAAGGAGCTGTACCCGCAAGCCTGTGCTGCCTGTCATGGTCCGGAGGCCAAGGGTAATCCCGATGCCGGCTACCCGAACCTGACCGACAAGGTCTGGCTCTACAGCAGCCAGGAAGCCGACATGATCGAGACGGTGACCAAGGGCCGTACCAACCGGATGCCGGCTTTCGGTGACTTCCTCGGCGAAGCCAAGGTGCATTTGCTGACTGCCTATGTCTGGGGTCTTGGTGGTGGCGTCAAGGGCGATGGTACGCCGAAGTCGGTTGGTACGGCAGACCTTGCCAAGCTATTCTTCGATACGGGTAAGGCTGAGTTGAGCCCGGATGCGCTAGCTGCGCTCGGCCCGATCGTCGAGTTTGCCAAGGCCAATCCGGACAAGAAGTTCGCGATTTCCGGTTTCCATGATCCCAGCGGTGACGCTGCCGTGAACGCAGAGCTGGCCAAGAACCGTGCCTTGACTGTGCGTGACGCGATGATGGCTGGTGGAGTGGCGGAAGGCCGGTTGATGCTGAATAAGCCGGCTTCGACAACCGGAACCGGCGGCCCGGCGGAAGCGCGTCGGGTTGAGGTTACGCCGATCTAAGTAACTCGACCAAATAGTAATAGCGGAAATATCTCCCTGGCCTTCGGGCCGGGGAGCCTCTGAATGGCACGCATCGGGGGAAATGGCTGCTGGTGTATCCCGCCGGCAGGCAAAGCGGGCCGGGCAGAGACGTTGTTCGAGGTTTTGACTACGATGACGCGCGGGGGGGGCGTCGGAGTAGACTTCGACATTGTTGCGTCTCCACTCTTCTGACTACACGAAAAAATGAAATCTGACTCCCCCAACTCCGCAGCCCTCGATACCGATGCTTCCGGCTCTCTCTACGAAGCGCACAAGAAGATCTACCCCAAGGCAGTAACTGGCACTTTCGCCACTTGGCGCTGGATTCTCGTTTGGTTTACTCAGGCGCTCTATTACGGCTTGTGCTGGCTGCCCTGGAATGGGCGCCAAGCCGTCTTGTTCAATCTTGTCGAACGCAAGTTCTACCTCTTTGGCCTAGTGTTCTGGCCTCAGGATGTGTTCTTTCTGGCGGTATTGCTCATCATCTCCGCCTATGCGCTGTTCCTGTTCACGGCTGTCGCTGGCCGGCTCTGGTGTGGCTATGCCTGTCCGCAAACGGTCTATACGGAAATCTTTCTCTGGATAGAGCAGAAGATCGAAGGTGACCGTAATGCGCGGATCAAACTCGACGCGGCGCCGATGGATGGTGCCAAACTATCCAAGCGCGTACTTAAGTATGGCCTCTGGATTCTGCTTTCGATCTGGACCGGTTTTACGCTGGTCGGCTATTTCACTCCCATCAAGGATCTTGCTCACGAGGCCATGACCCTGTCCTTCGGTCCTTGGGAATGGACATGGATCATTCTTTATTCCGGACTAACTTTCGGATTTGCCGGCCATCTCCGCGAGCAGGTCTGCAAGTACATGTGCCCCTATGCCCGCTTTCAGGGCGTCATGTTCGATCCGGACACCCTCGTCATTACCTATGACGAGGAGCGCGGCGAGCCGCGTGGTACACGCAAGAAGAGCGCTGACTACAAGGCCGCCGGCCTAGGCCATTGTGTGGATTGCGACCTTTGCGTAGCAGTCTGTCCAACCGGCATCGATATCCGCAAGGGTATGCAATACGAGTGTATTGGTTGCGCTGCCTGTATCGATGTTTGCGACCAGGTCATGGCGAAAATGGATTATCCGAAGGGGCTGATTCGCTACTCGACGGAAAATGCTCTCGCCAAGCACTGGGGGATGAAAGACATCATTGGCCATGTGGTTCGGCCGCGCATCATCGTCTATACGACAATTCTCACTGCCATTTCGCTTGCTTGGGTATGGGGCCTGGCCACCAAGCCGTCTCTGCGCGTCGACGTCATTCGGGATCGAATGACCTTGGCCAGAGAGGTCGAGGGCGGCGTGATCGAGAACGTATTCCGTCTCCAGGTGATGAACGTGTCGGAGACGCGGCAACGCTACAGTGTGAGCGTTGCCGGGCTGGACAAGATCGAACTTATGGGCGAGCCAGTTATCGAATTGCCTGCGGCTAGCAACAAGAACGTAACCTTCCAGGTTCGCGTGCCGCCAGAATCGGCAAGCAAGGGCTCACACACGATCTATTTTGACGTGAAGGCGCTCTCTGATGAGAAGACCGCGGTCCACGAAAAAGCTATCTTCCTGATGCCATGAGCAAAAATTCGGCGATAAGCATTGCGAAACCCTGGTACCGCGAGCCTTGGCCATGGTATTTGATGGCTGGGCCTTTCGTGGTCGTCATTGCGGCGCTGACGACCGCCTGGATCGCCTATTCGTCCAGTGACGGCCTGGTTGCCGATGACTACTACAAGCAAGGGTTGGCCGTAAATCAGACACTGTCCCGTAGCCGGGAAGCAAGCAATCTCGGGCTGGAAGTCAGGGCGCGCTTTACTGCCGAAGGTGTCGATCTCAACCTGCGTTCGGTAACCAACGGCAAGTTCGTCCCACCCAAGACGCTGATACTGACTGTTTCCCATCCAACCCGCGCTGGCCTCGATCAGGCAGTTGCGTTGAATGGGGCGAATGGCCGTTACGCTGGCAAACTGAGATTGCCAGTGTCGGGTCACTGGCTTGTCTTGGTGGAGGACGAAGCCAAGACGTGGCGCCTGATGGGCAATGTCATGCTGCCAGCGTTGGGCGAAACGGTGATTGGCGGTGAGATATCCGCCGGCAAGGATAGCTGACGTTTTCTTTCACGTAAGGGGAGAGCAACTATGGATGCAATCAAGTTACTGTTCGGGAGCGACATCGGCCTGTTGAGCGTCTTCACTATCGGGTTTGTCGTTGTGATGGCGGTATATCTTTATGGCTACGCCAGGAAACACATGGATGACGATGCCCGCAACGCCAAGTAATAGCAGGTAGTGCGCCAACCGGGGCGCTTGCGCCCCGGGGAAATTCTCTGACTCAGCGGTCTGGTCCGACGCCGATCGGTGGTGGCGCCAGATTGACGATCCGGGAAAAAAGGTCACGGAACTCGTGATCGGGTTTGCTGCCGAAGCGTGGGTCGCCGTTTTCGCCAAACGCCTTGGCAATCTCTGCCCAATCGTCCGCCGTCAGGTACTTCCTGGCCAGAGGCATGAGTACCTTCTCCTCGATCGCCATGTGCGGCCAAGCCTCTTCCATTAGTCTGTCGACTGCGGACGAAAACAGGTGTAATCCGTCCGACATCCCTGCCTCCAGCCGCGCCAAAGCATGTTCGAGATCCCGGCCGAGTCGAGCGCTGTCGGCATGCTGTTCCTCCAGCTGGTCGATCACCTTGTCAGCTTCGTCCGTTCTCTGGCGCAACTTGGCGAACAGGTAGGCACTCTCCTTGGGGTTGTGAAGTTTTTCCGAAAAAGCATCGAGGTAATAAAGCATTGCCCCCAGCAGCCGGAAATCGGGCGCCTTGCCGCGATCCCTCATTTCTCGCACCAGATGGCGCAGTCCATGCAGTACGGCCGCCAGAGACCGATGTTCGTCAAGGATAATGGCAATAGCTTCGTTCTGCACGGCAAGGCCTTAGCGATACACGAGCACCGGGATCATCGAGTGGGTCAGCACCTTTTGTGTTTCCGAGCCGAGCAATAGCCCGGTGATGCCGCGTCGGCCGTGGGAAGCCATGAAAATGAGATCGCAGCCGGCGTCGCTGGCGGCGTCAATGATCGCCTGATAGGGAACGTCGCTGACGCTGGCAACCCCTGAACTCGTTACTCCCGCATCCCGTGCCAGCGCTTGGGCCCGAGTGAGAATCTCCTGTGCCTGCCGATCGGCCATTTCGGCGAATTTCTCCGGCGTTGTCGGGTCGATCAAGGCACCCTCGCCATAGAAGGCAACAGGGTAATCGGGCTTGGCAAAAAAGAAAGTGATCTTCGCGCCCACTTCCTGAGCGAAGGCCACGGCCCGCTTCGCCGTTTCGGACGAGAGCTGCGAGCCGTCGGTGGGAACGAGAATATGCTTGAACATACGCGCCTCCTGACGGACACCGTCGGAATTTCATTATCAGAGTGGTAGCCGGCGGGCCGTTGATGCAAGTCAACACCGCCAGCCCGTCGGTGCGCAAAATCATAACCGATTATGCGCATCAGCTTCCTCGGCGCTGCACGCGAAGTTACCGGCTCCTGTTTCCTGGTTGAAGGAGGGGGCGCGCGTTTCCTGGTTGATTGCGGCATGTTTCAAGGCGGTCGCGAAGCATATCGACGCAATCTCTCCGCGCTGGCCTTAGGCTTTCCCGCCAAGGCGCTGGATTTTGTCATTTTGACCCATGCGCATATAGACCATTCCGGGCTGCTGCCGAGACTTACCGCTTTTGGCTTCCGTGGCCCAGTCTATGCGACGCCGGCAACCTGCGATCTGGCTGAAGTACTGTTGCTCGATTCCGCCCATATCCAGGAAAAGGAAGCTGAATGGGAGAATCGCCACGAGCAGGCACGGCACGCTCGTCGGGGCTGGGAACGGGCACCGCTCTATACGGTGAACCAGGCCCGTGAATGCCTGCGCCAGTTGCGGCCGTGCCCTTACGATACGGAATGGCAGCCACACTCCGGTATTCGTTTCGTGCTGCGCGATGCCGGCCACATTCTTGGGTCTGCGATTGTCGAGCTCTGGCTGACCGAGGATGCCAAGACCAGGAAGATAGTATTCTCCGGTGATCTTGGCCAGCCGGCGCGGCCAGTGCTGCGGGATCCGACGTTCATCACCGAGGCCGATGTTCTGATTGTCGAGTCCACCTACGGCAACCGTCGGCACAAAACGCTGACCGAAACCGAGGATGAACTGGTCTGGGCATTCGAGGACACCCTACGCCACAAGGGGGGCAACATCATCATGCCGGCCTTTGCCGTCGGCCGTACGCAGGAGGTGCTGTTCATCCTTACCGACCTGGTACGCCACGGCCGCCTGCCACCGATGGCCATCCATGTCGATTCGCCGATGGCGGAATCGGCGACCGGCCTGACATTGCGGCACCAGGACTTGCTGGATGCCGAAACCCGCGAGCTGATCGTCTGGCAACAGCGGCATCCGGATCGCCCCAGCATTCGGTTCGTGCAAGAGGTGGAGGAGTCCATGGCTCTCAATGAGATCAGGTCGGGAGCCGTCATCATTGCTGCCAGTGGTATGTGTGATGCCGGCAGAGTCAAGCACCATCTACGCTACAACCTCTCCCGTCGAGAATGTTCGGTGGTGATCACCGGCTTCCAGGCGGCCGGGACTCTGGGTCGCCGGCTGGTCGATGGCGCACGCTGGGTCAGGATCTTTGGCGAGGAATTGCCGGTACGCGCAGATATCTACACTATCGGTGGCTTGTCGGCGCATGCCGACCGTGATGCCTTGCTAGGTTGGCTCCGCCACTTCAAGCGGCCGCCGGCCCGTTGTTTCATCGTCCATGGCGAAGCGCAAACGGCGTTGTTGTTCGCCGCCGCCGTGCGTGAACTCGGATGGCCGGACGTCGTCGTGCCAGAATTTGGCGAGGTCCAAGTACTGGATGAGGAGAATGGACCATGAAAAGAACTGACTGGTCGACATCGCCACGGGCCGCGTGGGATGCCGTGCATCAAGCCGTCGAAGCCAACGTCGACCCGATGGGCATGGCCATGCCCATCATGCACGCGCAACTGGCGTGGCTGATGCACCCGCAGGAACTCGCCGAGGCAATGGCGGGGTTCTCGAACAAGTTGCTGGCGCTGCAATGGCATTCCTGGCAACGGGCCTTGGGCCTGCCCAGCGAGGACGTGGAAAAGCCCAATCCCGACGATACCAGGTTCGCCGATCCGGTCTGGAGCGAATCGGCCAGCTGGGATATCGCCAAGGAGTGGTACCTGATGAGTACCCACCACATCCAGGATATGCTCTACGACACACCGGGTCTCTCAAGTCAGGAACGGCGTCGCGCCGCATTCTGGTGGCGGAAGGGACTAAATGCCATGGCACCGACCAATTTTCTGCTGACCAATCCGGTGGCGATGCGCAAGGCGGCGGAAAGCAACGGCGAGAGCCTGGCGCGCGGCATCCGCAACTTCCTCGCCGACATGCAGGCCGGCACAGTCCGGATGACCGATCCGGACGATTTTCATGTCGGCAGAAATCTGGCGACCACACCTGGCAAGGTAGTGTTCAGGAACCGTCTTCTGGAAGTCATTCATTACGCGCCTACCCAGAAAGAAGTCCATTCAGTGCCGCTGGTCATCGTTACGCCCTGGATCAACAAGTTCTACATTCTCGATCTCAACGCCAAAATGAGCCTGGTCCGGTATCTCGTCGATCAGGGGTTCGATCTCTATATCACCAGTTGGAAAAATCCCGGCGCGGATATGCGGGATGTCGGTTTTGACGAGTACCTGACTGACGGAATCGGCTGTTTGGTCGATGTTGCACGAGCGATTTCCGGTTCGACCCAGGTCAATGCCGTCGGTTACTGCATCGGTGGTTCGGCTTTGGCAACCTACATGGCTTGGGCCAATCGCCGCTATCCGGCTGACCAGGTACCAGTCGCATCGGCGACTTTCTTGACGACACTGGTCGATTTCCACAAGCCAGGCGACATCGAAGTCTTTCTCGACGAGGGGAGCATTAACTTTCTGTCCCGGTCGATGGACAGGAAGGGCTACCTGGACGGCAAGGAAATGGCGGCGGCCTTCCGTCTGCTGCGCTCGAACAGCCTGATCTGGCACTATGTGGTCCATGGCTATCTCTATGGCGAAACGCCACCGCCATTCGATGTCCTGTACTGGAACATGGACACGACGCGCATGCCGGCAACCATGCACAAGTGGTATCTACGAGAGTTTTACCTGAACAATGGGCTGGTCAAGAAGGACGCCTTGACGGTCGCGGGGGAGAAGATCGACCTCGAGCGTATCGTGCAGCCGATATACGCCGTGCAGGCCGAAGACGACCATATCGCACCGTGGCGCCAGGCCTTCTACATTAACAACTACGTGTCCGGCTCGAAACGCAATGTGTTGTCCAGCTCGGGCCACATCCTGGGTATCGTGAATCCACCCGTGAACCCGCCCAAGCGGGAATATCGGGTCGGCGCTGCCGCGCGTCACGATTCCAGCCAAGCATGGCGCGAAAGGGCCGAACACCGGACTGGCAGCTGGTGGGACGACTGGGTTGCCTGGCTCAAGCCCATGTCGGGCAAGCTGGGCAAACCGCCTGCCGTAACGACGGGTCAATACCCGGCTCTGGCCGATGCGCCGGGACCCTATGTCTTGGAACCGTGAACAGCCGGTTATGCGCGGCCGCAGGGCGCGGATCGGATATCATTGGAACCTTTGACCCCGGGGTCGCCGGAAGAGCCGGTCGCGAGGGGTCAGGACAACATCAATGAATTGCGTCGATGACTTCCGCCTGCAATTGGGCGGCCGTGAACTGGTCCCCATCGTGATTGGCGGCATGGGGGTGGATATCTCGACGGCCGAACTGGCGCTCGAGGCAGCCCGCCTCGGTGGTATCGGCCACATCTCCGACGCGATGGTGCCCACCGTTTCGGATCGGCGCTTCAAGACACGTTTCGTCAAGGACAAGCTCAAACTCTACAAGTACAACGTCGCCAACCCAGACAAGTCGGATGTTCGTTTCGACCTTGGACATCTGGAGGAGGCGACTCGCCTACACGTTGGTCGCACCATGGAGGAAAAGCGCGGCGATGGCATGATCTTCATCAACTGCATGGAAAAGCTGACCATGAACGCGCCGAAGGAAACCCTGCGCGTTCGCCTATTGGCGGCCCTCGATGCAGGTATCGACGGCATCACGCTGGCGGCTGGCCTGCACCTTGGCTCATTTGCCCTGATCGAGGATCACCCGCGTTTCCGGCACGCGCAATTGGGCATCATCGTTTCCTCGCTGCGAGCACTGCAACTTTTCCTGCGCAAGAACGCCCGCCTGAATCGGCTGCCGGACTTTGTCGTGATCGAAGGTCCGCTGGCAGGCGGCCATCTGGGCTTTGGCATGGACTGGGCACAGTACGATCTGGCGACCATCGTCGCCGAGATTCGTGACTGGCTGAAGACCGAAAACCTGAACATTCCGTTGATCCCCGCCGGTGGCATCTTCACCGGTAGCGATGCCACGGCCTTCCTTGATCAGGGCGCGGCGGCGGTCCAGGTTGCCACGCGCTTTACCGTCGCCCGCGAGTGCGGTCTGCCGGAAGACGTGCAGCAGGAATACTTCAAGGCCAGCGAGGAGGACATCGAGGTCAATGGCATTTCGCCCACCGGTTATCCAATGCGCATGCTAAGAAACAGCCCGGCGATCGGCGACGGCATTCGGCCTAACTGCGAGGCTTTCGGCTACCTGCTGGATGCCGCCGGCCGCTGTGCTTACATAGATGCCTACAATCGCGAGGTCGCGCAGCATCCGGAGGCGAAAAAGCTTGTCGTGATGGACAAGACTTGCTTGTGCACCCATATGCGCAACTTCGAATGCTGGACTTGCGGCCACTACACTTACCGGCTAAAGGATACGACGCGTCGGCGAGCCGATGGCAGTTATGAAGTCCTGTCTGCCGAGCACATCTTCCGCGACTACCAGTTCAGCAAGGGTGGCACGATCGCGCTGCCGTCGATAGCGGGGACCAATGTGTGAGTCAGGCTTGGGACACCGGTGGTGAATTGCGGCGTATCGTGCGAATCAACGAAGAGATCAAGAGCGTTGTCGCCACAGCATTCAAGATCAACCTGATGGCGATGAACGCAATTTTTCTCGCCAAGCGCGCCGGTCAGGCTGCTCTGGGTTTCAGTGTGCTCTCAAATGAATTGCGCCGCTTCGCCACTGATCTGCAGCAGCAGATGGAAGTGCTGCGGCAGATGACGCACGGCAGCGTTGCCTCGGTGACTGCGCTGGTCAAGAGCGAGCGGTTGAATCGGGTCGTCGATCGACTGCGCGCGGAGGTGAGCGGTCAAGCCCGCGCCATCATCGAGCGGTATCTGCGTACCCGGCAGACCACTGCCTTTGTCCTGCATCAAGAGGCGATCGCCACACAGAACCGTCGCCTCGGTCAGACGATTGCCGATACGGCCCAACTCGTCGAGCTGGGTAGCGTGCTGGCTCGTTCGGCAAAGATCGAGGCTGCCTATGGTGGCAGCTTTTCGGCGGCATTGATGCAGGTGTCGAGCGACTTCGAGCACACCATCGCCGAAATCCATCGCTCGCTGGAACTGTTATCTCGGCATCGCGACTAGGAGTTATTCAGAGATGAAAACGGCCCAAGTGATCTACGAAAATGGGGACCACCGCTGGCTGGCCATCGTGCGCGACCCGGACCGCCCTGAATATCTGATAGACACCAACGAGTATGTGGTGAGCGTCGGCGATGATGCCATTCTGCTCGATCCTGGCGGCAGCGAGATTTTCCCCGCTGTATTCTCGGCCCTCTGCGCCGAATTCGATCCGCGTCGCATCAGCAAGATATTCGCCTCGCACCAGGATCCGGATATCGCGTCCTCGCTGTCCATGTGGCTGGAATTCAGCCCGGATCTGAAGTGCTACATCAGCTGGCTATGGGCCGGATTTGTGCCCCACTTCGGTGGTGCCGGGGACACCTTTATACCGATTCCCGATCCGGGCATGGATATTCCTGTCGGCCGGGAGCGGTTACGGGCAGTTCCCGCCCACTATCTGCATTCGTCCGGCAACTTTCATCTTTACGATCCCAAGGCGAAGATACTGTTTTCGGGCGATGTCGGTGCCGCCTTGCTGCCATCGGGAGAAGACGGGCTGTTCGTAGAGAACTTCGACCGCCATATTGCCCATGCGGAAGGTTTTCACCGTCGCTGGATGGGTTCCGAACGGGCCAAGCGCGACTGGTGTGCCCGGGTCGGCGACATGGATATCGACATGCTTTGCCCGCAGCACGGCGCAATCTACCGCGGCGAAGATGTCCGCCGCTTCATCGACTGGTTCGCTCAACTGGAGGTCGGCGCCGTCAAATCTTGATAGCCGTCAAGGCTTGTCATCAGTCGGGCGCCGGACAATCAGTACCTGAGCCATTCGAAGAGCACTACCTGCACCATGATCAGCCTGACGCAGCCTTTGCACGACCATCACAAGCATTGCGACGACCTTTTTGCCGATGCCGAAGAAGCTGCCCACAATCGGCGCTGGCCGGAGTGCCTGCAAGCCTTCCAGCGTTTTCGCGGCGAACTCGAGGCCCACTTCGCCACCGAGGAGCAGATGCTATTCCCGGCCTTCGAGGCGGCCTCCGGCATTGTGGCGGGACCGTCCCAGGTCATGCGTTTCGAACATGCACAGATGCGGGATCTGCTGGGGCAGATGGAGCAGGCGGTGGCCGGGCAGGATGCCCGTTCCTTCTCCGGCTCCGCTGAAACCCTGTTGGTCCTGATGCAGCAGCACAACATGAAGGAAGAGAACATTCTCTATCCGATGTGCGAGCGGACGCTGTCGGGTCAGGGTCTCTCGGTGGGTGAAGGATTGCAGCAAAGGGTGGAGGCCGCGTGCCCCGTGTGATCGACGGCCGCGAGTTGCAACCGCCGGAGCCGCTGGAACTGGCGCTCATGGCGCTGGATACACTGCCGGAAGACGAGGAGCTGGTCATGCTGCTCTACTGCCATCCGAATCCGTTGTTCGATATCTTGCGGCGGAACGGTTACGTCTGGACCGAGGCCGTGCAGGACGACGGCACGCACGAGATCCGTATCCGCAAAGCCTGACCGTCGGCAAGCGCCCGCCTGCCATGCATCCCGATCTGTCCTTCGAACAGGCACCACCGATCTCGGTGCCCTATCGCTTTTTCTTGACTGCGCCGTGGTTCGGCGTCGCAGCGGGTCTTCTGCTGGTCTGGTTCGGAGAAGTCGCCGTCATGTCCCGTTGGACAAGCGCAACTCTCGCCCTCACCCATCTGCTGGCCGTTGGTTTCATGCTGCAGGCCATGACCGGTGCCGTCCTGCAGTTCGTGCCGGTGGCGGCCGGCGGCAACGTGTCGCGGCCGACTTTGGTGGCGAATGTGGTCCATCCGGGCCTGGTTCTCGCCGCGTTGCTACTGGTGGCGGGCTTTCTGAGTTCGAACGCTATCTTGTTCCGCTTCGCCGGTACTTTGTTCCTGCTGGTAGTTGGCTTATTCGTGGCAGTGGTCGGCACGGCCTTGCTGCGCACGCCGGCTCGTGGCGCCACCATTATGTCCTTGCGTCTCGCGCTGGTCGGCCTGGCGGTGACGGTGCTGCTGGGCGCCACGCTTGTCGAGGCCATCGCCGTCCGCAAGCCGTGGCCGCTGGTCGAGTTTGCCAACGTCCACGCTGCCTGGGGCCTGGGTGGCTGGGCCCTGTTGTTGCTGGCAGGGGTGTCCTACTACGTGGTGCCGATGTTTCAACTGACGCCAGCCTATCCGGTAAGGTTTGCCCGCTTGCTGGCACCAACACTACTGGTCGTATTGTTGGTGTGGTCGCTGCAGGTCGGTGGTTCGAGCCCGCCCTGGCAGCGATTTGTCTGGCTGGCCGGCTTGACGCTTGCCGCCGTCTTCGCCGTCACTACGCTATGGCTGCAGCATCGCCGACGGCGTCGGGTGTCCGATCCGACCATGCTGTTTTTCCGAGGTGCCATGCTCTGTCTGCTCGGCGTCCTGATATCGGCGGTCGTGATGACGATATTCCCCAGCCTTGCTGACGAACCCCGCAGCGCCTACTGGCTGGGCGTGCTGGCATTGCCAGGGGTGTTCGTTTCCGCAATCAATGGCATGCTTTACAAGATCGTGCCCTTCCTTAACTGGCTCCACCTGCAAAGGGCGATGGGTTTGGGCATGTTGCCGCCGAACATGAAGGAAATGATTCCCGAGCGGGCCGTGACAGTGCAGATGCGGTTGCACTTCATTGCCCTCGGGCTCTTGCTGGCGGCCGCGATCTGGCCGGAACTGGTGCGCGTCGCCGGCGGTGTGCTGGCGGTTTCCTGTGGCCTGTTGGGCTGGAACCTGATCGGTGCCGTGCGCTTCTTCCGCGCCTTCAGAGATCGTATTCGCGCAGGCGAGCCAAATCTGGCACCATGATCTGCCGGCCATGAACCTCGATCAGGCCGCTTTCGGCCAGATCATGGAAAATACGCGACAGGGTTTCCGGTGTCAGGTTGAGCCGGGAGGCGATCACCTGCTTGGACGTTGGCAGGGTCAGTTCGAGCTTCCCCTGGCAATCCTCGTCGTGAGGACAGTGCTGCAACAGGTAACCGATCACGCGCTGGGCGCTGGAGCGCAGCGAATAGGATTCGACATCGCTGACCAGGGAATGCAAACGCAAGGAAATTCCGGCCAGCATGGCACGGGCGAAGGAGACATCAGTCTCCAGCAGCTTGAACACGGAATCCTTGGTAATGTGCAGCAACAGGGTGTCGGTGAGCGCCTCGGCAAATACGGGGTAGGGTTTGTCCATGAACACCACGGCTTCGCCGAAGCTCTGCCGGGGGCCGATGATCTCCACCACCTTCTCGTTACCTTGGGAAGAAGGGAAGGCCAGCTTGATCTGTCCGAAGATGATGACGAAAAATCCCTTGGGAATGTCCCCCTTCTGGAACAGCATCTCGCCCTTCGCGAGCCGCTTTTCCCGCGTTGCCGCCGTAATCGGCGCCAGTTGGCCCGGTGTAAGGACGGAGAAGAGTGGCATCCGGCTCAGCAGGGCCGGGATGTCGAGTTCGTGCTTTTGGGTGGTTCCGCTCGCCATGGGAACGGAACATATCATGGAATTGGCGGACGAATGGCCAAGGTAAGATCATGAAAGACAACTGGCCGATCCTGTTCGCGGCCCCGCATCGGGGCATGTTTGCCGCAGGCATGGCCCAGGGCCTGCTGGCAATGGGCCTGTGGACCCTTGACCTGGCCGGGCGCTACGCCGGCCTGTGGTCTGCGCCTGTCTGGCCGCTGCCGCCCTCATGGCTGCATTCCCTGATGTTGATCTATGGTGTATTTCCCTTCTTCATCTTCGGCTTCATCCTGACTGCCGGGCCGAGGTGGCAGAAACAGCCCGACACCGGGCCGGCCGTTTTCCGGCCGGCGGTGTTGTTGATGGCGGGCGGCTGGCTGGTTGCCGACATCGGCCTGGCGGTACCGATGCTGCTGCCGACAGGTCTGCTGCTGGTACTGGCCGGTTGGTGCGTGGCGACGGTGTTCCTCTGGCGCCTCACGCTTGCCGGCAGCGGCGACCGCATGCATATCGGTTTCATGGCGGCGGCTCAGACCGCTGGCGCCATCGGTCTGACGACGTTTGGCGTCCTGACGGCGGGTGGTTCTTTCTGGCTCGGGCCTTTGGCGATCGCTCTTGGACTGTGGGGCTACCTGCTGCCAGTGTTTCTGATCGTCGTGCACCGCATGTTGCCATTTTTCTCCCAGAGCGTAATTCCCCGCTTTCAGGCGCCACGGCCGACTTGGGCACTGTATCTGATGCTGGTCGGCAGCTTGGGCCACGGCTTGCTTGGCTTCCTGGATCTGTCCGCGTTGGCCTGGCTGGTCGATCTGCCGGCGGCATTTGCCGCTTTCAGATTGACGCAGCTTTGGCGGTTGAGGGACAGCTTCGCGGCGAAAATTCTTGCCGTGCTTCATGTCGCTTTCGCGTGGGCGGGGATTGGCTTCAGCCTGCTTGCGCTGGATGGCATGCTGCGGTTTGCCGGGTTGCCCGGACTGGGCCTGGCACCGGTGCACGCACTGACGCTCGGCTTCCTTTCCTCGGCCCTGATCGGCATGGCCTCTCGGGTCACGTTAGGCCACGCCGGCCGGCCGATCGTGGGCGACAATGTCATGTGGGGCTGCTTCTGGGCCATGCAGATCACCGCCATGTTGCGCGTCGCCGGCGAATTCTGGTCGATAGTCAATCCGCTGGCCGCGCTACTGTGGCTGACGAATTTCGCGATCTGGACCTGGCACTATGCGCCGGCCTACTGGCGGCCGCGGGAGGACGGCCAGTCCGGCTGACCGTGTACCTCGTTGTCAAGCACATCCACGTCACTTGCGTGATCATCAGCATCACGGGATTTTTCCTGCGCGGTCTGCTGATGTTCTCCGGTTCGCCCTGGCTCGATCGACGATGGATGAGTTGGGCACCGCATGTCAATGACACGCTGCTCCTGACAGCAGCCATTACGTTGTCCGTATTAACCGCCCAGTATCCCTTTGTCGATGCCTGGGTGACGGCCAAGATCTTCGGCCTGATTGCCTACATCATCCTTGGCTCGATCGCCCTGAAGGCAGGGCGCAGCCTCGGCATCAGGCTGGCGGCCTGGCTGGCGGCTCTGGCGACCTTCGCTTATGTCGTGTCCGTGGCGCTGACCAAGAACCCGGCGGGGTACCTCGCCTGACTTTGGCCAACAGGTCGAGGTTCAGGCCGGCGGATGGGCCAGCAGTTGCTTGAGCGGGGCGATGTCGAGGATGCGGATGTGCTTCTGCTGGACGCTGATGAAGCCCTCCTCCTGGAAGCGGGAGAAGGCGCGACTGACGGTTTCCAGCTTCAGCCCCAGGTAGGAGCCGATTTCCTCGCGCGTCATGCGCAGATGGAATTCCTGCGGCGAGTAGCCGCGGGCGGTGAAGCGTTGCGACAGGTTGAGCAGGAAGGCTGCCAGGCGTTCTTCGGCGCGCATCGTTCCGAGCAGCATCATGACGCCATGATCACGCACGATCTCGCGGCTCATGACCTTGTGGAAGTGGTGCTGCAAGGTCTGTATCTCCCGCGACAAGCCTTCCAGTTGGCCGAAGGGGATCACGCAGACCTCGCTGTCCTCGAGAGCAACTGCGTTGCAGGTGTGGGCTTCGGTACTGATGCCGTCCATGCCGAGGATTTCGCCGGCCATCTGGAAGCCGGTGACCTGGTCGCGGCCATCTTCCAGCAGCACGTCGGTCTTGAAAAAACCGGTCTTGATCGCATAAATCGCCTCGAATGATTCGCCCGCGCGATAAAGGTGCTGGCCACGCTTGATTCGGCGCCTGGAAGCCACCATCTTGTCCAGCTTGACGATTTCCTTCTCGGACAGTCCGAATGGCAAGCAGAGTTCCCGCAGGTTGCATTGCGAGCATGCCGCCTTCAATGAGGTGATCGTCAGTGGTATGACATTTTGATTGATGCCTTGGTCGGAGGGGCCTTTGATCTGTGTCAAAGCCACTTCCCCGAGGTTCCGGCATCTTTGGCCTTCGCCGCTCATGCGCATTGGCGCCTATTCCTATTCCTGATGTTGAGCAACTTTCAAGAACTGATATTCGACCCGCAACTCATTCGTCGCTTCGACGTTAACGGCCCGCGGTACACGTCTTACCCGACTGCCGATCGCTTCGTCGAGGCCTTCGACGCCGAGGCTTACCGATCTTGGCTGGGACGGCGCACAATCGGCGGAATCAGCCGAGCGCTCTCATTATACGTCCATATCCCTTTCTGCAACACGATCTGCTATTACTGCGGTTGCAACAAGATCATTACCAAGGATCACGGCCGCTCCGCCAAGTACATCAAGTATCTGGGACGGGAACTGGCCATGCAGGCCGAGGCGCTGGACGGCAGCCACGACGTCGTGCAACTGCACTGGGGTGGCGGCACGCCGACCTTCCTGTCGCACGACGAGATGCGGCGGTTGATGGAGCTGACTCACAAGCACTTTCGCCTGCTGCCCAACGGCGAATACTCGATCGAGGTCGATCCGCGCAAGGTCGACCGGGAAACGGTCAAGCTGCTGGCCGAACTCGGTTTCAATCGCATGAGTGTCGGCGTGCAGGATTTCGAGCACTCGGTGCAGGTAGCGGTCAATCGCGTGCAGACGCTCGACGAGACCCGCGTGGTGATCGACTCGGCGCGCGAATTCGGCTTCAAGTCAATATCGGTGGATCTGATCTACGGGTTGCCCAAGCAGAACGTCATCAGTTTCAACCATACGCTGGATGAGGTCATCAAGCTCTCGCCCGATCGCCTGTCCGTTTATAACTACGCGCATCTGCCAAGCCATTTCAAGCCCCAGCGGCGCATCAGCGAAGCCGAGTTGCCGAGCGCCGATGCCAAGCTGCAAATCCTGCAGATGGCCATCCGGCGGCTGACCGATGCCGGCTACGTTTTCATCGGCATGGATCACTTCGCCAAGCCCGAAGATGAACTGGCGGTGGCGCAGCGCCAGGGCCGCCTGCACCGGAATTTCCAGGGCTACTCGACTCACGCGGAAGCCGACCTGCTGGCCTTCGGTGTCTCGGCCATCAGCAAGGTCGGACCAACCTACTGCCAGAACTTCCGCACGCTGGACGAGTACTACGACTGCCTCGATGGTGGCGCGCTGCCCGTGATGCGCGGCCTGGAACTGACGGCCGACGACTTGTTGCGGCGCTCGATCATCCAGGCCCTGATGTGCCACTTCGAACTGTCGCTCGAATCGATCGAGATCGCTCACCTGATCGACTTCAAGTCCTACTTCGCCGCGGAAATCGCCGATCTCGGGGCCATGGAGCAAGCCGGCCTGCTGCAAATCGAAGACCGCTGGATCACCGTGCTGCCCAAGGGCCGCATGCTGGTGCGCGCGATTGCCATGGTCTTCGACCGCTACCTGCGCGCAGACCGCGAGCGGGCGCGCTACTCCAAGGTCATCTAGTCGTTGCCTGAAACGGGGTTTGTCGCGATCTTCCTGGTCGGTTTGCTGGGCGGCACCCACTGCGTCGGCATGTGCGGTGGCATCGTCGGCGCGCTGAGTCTGCAGGGGCCGCAGGGGCGGCCGGCAATGCCGGTCCATCTCGCCTACAACCTTGGCCGCATCGCCAGCTACACGGCGGCCGGCCTGCTCGCCGGTGCGCTCGGCCAGATCGCCGGCGAGTTGCTTCCCTTGCAGCGCAGCCTGTATCTCCTCGCCAGCCTGATGCTGGTCGCCATGGGGATATATCTGCTTGGTCTCACGCAATCCCTCGCCTGGATCGAGAGCCGTGGCCAGGTCATCTGGCGGCGCATCCAGCCGCTTACCACGCGTTTCCTGCCGGTGCGCGGCGCGGCGCAGGCGCTGCCGCTCGGCATGCTCTGGGGCTGGCTGCCCTGCGGACTTGTCTATAGCGCGCTGACCACGGCCCTGGCGAGCGGCTCGGCTGGCAAGGGCGCGTTGCTGATGCTCGCCTTCGGCCTCGGCACGCTGCCCAACCTGTTGCTCGCCGGCCTGCTGCTGACACGCTTCCGCCGCTTCGCACAGGCGCACGCAACACGCCTTGCCTCCGGCCTGCTGGTGTTCGGCTATGGACTCTACGGCTTGTTCAACCTCTGGCGTGGGCAGGGGGTGGGGGGGTAAAATCAGTAGTTCCTAATATAAATCCCACGGAGAGAACGACATGGCTGTCACCCCCCACGACCTGGTCGTCGAAGCCAAGGCGCAAATCAAGGAAGTTGGCACCGCCGACGCCCAGAGCCTGCTCGGCAAGCGCATCGTCATTGATGTGCGCGAGTATGACGAATACGCTGCCGGCCATTTGCCCGGCGCCATCAACATTCCGCGTGGCGTGCTGGAGTTCAAGATCGGCATGGTGCCCGAGTGCGCCAACAAATCCGGCGCCTTCCTCATCTACTGCCGTACCAGCGGCCGCGCCGCGCTGTCGGCGGTGCAACTGCAGAAGATCGGCTACGAGAACATCATCTCGATGTCTGGCGGCTTTGAGGTCTGGAACAACGAAGGCCGCCCGACCGAGAAGCCCGAGCCGATCAACTTCGAGTAAATCATGAATACGCAGGTTGCGCCTGCTACCGTCGAGATCGCCGTCGGCGGCATGACCTGCGCCGCCTGTGCCACGCGCATCGAGAAGCAGCTGAACAAGCTGCCCGGCGTCGAGGCGGCGGTAAATCTCGCCGCCGAGCGCGCCCACGTGCGTTTCTCGCCCGACCTCGCCGACGTCAACAAGATCCTCGCGACGGTGATCAAGACCGGCTTCAACGCCACCGTGTCCACTGCCGACACCCATGCCGAGGAGAAGGCCAGGAAACTCGCGGCCTACGAGGCCGAGGTGAAACGCTTCTGGATCTCGGCCGCGCTGACCCTGCCGCTGGTCGGCCAGATGCTGTTCATGTTTGGCAGCGGCGCCGATGCCCATGTCGACGTATTGCCGCGCTGGCTGCAACTGCTGCTGGCGACGCCGGTGCAGTTCTGGATCGGCTGGCGCTTCTACGTCGGCGGCTTCAACGCCATCCGCGGCGGCGCCGGCAACATGGACGTGCTGGTGGCCCTCGGCACCACCATGGCCTGGCTCTACAGCGCCGTGGTGACGGTACTTGGCCTGCATCAGCACGTCTATTTCGAAGCCTCGGCGACGGTCATTACGCTGGTGCTGCTCGGCAAGATTCTCGAAGCCCGCGCCAAGGCCAAGACCTCGGCGGCCATCGAGGCGCTGGCCAAGCTGCAACCGCAGACCGCGCATATCGAGCGCGATGGACAATTGGTCGAGGTGCCGGTGGCGAGCCTGATCCCCGGCGATGTGTTCATCGTCCGGGCCGGTGAGGCCGTGCCGGTGGACGGCGAAGTGATCGCGGGCGTCTCCAGTGCCAACGAGGCGATGCTCACCGGCGAAAGCCTGCCCGCGGCCAAGGGAGCGGGCGACAAGGTGTTCGCGGCGACTGTGAACGGCGACGGCCTGTTGCACTGCCAGGCCACCGGTGTCGGCACGCACACGCTGCTCGCCGGCATCATCCGCCTGGTCGAGCAGGCGCAGGGCTCGAAGGCTCCCGTGCAGCGGCTGGTCGACCGCATCGCCGCCATCTTCGTGCCCGTGGTGACAGTGATCGCGCTGCTCACCTTCGTGACCTGGTGGTGGTTCGCTGGCGACTTCACGCAGGCGCTCATCAATGCGGTCGCGGTGCTGGTGATTGCCTGCCCCTGCGCCTTGGGGCTGGCCACGCCGACCGCCATCATGGTTGGTACGGGGCAGGGTGCCCGTGCCGGTGTGCTCATCAAGAACGCGCAGGCCCTGGAACTCGCCGAAAAGCTGCAAGTGCTGGCCGTCGACAAGACCGGCACGCTCACCGAGGGGCGTCCCGCCATCACTGACTTTCAGCCAGTCCCTGGCGTGATGGCAGCCGAACTGCTGCGCCTGGCGGCCAGCCTGGAGCAAGGCTCGACGCATCCGCTGGCCGCCGCCATCGTCGCGCGCGCCCGCGCTGACGGTCTGGCGCTTGCCTTGCCGCAGGAGGTGGTGTCGATGGCGGGCCGCGGTCTCGCCGGCGTCGTCGACGGCCATGCGGTCAAGGCCGGTTCGCCGGACTGGCTGGTCGAGCAAGGTATTGCGTTGCCCGAGTTGCAATCGCTGTCGGCGGCTGGCCGCAGTATCGTCGCTGTCGCCGTCGACGGACGTGTTTTTGGCCTCATCGGTATCGCCGATCCGTTGCGGCAGTCGTCGCGCAATGCCGTGGCGCGCCTGCGGCGCATGGGGGTCGAGGTCTTCATGCTGACCGGCGACAACGCGTGGACAGCGGCGGCCATTGCCCGTGAGGCTGGCGTCGAACGCTTCGAGGCCGGCGTGCTGCCGGAGGGCAAGGCAACAGCGATCGCGAAGCTGAAAGCCGATGGCCGCCCGAATGGAGGGTTGATTGGCATGGCTGGCGACGGCATCAACGATGCCCCGGCACTGGCGGCCGCCGACGTTTCGTTCGCCATGGGGGCCGGTTCGGATGTGGCGATGAAGGCGGCAGACATCACCCTCATGCGCAATGACCTGCGCGGTGTCGCCGATGCGGTCGACCTGTCACGCGCGACACTGGCCAAGATCCGCCAGAACCTGTTCTGGGCCTTCATCTACAACGTGCTGGGCATCCCGGCGGCGGCGTTCGGCCTGCTCAACCCCGTGATCGCCGGCGCGGCCATGGCCATGAGTTCCGTTTCGGTAGTCAGCAACTCGCTGCTGCTGCGGCGCTGGAAACCCAAGGAGTGACAATGGAAACGATGGTGCTGAAAGTGAGCGGCATGTCCTGCGGCGGTTGCGTGAAAAGCGTGACCAGTGTTCTCGAAGCACTGCCCGGCGTCGCCAAGGCCGAAGTATCGCTGGAGAAGGGCGAGGCAACGGTTGCCTACGAAGCAGGCAAGGTCAGCCGCGAGCAGATGGCGCAGGCCATCGACGATGCCGGCTTCGAGGCCTCCTGAGCCGCTATAATCCGCTTTTTTTATCAGGAGATAAGCGTGGGTTTGGACCGAGTTCCCTCCGGCAAGGATCTGCCGAACGATTTCAACGTCGTCATCGAAATCCCGATGCATGCCGAGCCGATCAAGTACGAGGTGGACAAGGAATCCGGCGCCATCTTCGTCGACCGCTTCATGTCGACAGCCATGCACTATCCCTGCAACTACGGTTACATCCCGCACACCATCGCCGGTGACGGCGATCCCGTCGATGTGCTGGTGATGTCGCAGTTTGCGCTGCCGCCGGGCGTGGTGGTGCGCTGCCGGCCGATCGGCATGCTCAAGATGACCGACGAGGCCGGCGAGGACGCCAAGCTGCTGGCCGTGCCGGTGGACAAGCTGACGCCGATGTATCGCAGCGTCACCTCGCCGCGCGACCTGCCGCAGATCATCCTCGACCAGATCGCGCACTTCTTCGAGCACTACAAGGACCTGGAGCCGGGCAAGTTCGTCAAGGTCCAGGGCTGGGGCGATATCGAGGACGCCAAGCGCGAGATCATGCAGGGCGTCGATCGCTTCAACGAAGCCAAGGAAAAGCCCGCGTTCTGACGCCCTCCGGGAGGGCGTGAGGTATATTCGTGTCATGGCCTCCCTGAAGATAGCCGTCGCCCAGATCAACTGCACGGTCGGTGATCTGGCCGGCAATGCCCGGCGCATTCTCGATGCGGCTTATCAGGCCGTTGCTGCCGGCGCCGACCTGTTGCTGACGCCGGAACTGGCGCTCTGCGGTTATCCACCCGAAGACCTGCTGCTGCGCCCGGATTTTTACCGTGCCAGTGCGCGCGAGCTCGAACAGCTTGCCGCCGCCGCGCCGCTGCCGATGGTGGTCGGTCATCCGGAAGACTGGTCGGGCCGGCACTACAACGCGGCGACGCTCCTGCAGGGCGGGGCGATCTGCGCCACCTATCGCAAGCAGCGACTGCCCAACACCGAGGTGTTCGACGAGGAGCGCTACTTCGATACCGGCAATGCGCCCGGCATCATCGAAGTTGGCGGTGTGCGCATCGGGCTGGCCATCTGCGAGGATGTCTGGCAGCCGGGCGCGGCGGAAGCCTCGCGTGCTGCCGGCGCAGAGCTGCTGCTGACGCTCAACGCCTCGCCCTTCCACATGCACAAGCTGGCGCGCCGTCACGAGGTGCTGCGCGAGCGTGTCGCCGGCACCGGCATGCCGGTGATCTACGCCAACATGGTCGGCGGCCAGGATGAACTCGTGTTCGATGGCTCGTCGTTCGCGCTCGATGCCGCCGGCCGGGTGACCCACCAGTTGCCGGCGTTCGCGGAGACGGTCGAAATCATCGAGTACTCGGCGGGCCACCTGCTGCCGGGGGGCGTGTCGCCACGGCTGACTTTCGAGGCGGAAGTCTATGAGGCGCTCAAGCTGGGCGTGCATGACTACGTCGGCAAGAATGGCTTTCCCGGAGCCATCATCGGCCTCTCGGGCGGCATCGACTCGGCGCTGACGCTCTGCGTCGCAGTGGATGCACTGGGTGCCGACCGCGTGCGTGCGGTGATGATGCCGTCGCCCTACACGGCGCAGATGAGCCTCGACGATTCGCGCGAAATGGTGCGCCGGCTCGGCGTGCGTTACGACGAGATCGCCATCGAGCCGGCCATGAATACCTACGCCGCCATGCTGGAGCCGCTGTTCGCCGGCCTGCCGCCGACCGCCTGGGCCGACACGACGGCTGAGAACATCCAGGCGCGCATTCGTGGCATGGTGCTCATGGCGCTTTCCAACCGCACCGGCGCCATCGTCCTCACCACCGGCAACAAGAGCGAGATGGCGGTTGGCTATGCCACGCTCTATGGCGACATGGCGGGCGGCTTCGCGGTCATCAAGGACGTCTTCAAGACCTTCGTCTATCGCCTGTCCCGCTATCGCAACACGCTGTCAGAGGCGATTCCCGAAAACATCATCACGCGGCCACCGTCGGCGGAATTGAAGCCCGGCCAGACTGACCAGGACACGCTGCCGCCCTACGACGTGCTCGACGCCATCATCGAGGCCTACATGGAACGCGACCTCAGCCCGCGCGACATCGTGGGCTTGGGCTACGCGGAGGCCGACGTGCGCCGCGTGGTCGGCATGCTCAAGCGCAACGAATACAAGCGGCGCCAGTCGCCGGTCGGTATCCGGGTGTCGAGGCGAGGCTTCGGCAAGGATTGGCGTT
>DASRXN010000209.1:0-16680 GCA_035654135.1 Rhodocyclaceae bacterium | reverse complement strand
CAACTCGAAAGGCAGGTCGCGCTGCTGAACACCTAGACGCGGCGGCTGTGTTCCGGGCACGAAACTGTCGTCGTAGAGTGGATAGCGGCCGCGCATCGCGACCCAGAACGCGGGACGGTCGTCGCCGAGATCGCCGCGCAGGCGCTGCCAGTCCCGTTCGCCGAGCAAGTTGCGGCCGATGATCGGCGCGTTGAGGTAAGCGACGTACAGATCGACGAACAGGCCCTGGGGATCGCGCAGCGCCTTCTCATCGAGGCCGGCAGCGTCGCCACCCGCGAACAGTGCTTCGGCCTGGGCGTTGGTCAGGATGAGCCGCCTGACGTAGCCGCGCTGCACCAGCTGTTCGAATGCAAGCGGTTCGTAGCTGTCAGCCTTCGGTACCGCCGGCAGCGCTGCCTCGCCCGGATCGGCGAACCCGAGCCGCTTGCGGGCGACTGCCAGCGCCGAGGCCAGCACCGTCTGGTTGACGATGCGCACCGATGCCGTCGCCTTGGCCACGCCATCGAGCACGATGCGCCGATCGCCGGGTTGGGCACGACCGTAAGTGCTGGCGACGACGATTTCGCGCAGCAGGCTCTTGTCCTTGTACTGCTGCACGAACTCTGCCAATGGTCCGGGACCCAGCCCGCCGAGGAATACCGGCTCGTGCTGGCGCAGCACCTCGACGTCGATGAACTTGCCGGTGGCGTCAATCGCGATGAGCAGGTTCAGCGGCGTGCCCTCGAAGCCCGGTATGGGTGCCAGGTCGATGGATTCGAAGACGTAGCCGACCGGACCGGCATCCGGCGACAGTTCGCTTGTCAGGGGCCAGGCCGGTACGTCGCGCAGGCGTTCGCCGACCACCCATGGCGACTTGAACCGGTGCTGGATATCGGATCGATCGAGTTCGCCGGCACCGGCGACCGTCGCCAGTCCGAGCAGCAGCCCGACAACCGCAAGCAGCTGACGAACATAGAACACTGTAATTCCCGCAACCATGAGCGCAATGGTAACGAGAGATGCTGCCCATCCGTACCTCATGATTTTCATGAAACCGAACCTTGCGCACTAACCCGCCCGGAATGTCGTCTACCGTAACAATATGATCGCTGCCGCTCTACGCTATGAAATGACATTCAGCCCGCGATTCGCCGAGCCCAGGCGAGACACGATCACGATGGCGCTGCTTGCCTCGGTCACCATCCACGTCGCGGGACTTGCCCTGCTGCCCGGACTTCCAGATAGCGGCCTGCGTGTTGACCGGGTCCTCGAGGTCATTCTGCCCGGTCGCGAACCCGTGCCGGAGGAAACCATGCGAGCAACGGTCCGTCCTTCCACCCGGGCGGCACCGTTTCCGCACCCGGCAAGCCGTCCGCAAATTGCACGAAATATCGAACGCAGCTGGGCAGCTGACCAAGACGAGTTGCAAGTGCTGACAGTCGCACCCACTCCCACACAGGAACCGTCGACGCAACCGGCGACTGCTGTCGTTGCAGCGGCACCGATCGAGCCTGCGCCAACGCCGGCGGCCGTCAACAATGCGATACTGGATGGCTACGGGCACACCGTCGCGGAAATCGTCGCTCGGCAACAGCGCTACCCCAAGGTGGCGCGCCTGCGGCAATGGCAAGGCACTGCCGTGATCCAGGTCCAGCTCGGCGAAGCCGGCAACGCGCGCTCCGTGCGCGTGGTAAGCTCAAGCGGACATGAGGTTCTCGATCAACAAGCCGTCGACATGGTGCGCGCGGCACTGCCTCTACCGGCCCCGCCTGCGTCGTTGGCGGGTACGGCGTTCACCATCGACGTACCCATCGTCTTTCGCCTCACTTCCTGAGGCACCTGCCGTCCGCCTGATCAAGCTCGAAGGAAGATCGTGTTGAGCCTGCGCTTGCGCCTGACGCTGCTCGTCGCATGCCTCAATACAGGCTTCCTGGTCACCTTGACGTGGCTGCTGGTCGAAAGCCATCGTGCATCCATCCGGGACGAGATCGAGGCGGCCCACCACATCACTGTGCAGATGCTAGGCACCACCGGGCGGGTCAGCCCGGTGCTCGGACCGACGCCCGTGGTGATGGCCAGCTTCCTGCAACACCTCGGCCACGTGCCGGGCAGCGAAATACGTTTCTACTCCGCCGACAACCAGCTCCGCTACACCTCGCCAGCCGGAACGTACAAGTCCGGCAGGCAGGCGCCGCTCTGGTTCCAGAACATCGTGCGGCCGGCGCTCGATGCCACGATCATTAATCTTCCCGGCGCACGCATCGAGGTCATCCCCGACGCTTCCAAGGCAATGCTTGACGCCTGGGACACCATTGTCGTCGTCGAAATGCTCGGCCTGTGCTTCATTGCGGTTCTCCATATCGCTCTGCTGTTCCTGTTGCGGCACCTGCTGAGACCGACGGAGGCCGACGCCCGCCGACTGGTCACGACCACCCGGGAACTCGCGGAAAACCGCGTCGTGACGAGAATGATCCAGGCCGGGATCGAAGACGAACGCAAGCGCCTAGCGCGAGAACTCCATGACGAACTCGGCCAGTCGATTACCGCCATCCGCCTGATTGCGGCCACACTGGAGCGTGCCGGCGGGAAAACGTCGGCAGAAGACGCTGCTGCCAAGATCGACGCCATCGCCGCAAGCCTCTACGACAACGTCCATCGCATCGTCAGGGAGTTGCGTCCGACCGCGCTCGAGCAACGCGACCTCGCCGCTGCCCTCCACGACCTGGCCCGTGGCTGGCAGGACCATCACCCGAAAATTGTGCTGACCACAGACATCACGGGCGACCTGTCGGACCTGTCCGAGCCGCTGGCCCTGGCGGTCTTTCGCTGCGTTCAGGAGGCGCTGACCAACGCGCTCAAACACTCGGCTGCCAGCCAAATCGATCTGAGCGTCCTTCGGCAAGACGAAGTTCTGGAAGTGACCGTGTCCGACGACGGTCCCCTGGCCCCGGATGAACCTCCGGGGATGGGCCACGGGCTGATGGGCATGCGCGAGCGAATCACGGCGTTCGGCGGCTATTTTGAAGCCGGCCGACGACAGGAAGGCGGGTTTCGTGTTGCAATTCGGGTTCCTGTGACCGGAGGTTGACAAGTTGAACGCACCGACACGCGTCATGCTCGTCGATGACCATGCGGTAGTCCGCATGGGCTTCCGCCTGCTGCTGGAAACGACGGGGGACATACGAGTCGTGGCCGAATGCGCACGCGGCGAAGAGGCATTGCAGCGCTATGCGAATGCTGAAGTTGATGTCGTCGTGCTTGACTTGGCGATGGAGGGTATGGGAGGGTTGGAAACCCTGTCGAGACTCGTCGCCAAGTGGCCGACGGCCCGGGTGCTGGTGTTGTCAGCCCATGAGGACACCTCGCATCCGCGCCGCGCCCTTGCCGCAGGCGCGCGGGGCTACTTGACCAAGCGCAGTGCCGCCGAAGCCTTGATCGAGGCCATCCGGCAGGTCGCGGCCGGCAAGATCTACCTCGAGCCGGATCTGGCCGGCGAAATCGCCATCGAGCAGGTTGGCAACCGCGGCAGTCCGGTGGAACGGCTCAGCGCCCGCGAATTCGAGGTTTTTATCATGCTGGCGCGCGGCAAGTCCGTCAATGAGGTCGCCGAGCTCCTGTTCCTCAGCCCTCGCACCGTCGGGACACACTTGTACAACATCAAGCAGAAGCTGGGCGCCGCCAACGCGGCGGAACTGACGCTGATCGCGATACGCAACGGACTGATCGCGCCCTGAGGCGGCGCGACTCATGATTCTCATGAGGCCGCGTCGTGTCGATTCGCGCAGGCGCACAATGGGCCGGGCCGGGACAATCATGTTCGGAACGATCCTTCCTTAGCGCTGCGTATGCATACCTCTTCCATTTCTGCGCGACTTCTCGCTGGCCTGGCAGTTACCGGTGTTTCGGCCAGTGCAGTCGGAGACGACCTTCGCCTCAATACAAGTCCCGTGGTAGTTTCGGCCACCCGCGTCGAGCAGGCCAGTTTCGACCTGCCCGTGTCGATCGACGTCATTGCCGGTGACGAGATTCGCGACAGTCGTCCATTGGTCAATCTGACCGAAACTGCCGTGCGGGTTCCGGGCGTCGTCGTCAGCAACCGCTATAACGCTGCCCAGGACCTGGCCGTCTCGAGCAGAGGCTTCGGCTCGCGCTCCTCGTTCGGTGTTCGCGGGGTTCGCATCTATGCCGATGGCATTCCGGTCACGATGCCGGACGGACAGGGACAGACCGGCACCTTCAATCTGGATTCCGCGCGGTCCATCGAATTCATGCGCGGCCCGTTTTCCGCCCTCTACGGCAATTCATCCGGAGGCGTCATCCAGATTTTCACGCGCGACGGCGGACCCGAGCCGTCCTTCGAGGGCACGGTGTCAGGCGGCAGCTACGACACGCGGCGCACGAGCATCGGCTTCGACGGTCAGCGCGGCGCGCTCAACTACGTCGCCAATGCCAATCAGTACGACTCAGACGGCTACCGGGACCACAGCGCCTCGCATCGGGACTCGCAGCACGCCAAGCTGGGTTACGTGCTCGGCGACAGTCGGCTGACCATGGTGGCGACGGCTCTCGACCAGACAGCCGAAGATCCCGGTGCCCTGACGGCGGCGCAGTATCAGGACAATCCACAGCAGGCCGGAACCAACGCGATTTCCCGCAATGCCCGCGTCAATCGCAACCACAAGCAGGGCGGGGCGACGTTCGAACATGCGCTGTCGGGCAGCGATCGCCTCGCCCTGATGGGCTACTACGGCACCCGGGTGAACGAGCAGTACCAGACACTCGGCGCGACCGGGCGACTTTCTGCCATTGACCGAGAGTTTCTCGGTTCCGAGGCAAAATGGACACACATCGGTGAAATCCTGGGCCGGCCGGTGACCGTGGTCGCCGGCCTGAACTACGACCGGATGGTCGACGACCGAACCCAGTTCAACGCCGTCAACGGCGAAAAGTCAGGCATCGCGACACGCTTCGAGACGCAGCGCGCCCACAACCTCGACGAATTCGCACAGGTGATGATCGCTCCATCGCCCGACTGGCTGCTGATCGCAGGCATTCGCCACACCGACGTGCGATTCGACATCCACGACCACATCCCATCACCAACCGACGGCAGCGGCCATCTCGCCTTCTCCAACACTTCGCCGGTCATCGGTGCGACTTACCACGTCACCCCTGCGTTCAATTTGTATGCGAACTTTGGCCGCGGCTTCGAGACGCCGACGTTCATCGAGCAGACCTACGTCGGCGATCCCACGATTAACGACGGCGCCGGGCCGAATCTGGCCCTGCAACCGAGCCGCAGCCGCAACTACGAGGCCGGCACGAAGGTGATGCTCACCAGCAATACCCGCCTGAATCTGGCCACATTCCGGATCGATACCCGGGACGAGATCGTCACTGACCAGGGCAACGGTGCAACGGCTTCGTTCAAGAACGTGGGCAGGACCCGAAGGGATGGCGTCGAATTGGCCCTCGATTCCGCTCTTCCATTCAACCTGAACCTGTATGTCGCCGTTGCCCGGATGACCGCCACGTTCCGCGATACGTTCTGCACTGGATCGCCCCCTTGCGCAACCGTCAGCGCCGGCAACCGGATTCCGGGAACATACGCGTACACAGGCTACGCCGAGCTGGCCTGGCATCACCCTGCCTCGGGATTTTCGGCCGCCATCGAAGGAGTCCGCTTCAGCGACACCTATACGAATGACAGCAACGCCCAGCGGGCCGACGGGTACACCCTGGCCAATCTGCGGGCGGGATTCCGGCAGCGCTTTGCCCACTGGCAGACCTGGCAATACCTGCGGCTAGAAAACCTTGGCGACAAGACCTACATCAGTTCCGTGCGAATCAATACGTCCCAGGCTACGACGGGCGCAGCCTTCGAGCCGGGCGCCGGTCGGAACTGGTTCGCCGGCGTCGGGGCACGCTACATCTTCTAACTAAAAGGCGACCTGTACCGTTTCGTGACACTCGTCCATTCCTGACACACATCAATATTGCGGCCAGAACTGTTCGCTGACCGCAATCTCAAATCCAGCCTCGATTCCGCCGACTGGTGCCCAGTGGCATCAATATTGCCTATCAGTCGATCGGGGGAAGGGAACTCGTTCGATTGGACGAGGCAGATTGTTTGATCCCTCCGTCGGCTGCACATAACAACTTTGGAGGTAGGACAATGACTAGGCAAAAATTGGCGGCTGCACTGGCTGCAGCTGGGATGCTGGGAACCGTGATGTCGCCGGCTGTGGCACGCGTGACCGACAAGGACATCGTGGACGATGCCAAGACCACCGGTGACATTCTGTCGTGGGGATTGGGCACCCAAGGTCAGCGCTACAGCCCGCTGGCAAAGGTCAACACGGGCAACGTCAAGGATCTGGTACCAGTATGGAGTTTCTCGTTCGGCGGCGAGAAACAGCGCGGGCAGGAGGCACAGCCCGTCATCCATAACGGCAAGATGTTCGTCACGGCTTCATATTCGAGGCTCTTCGCCCTCGATGCCCGCACCGGCAAGAAGCTGTGGAAATACGAGCATCGTCTGCCGGACGGCATCATGCCGTGCTGCGACGTCATCAACCGTGGAGCCGCCCTCTACGACAATCTGGTGATCTTCGGCACCCTGGACGCACAACTGGTGGCGCTGGATCAGGACACCGGCAAGGTCGTCTGGAAGGAAAAGATCGACGACTACGCCGCCGGCTACTCGTACACCGCAGCCCCGATCATCGCCAAAGGCCTGGTCCTTACCGGCGTGTCGGGCGGCGAGTTCGGCGTCATCGGCCGTGTCGAGGCGAGGGATGCCAAGACCGGCAAGCTCGTCTGGGTGCGCCCGACGGTCGAAGGCCACATGGGCATGAAGGACGGCAAGGAGAATGGCATCTCCGGAACGACCAACGCCACCTGGCCGGGCGACCTGTGGAAGACCGGTGGCGCGGCCACCTGGCTCGGCGGAACCTACGATCCGGAAACCAACCTGGCCTACTTCGGCACCGGCAATCCGGCACCATGGAACAGCCATCTGCGACCCGGCGACAATCTCTTTTCCTGCTCGACCGTCGCCATCGACGTCGATACCGGCCAGATCGTCTGGCACTTCCAGGGGACACCCAACGATGGCTGGGACTTCGACGGGGTCAACGAGTTCGTCACCTTCAAGGCCAAGGACGGTCGGCACTTGGGCGGCAAGGCGGACCGGAACGGTTTCTTCTACGTGCTGGACGCCAAGACCGGCAAGTTCGTCAAGGGCTTCCCGTTCGTCAAGAAGCAGACCTGGGCCTCGGGCCTCGATGAAAACGGCCGCCCGAAGTTCATTGCGGCCAACCGGCCTGGCGATCCATCGAAGGGCACGGACGGCAAGAAGGGCGACGTCGTGTTTTCCGCGCCATCATTCCTCGGCGGCAAGAACCAGATGCCGATGGCCTACAGCCCGGATACCGGCTATTTCTATGTTCCGGCGAACGAATGGGGCATGGACATCTGGAATGAGCCGATCACCTACAAGAAAGGCGCGGCCTATCTCGGTGCCGGCTTCACCATCAAGACGCTCGATCCGAAGGAAATCGGCGGCGACTACATCGGTGCGCTGCGCGCAGTCGATCCGGCCACCGGCAAAATCGTCTGGCAAGTCACTAACAACGCGCCTTTGTGGGGCGGTGTCCTGACGACCAAAGGCGGCCTGGTCTTCTGGGGAACACCCGAGGGCTACTTGAAGGCAGCTGATGCCAAGACGGGCAAGGAAGTCTGGTCCTTCCAGACCGGCTCCGGCGTCGTCGCCCCCCCGGTCACCTGGGAACAGGATGGTGAGCAGTACATCGCAGTCGCATCCGGCTGGGGTGGTGCAGTTCCGCTCTGGGGCGGCGATGTCGCCAAGAAGGTGAACTTCCTCGAACAGGGCGGTTCGATGTGGGTCTTCAAGCTGCACAAGAACGGCAAGTAGTTCGGTTCGGTCCTGGGGCTGGTGCCCCAGGACCATGATCGATACGAGAGTAATCCCCGTTAGGGGGCGTCCAGGCTGCCGAATGCCTTCGGGTACACAACGATGCCCCACGGCATCAATGCGTCCGGAATCCGCTTGAGCAGGCGCCCATCATCCTGCAACACGAGAACTTCATTCGACCGACCGCAAGCCAGCAGCACGTGGCGATCATCCGGAGCGAAGGTGAAATGCCAGCAACGGTCGCCGATCGGATGCTCGGCAAGCACCGCCAGGTTCTGCGCATCGAATACTTGCAGTGTCTTGCCTTTGGCTGTCGCGACAAGAATCCGCTGGCCAGCACGATCGAATGACACACCGTAGGGGAAGTCACCCGTCGGTACCGCCCGAACGATGTTGAAATCGCTGTCGAACACCAGGAGCTTGTTGCCGTGCTCGATGGTTACCACCAGCGTCTGGCCACTCGGGGAAAGTTTGATGCCGCGTGGCCTGTGCCCGTAGGGCCGTGTGTCAATCGTGTTCAGGAGCTTGCCGGTTCCGAGGTCGTGGATGGTGATATTGTCATCCGCCTCGTTGGTGACCATGATCCGCTTGCCATCCCGAGAGAACTCGATTCCTTCGGTTTCCATGCCGCCTTCGATCTGCCTTTCCACCCGGCCGCGCTTGAGATCAACGACTGCGATCCGGGCGCGCTCCTGCCCGTCGGCCTTCCGCTTTGCCGCCAGATCACGTTCTTCGATCGATCCGGGTTTCGGTGGCGGCCCTCCCTCTGACGCCGGTTCGAAGGTCACGAAGGCACGATCACCGCGCACGCGCACGAACTCCGGATTCTTCCCGATCGGAACTCGGCTGGTTACCTGCCGACGCTCGACGTCGACGATAGCGAGGTCTCCTTTTTCGCGGACAGCCACGGCGAGCAGCTTGCCGTCCCCTGTGATGCCGAGACCGCGCGGACTACCTCCGCCAATTTCGATTTCGCCGGTCGGCTCGAACGTTGATAGGTCGATGGTCAGGATGTTGCCCTTCTGATTGCTTACATAGGCCACTCCCTGCCCCGCCCAGGCCGACGTGACGGCACAAGCCGCCAGGACTACCGCAGTCTTGCGCATGGTCCCTCCAATGCGAGAGTTGAAATTCCTCATTTCCCAGCTCCGTCCGCAGTGTCGCCTATTGTTCCCGTATCGCTTCGATCGGGATGGCAAGGCGTACCTCGTCGGCGATGCCCGGGGTTCCGTACCCCATTCCGAACTCCGACCGCCTGATGGTCGCCTGGATATCGGCGCCGCACAGTTCACGCGGAAGCATCGGGTGTCGCGCGCAGCGCCACCTCGTGACCTCGACAAGCACCGGCCGCGTCGTCCCCAGCAGGCTCAGTTCGCCAGCCACCATGGACGGTCGATCGGCGACCAGTGCGAAATCGCGCGCAACGAATGTGGCACTCGGAAACTTCTCGACCTGAAAGAAGCGTTCGCCACGCATCTGCTTGCTCCACTCGTCGAAGCCCATATCGATTGACGCGGTATCGATTACCACTTCAATCGAACCGCGATTGGTTTCATGATCCAGCACCAGTGTTCCGGTCACTTTGCCGAACCGGCCACGCTGCAGCGAGAACCCGTAGTGGCTCACCTCGAACACAGGAAATGTGTGCCGGCTATCGATGACATAGGAGGACGAGGCTGCCCAGCCGTTCGTCGCCAGCAGCAGCCCGAAGATCCCCAGTCCGAGTTTCATCATGCCCCCCAATTCGTCTAGTCCAAGGTGAATGCCAGTCCGGCGACATAGTTCCGCGGTGCACCGGGAGCAAAGAAGCTCTCATGTGACCATGTTCCGGAATTCGTCTGAAAAACCCCATTGCGATCGAATGGATTCGCCGCCAGCGCCCCGGCACTCGCATATTTCCTGTTCGTAAGGTTGTTGATGCCGAAGGAGAGATAGCTACGCCGACCCAGCGGCACATTTGCCGCCACATTGACGAGCGCGTACCCCGGAGCGCGACCGCTGCCAAGAAATGTCCTCGGGCCACCGCCAAGCACATCACTGTATGTGCCTGACGCATGCTCATTGTTCTCGTTGCCGCGCAGGTACTGGCTTGAGAAGGCCAGCAGGTCGCCGGTCAGTTTCCAGCCGCCCGCCAGGTTCCAGGCGACCGACGTCTTGAACCCATGGCGCGGAATGCCAGGAATCCGGTTGCCAGGCTTCACGAGAATCTCGTCGTTCTGGCCTGATGCGGTGCACTCGGCACTCTGCCCACGCGAGCTGTTTTCCGGCGCCAACAGGCATGCAGACGACTGATAGGTCGCATCGACGTAGGCATAGTTCGCGCGCAAGGCAAGAGTGCCGAGGTTTCTGGCAATTCCCAGTTCCAGTCCCTGGCGGCGCGTCCTGCCGAAGTTCGTGAAATAGCCGGCGCTCGTCGACGTACCGACGAACAGGATGTCGTCGTAATTGATGCTGCGAAAGAGCGTTGCATCCCACTGCCAACCACCGGCCCTGCCGCGCAATCCCGATTCCAGGGTACGGGTGACGACCTGTTTCAGGTAGGGATCGCTCTGCATCGCGTTGGGCAGCGAACATGGATTGGCGGGGTCCGCGCAACCAAGTTCGATCGGGCTGGGCACCCGATTGCCCTGCGCGGCGTTGACGAACAAGGAAAGCGTGGCAAGCGGCTTCCACGACACCCCGATGGCTGGATTCAGCTTCTGGTAGGTAAAGTTTCCATCCAGATTGGGTACAACGGTCGTCAGATCGTCCCGTGTCGCGACCCGGGCGTGGTTGAACCGGAGGGAGGTCATGATCGCCATTTCCTGATTGGGCCGATACGTGTCGGTGGCGTACAGGCTCCAGGCCTGTGTCGTACCCGTCAATCGATTGTCGACTACCTCGCCACCACCGCCGGCAGTCACGCTGCGCTGGCTGTCGAACGTGCCGAGTTCGGAGGACTGCTCGAATCCGGTATGACTGCGGTCGAAGGTCGAACCGAATGCCACGTGATTGTCGTCATCCGTCCGCGACCACTGCACCGACACGCCCATGCTGGCCTGATCAGCAGTCGTACGATTGTTAACCGCCGTGTCGGCATTGACACCGACGCCACCGCTGGCACCAGCCGCTCCATCCACTGCCGGATTGCCCTCGAACTTGTTGTTGATATCGCCGTTCAGTGTTCTGGCTCGGCGCTCGCGGTAGTAGGTCGTCGCCGACAAACGGGCCTTGTCATCGAGCCAGTAGCGGGACGACAACGTCACCATGCCCACCCGCGTGCGGGCGGTGTCGGGCTTGGTGAAGACAGTCGCTCTTCGATCGGCAAGCATCGTTTCCGGTACCAGGCCGTTCCCGGTAATGTCGCTGTCGGTGCCCGTAACGCCCAGATCCAACTCAAGCCCGCCGCGTCGGTGGCTAAGCTTGGCAAACAACTGGTTTACACGCGCGGGTGAGTCGTCGCGCCATCCGTCTTCCTGGAGTCGCGAAGCCGCCATGTAGAGTGCGAACTCTCCTGCGTCGCGACCGAATTCGATCGAAGTGCGTCCATGACCGGAGCTGCCCATGTCGGCGTCGACATCCAGCCCGGAATGGGAATAGCCGCTCTTGGTCGTCAAGGAAACGGCGCCCCCCAAGGTATTCAGGCCGAACAGCGGATTGGATCCTGGCACGAGATCGACCGAGGCGATTGCGGCACGGGGAATGGAATCCCAGTTGAGGACATCACCGAATGCTTCATTGATCCGCACACCATCCTGATAGACCGAGATGCCTTGCGGAGTTCCCAGCAGCGGGCTTGCAGTAAAGCCGCGGTAGCTCAGGTCGGACTGAAGCGCGTTACCAGTCGTGTGATTTACCGAGACCCCCGCCAGCGATTCCAGCAGATCCGGCAACGTCGCACTTCGGCGATCCCGGAGTTCGGTTTCGCCTATCGACTGGACGTGCGAGGGTATCTCATCTGGCGCAAGTTCAAGGCCAGGCAAGGGTGTTATCCCGACCACCACAACCTCAGGAGTGACCGCTTCGGAACAGTAAACCGCGTTTGGCAACGCGAGCCACACAACAGCCTGAATGGTCTTCCAAGTCCGTAGGCGCCCCGCTCTGTCCACGCGCATTATTGCAACCTCCAAATCCATTTCAAATCAGTGTAGATGAACCACCTTGCCTGATGGCCCGAAGGTATTGAATTCATGAAATTCTTGATCGCCAGTGATACCGGAGTGCGTGCATCATTACGCCACATCGCGTGTATCGGAACGGGACATATCCTGGCTCAACATGGAACACCAACGACTGCGGTCGACAGCGGCAATTCCGCTGCGTGGCACGCCAATTGAGGCTCCCCAGCGAGGCACATCGCTGGCACATTCTCTGCATGCATTAGCTCTACATTGGAGGCAGGTTTCCGCCAAGAACCCAACGATCACGAGGAGTCCCCTTTGCGCAAGTACGTAATCTTAATATCCACCCTGGTCACATCGCTTGTCCCCAGTGCGCCAGCTTATGCACATGGCAACGTCACTCCTCAGGCCGTGGACGTGAGTTCGCTGCCACCTCTCGGGGAGCAGCTGCGCGACGAGAACCCCTACCGGGGCGACAAGGAGGCAATCAAAGTTGGCACCTCCGCGTTCAACCAGAACTGCGCTCGCTGCCACGGTCTTGAGGCCATCAGCGGTGGTATCGCGCCCGACTTGCGTAATCTGGACAGCGACAAGGAGACCGACCAGTACTTCGCACAGTCGGTGCTGCGCGGCAAGGTCAGGAATGGGGCAGTATATATGCCGCCATTCCAGGGTATTCTGCCTCAGGAAGCCATCTGGGCGATTCGCTCCTACATAGACGTCCGCGCAGAAGCTTATCGAGCCGAACAGGCCCCGCCGTCGAATCCCATGGAAAGCCTTGCCAAGAAATCGTCCTGCCTGGCCTGCCATGCGATCGATGCCCGCGGCGTTGGGCCGGCATATCGCGAGGTCGCAAGAAAATACCAGAAGGACAAGAACGCGGAGGCGCGACTTCTGGCCAAGGTGCGAAAAGGCGGCTCAGGAGTCTGGGGCAAGGTGCCCATGCCGCCGATGGATGCGGTGCCAGAGGAAGACTTGAAAAGTCTGATCCGGTGGATCCTTGGCGGTGCCAATTAGAGGTATTTCGGTTTTCCAGATGACAATAGCTCGCTCATTCATTGTTTTGCTGCTCTTCTTGCTTGCGCCCACCCATGGGGCCTGGGCCGACGATCCGACCCCGTTGGAAAAGATTCGGAACGCCGGCGTGCTGAGAGTGGCTTTGTACAACAACTTTCCCCCGTTCTCGCACAATGGCCAGGGAATCGATGTGGACATTGCGGAAGCGCTGGCGACCAAGCTTGGCGTCAAGATGGCCCCGCTCTGGTTCGATGCCGACGAGAACATGGAGGACGATCTCCGCAACATGGTATGGAAGGGCCACTACCTCGGCTACGGGCCCGCCGATGTGCTGATGCATGCACCGATCGATCGCGAATACATGACCAAGATCGACAAGGTCCGGTTCATCGCCCCCTACCATCGCGAGCGCTACGCAGTTGGTCGACTGCTCGATAAGGTGCCCGTTTGCGAGTCGTTCGACCAGTTGGGTGCGCTGGCTTACGCGGTTGAGGGCGACACCCTGGCCGCAAGCATCATGCTGTCCCGGGACGGGGGGCGTTTCCGGGAAACGATGAAGGCATACAAGACCGGCTCCGAGGCTGTTGCCGCCCTTCGCGCTGGATCAGTCGCGCTCGCAATCGCCCTGCAAGGAGAGCTGGAAAACGGCATCGGCAATGATCAGCGGTTCGCCATAGATTTGCCGCCGGATCCGATCCTTATGAAACGTCAATGGGCAATCGGTCTCGCCGTCAAGGCGCAATCCGACGACCTTGCCGATGCGCTGCAGACAGCGATGAACGAGCTTGTCGCAGACGGCAGCGTCAAGCGCATCATGCAGAAATATGGCGTACAGCATCGACAGCCTTGACCGAACAAAACTACAACTGAACGGGAGTCATCATGAAAATCTCTGCACTTGGATTCTTGGTGCTGTTCGCCCTGCCAGCGACCAATGCCGCCGCAACCGAAAGCAACGACGAGGCAATGCGCAAGCTCGCCGCCAAGTCGGGCTGCTTCATCTGCCATGGCATCGAACTCGACGCCAAGGGACCGGACGGCTTGAAGCCCGTCGGCCCTCCCTGGAAGGCAGTGGCGGCACGGTACCGCGCCGACAAATCAGCCGCCAAGACCCTAACCGCTGCAGTCATGGGCGGCACTTCGCCCTATAGCCGGCACTGGAAGGCAGAGTCATCGGGGGTCGCCATGCCCCCCAATGGCGTTGCCATATCCGAGGCCGATGCCAGAAAACTGGTCAACTGGATACTGACGCTCAAGTAGCAGCCTGGAGCGCGCAGGCCGCGGGGCTAAACGTCCGAGGATCGGCGCAAATGGCGATATAGCGTGTTGCGGCTGATGCCGAGGCGCCTGGCTGCCTCCGACATATTGCCGGATGCATCGGCAACAGCTCGCTGAATCGTAGCGTCGGATACCGCACGCAGGTTGTCTGGCTGATCCTGAGATGCTACTGTTTTCGCACCGACAGTACGGATATCGTCCAGCAGGTCGTCCGGAAGGTGTTGCCAGTCGATCACCGATTCACCCTCATCGAGCAACGCGCAGGCAGTACGCAGCGCGTTGGCAAGTTGGCGCAGGTTGCCCGGCCAGGCGTATGCCGCGAAA
Source organism: Rhodocyclaceae bacterium (assembly GCA_035654135.1). GTDB lineage: Bacteria > Pseudomonadota > Gammaproteobacteria > Burkholderiales > Rhodocyclaceae > Fen-999. The sequence goes on along the minus strand of DASRXN010000209.1, from coordinate 2,046 downwards.
GACTCAGCCACGTTGGAAGCAAGCTCGATATCGCGGCGCCCGGAAATTTCGCTCAGCAACTGCCCAACCAGCATCGAGAAGTCGCTCCTTTCCCGCAGAGGAGGTAGAACCAGCGCCATGCCATTGATGCGATAGTAGAGGTCGCTACGAAACCGGCCATCGTCGATTTCGGTCTTGAGGTTCCTGTGAGTCGCGCAGATCAGAGCGAAGTCCACGGGAATCGCCTTGCCGCCTCCGAGAGGAGTGACCTGCCTATCCTGCAGTACGCGCAGCAGGCGTCCTTGCAACGCCAGGGGCATGTCACCGATTTCGTCTAGGAAAAGCGTCCCGCCATGCGCCTCGCGAATGCGTCCCAAGCAGCCATCCTTGCGTGCCCCGGTAAAGGCCCCGGCAATATACCCGAACAACTCCGATTCGATCAGGTTCTCGGGAAGTGCAGCGCAATTCACCGCGACGAACGGACCACCCGCGCGCGGACCGGAATCGTGGATTGCCCGGGCAAACACCTCCTTGCCCGCGCCCGATTCGCCCTGCAGGAGGACCTGGATCGGCTTGCCCACCACCTTTCGCGCGCGCTCGATCGCCGCAGCAAGGCAAGCGTCGCCAGTGTCGATCACTGCCAATGCATCATCGTGCTGCGCCTTTGCCAGCGGTATGGCGATACGGCCGCGGCCGACGTCGACGCGGACATAGAATCGCTTACCCCGACGCCCTTCCAACAGCGCCGGCTGGCCATAGGAACGACGGCCCCAGTCCAGCAACAGGGGCAGGTCAGCGTCAAACAAACGGTCAATGGAGATGGCACCGATGTCGGACGCAGAGATGCCCAACAGCTGCAATGCTGGTCCGTTCGCCCCTGTCACCCAGCCGTCTTCGGAAACCGCGAGGATTCCCTCGGCAACTGTGCCTATACCCTCCGCAAAGCGATGGAAGCGCAGGCGCATGCCTGCGCCGTGGCGCGTCTCGATCAGGCGGTTCTCGATCATCTGCGCAGCCGTCTGGACAAGGCCGAAGGTATGCGGATGTCGACCGCGGTAGTCACCCGAGATATCCAGAACACCCAGGAGTCGCCCATCAGGCGACGCAATGGGAGCGGCGGCGCAGGTCAGGAAGCCGTTTTTTTCCAGATAGTGCTCGTCGCCATGGATGGTTACGGCCGCCTTCTCCGCCAGAGCCGTGCCAATCGCATTCGTTCCCCGGTAATACTCTGCCCAGGAGGCGCCGGGCATAAGGGCGACGCGTTCCGCCCGGCCGAGAAAATCAGTATCGCCCAACGCCTGGAGAAGCACACCGCATTCATCGGCGAGAATCACGATGCTGCCTGAATCGCATATCTGCTCATGGAGGTATTCCATCACCGGCCTCGCATGAGCAATGAATTCCTGCTTCTGCTCTGCAGCGCGCGCCAATTGACATGCCGACAGGTGCGCCACATCCACCAAACGGCCTATCGGTTCAAGCCCTGCCGTGAAGCAACGTCGCCATGACCGGGCAATGGATTCATTGGCGAAGTCGTTTGGTAGTTCACCACTCTCGACCAACTGGCGACGCGCATACCGCAACGCCGCCCTCCTATCCCTCTGTGCTGGGTTCATTTCTGTCTCCTCCAAGTACCCACTGTCCAGCCTTCCTCTTGCGGGAGGCTTGTAAATATCAGTATACGGCTTGGGCATGGGGCCGCAAGTAGAAATATGCAATCTCTGCCATACGTGTGCCAATCCGTGACAGCCGTGTGGCATTGTGGGGCAGCCCCGAGAGGCGATGTATCTCGAACAGAGAACATCTTTCTGCATATCAAATGCTGTCGACCTTCATCACGAAAGGGGGTTCTGTCGTTTCAGCGATTTTGATCGGCGCTGGCACACCATGTGCTCAATAGCCGTGGTAGCAAAAACTGACTACAGCGTTCCAATTTTCAAGATACGAGGAGACCCCATTGATCTACGCCGCACCTGGCGCCGCCGGCGCCAAGCTTCAATTCAAGGCCAAGTACGACAACTTCATCAACGGCAAATGGACGCCGCCGGTCAAGGGCCAGTACTTCGA
>DASRXN010000208.1:0-5779 GCA_035654135.1 Rhodocyclaceae bacterium | reverse complement strand
TCTTCGTGCATGCGCCGCGTACCGGCGGCCGCGTACGCGTCGAGGACATGAACACGCGCTACTGGGTCAAGCGCTTCAACGGCGCCCGCCGCGTCGCCGAACTCTAAGCCCTCCCGACATCGCAGCACTTCGCATCGGCCTCAGCAGCGGCGTCAGCATATGGTAGCGTTTCGGGAATGATTCCCTGGCTGCCGATTGAACCCGTCTTCCCGCCCGTCACGAAAGCCCTGACCGAACCGAACGGCCTGCTTGCGGCAGGCGGCGACCTCGCCCCCGAACGCATCCTGGCCGCCTACCGGCGCGGCATCTTTCCGTGGTACTCGGCCGGCGAGCCCATCCTCTGGTGGAGCCCGGACCCGCGCATGGTGCTGTTCCCCAGCGCCTTGAAGATCTCCCGGTCGCTCGCCAAAGTGCTGCGCAACGGGGACTACGAGGTGCGCCTCGACACCGCCTTCGCCGTCGTTATCGGCGCCTGCGCCGCCACCCCGCGCGCCGGCCAGTCGGGCACCTGGATCACCCCGGCAATGCAGGCTGCCTATTGCCGGCTGCACGAACTCGGTTACGCGCACAGTGTCGAAACATGGATGGACGGAAAACTGGTCGGAGGCCTCTACGGCATGGCACTGGGCGGCGTGTTCTATGGTGAATCGATGTTCTCGCACCACCGCGATGCATCGAAGATTGCGCTGGCTCATCTGTGCGAACATCTGAAGCGACGAGAATTCGGCATAATTGACTGCCAAATGGAAACAACACACCTCGCCTCCCTCGGCGCCCGGCCGATTCCACGCAGCGACTTCGTCGCGCTGATTCACCGTCTCGCCACCGCTGACTTTGCTCCCGGTCGCTGGCCGGCAGATGCCGTGCGGGACGTTTTCAGGAAATCCTGAATGGCCCACCTGCGCGACCTGCCGCCCTTTCCGCTGCTCCAGTTCTACGCCACTGCGCCCTACGGCTGTTCCTATCTGCCCGGCCGCGTCGCCCGCTCGCAGGTGGCGACACCGACACACCTGATCGACACCACCACCTACAGCGAGCTGGTACGAGCCGGCTTCCGGCGCAGCGGCGTGTTTACCTACCGGCCCTATTGCGACGCCTGCCGCGAATGCCGGCCGGCGCGCGTGATCGTGGAGCAGTTCGTCGCCAGCCGGACCCAGCGCCGGACGCTCGCGCATCACGCCGGCCTCATCGCCCAGGAGAAGCCGCTCAGCTTCCGCGAGGAGCACTACGCGCTCTACCAGCGCTACCAGGCCGCCCGCCATCAGGGCGGCGGCATGGACGGCGACAGTCGCGACCAGTTCGCGCATTTCCTACTGCAAAGCCACGTGGACAGCCGCCTGATCGAGTTTCGCGAGAATGGGGTTCTGCGCATGGTCAGCATCATCGACGTCCTCGATGACGGCCTATCTTCTGTCTACACCTTCTTCGAGCCGGACCAGCCGGGCACCAGCTACGGCACCTACGCCATTCTCTGGCAGCTCGCGCAATGCCGGCACATGGCGCTGCCGCATCTCTATCTCGGCTACTGGATCCGGGACAGCCGCAAGATGGCCTACAAGGAAAAGTTCCGGCCGCTGGAAGTATTCAGCGGCGGTCAGTGGCGTCTGCTGACGACTGACTCTTAAACCAGCGCTCCGTCGCGTAGCGTCAGCACGCGGCCGGCGCGGGCGGCGAGTTCGGGGTCGTGGGTGACGATGACGAGGCTGGCGCCGGTATTGATGTCGAGCATCAGATCGAACACGTCGCCGGCCGTCTTGCGGTCGAGATTGCCGGTCGGTTCGTCGGCGAGGATACAGGCCGGCCGGGTCACCAACGCGCGGGCGATGGCGGTACGCTGGCGCTCGCCGCCGGAGAGTTCGCCGGGCCGATGGCGCAGGCGATGACCGAGGCCGACACGCTCCAGCATTTCGGCCGCCTGCGTTTCCGCCGCGGCTCGCTCCATGCGCCGAATCCGCAGCGGCATGGCGACGTTTTCCACCGCCGTGAATTCCGGCAGGAGATGATGAAACTGGTAGACGAAGCCGAGGCTTTCGTTCCTCAACCGGCCGCGTTCGGCATCGCTCACCTTCGCGAGGTCGCGACCCTTCAGCGTCACGCTGCCGGTGGTCGGCGCATCCAGGCCACCCAAGAGATGCAGCAGCGTGCTCTTGCCCGAGCCGCTGGCACCGACGATGGCAACACGCTCGCCGGCGCCGATGGCCAGATCGATGCCGCTCAGCACCGAGACGCTGAGGTCACCCTGGGCGAAAGTCTTCTTCAGCCCGGCGCAGGCAAGAACCGGCTCACTCATATCGCAGCGCCTCCGCCGGATTGACACGGGACGCACGCCAGCTCGGGTAGAGCGTTGCCAACAAGGTCAGCAGGAAGGATACGGCGGCGATGATGCCGACATCCCGCCATTGCAGGTCGGAGGGCAGATCGGTGATGTAATAGACGTCCTTGGCCAGGAACTGGATGCCGAACAGGTGTTCGATGAAGGGCACCACGGTCTCGATGTTGAGCGCCAGCGCCACGCCACCGACGATGCCGACGAGCAGGCCGATGGTGCCGATCAGCGCGCCCTGGACGATGAACACCTGCATGATGCTGCCGGGACTGGCGCCCAGCGTGCGCAGGATGGCGATGTCGGCTTGCTTGTCGGTCACCGCCATGACCAGTGTCGACACGATGTTGAAAGCCGCCACGGCGACGATCAGCAGCAGGATCAGGAACATCATGTTTTTCTCGATCTGCACCGCCCGAAAGAAATTGGCGTGGCTGCGCGTCCAGTCGGTGACGATGGCATCCTCGTCGAGGAAACGCAGCAACTCGCGGCCGATGCGCGGCGCGGCGAACAGGTCATCCACTTTGAGCCGCACACCCGAAACGCGGTCGTCCATCCGGTAGAGCTTCTGGGCGTCCTGCAGATTGATGAGCGCCAGCCCGGAGTCGAACTCGAACATGCCGACCTCGAACACGCCGGTGACCTTGAACTGCTTGAGCCGGGGCAGCACGGCGGCCGGCGTCACCAGCCCCTGTGGCGCGATCAGCGTCACCTTGTCGCCGATGCCGACGTTGAGCGCGCGCGCCAATTCCAGACCGAGCACGATGTTGAACTCGCCGGCGACCAGATCGTCGAGGCGGCCGATCTTCATGTGGCGGGCCAGGTCGGCCACCTTCTCCTCGGCGATGGGATCGATGCCGCGCACCACCGTGCCGCGCACCTGCTGATCGAGCGCCAGCATGCCCTGCGCCTGCACGTAGGGCGCGGCAGCCTGCACGTGGGGGTGCTGCGCCACGGCTTGCAGCGTCTTCGGCCAATCGGTCAGTTCGCCGCCGACGCCGGACACCTGGATGTGCGACGCGACACCGAGAATGCGGGTACGCAATTCCTTCTGGAAACCGTTCATCACCGAAAGCACGACGATGAGTGCCGCCACGCCGAGGCCGATGCCGAGCATGGAGATCAGGGAAATGAAGGAGATGAAGTGGTTGCGCCGCTTCGCCCGCGTATAGCGCAGCCCAACCCAGAGTTCATAGCGCATGGGGCCGCATGTTAACATGGGCCATGCAACTCACCCTGCTCGTGCCCGGCCTGCTCTGGCCCCGCGAGATCCTGCGCGACACCACCTTCGATCTGCCGCTGCCGGCGCTTGCCCTGCTGCTGGGCCGCGGCCACCGCGCGGCCCTAACCAGCGAGGAGGCCTGGCTGGCGGATACATTCGGCATCGACGCGCCCCTGCCGGCGGCTGCGCTGCGGCTGCTCGGCGACCGCGGCGCGCCGGATGACGCGTCCTGGCTGTGCCTGGACCCCGTCCACTTGCGGCTTGAGGAACGGATGATCGTCCTCGACGACCCGACCCGGCTGGCTCTGACGACCGACGAGGACACCGCCCTGCGGGAGACGATGGCGCCGCTGTTCGAAACGATGGGCGACATCCTCGCGTCAGTGCCCGGCCGCTGGCATCTGCGGTTGCGGACGCCGGCCGACATCGAAACGCTGGCGCTGCCCCGCGCCGTCGGCCGCCCGGCGGATCCGACGCTGCCGGGCGGCAAGGCCGGTCCGCGCTGGCGGCAACTACTGGCCGAAGCACAGCCGCTGCTGCATGCTCACCCGGTCAATCGGCGCCGCGAGGAGGTGGGCCGTCCCGTCATCAACAGCCTCTGGCCATGGGGTCAGGGACCCTTGCCGGCAAGAGCGCAACGCAGCTTCGACACGCTCTGGGCCGACGAACCAACGGTGGAGGGGCTGGGCGCATTGGCCGGTATCGCCGTGGCACCACCGCCCGCGCGCTTCGTCACCACCGATGGCCGCACGCTGGCGAAACTCGACCACCTGACGGCATCGCTGGCCTCGTTCGATGCCATGGCCTGGCGCGAGGCTCTGACAGCACTGGAGGCGGGCTGGCTGGCACCGGCACTGGTCGCCATGAAAGGTGGCGATCTGCGACGACTGACCTTGGTCGCCAGCGGCCATGGCCAGGCGCTGCAAGTCACAGCCACCCGGCGCGACCTCTGGCGTTTCTGGCGTCGCGCCATACCTCTGGCGCAACTGCCACCATGACCCGCATCGTCACCCGCCCGGTGCCGACACGCGCGGCACTGATGCTCGAACAGGCCGGTGTGCATCCGCTGCTGGCGCGCCTCTACGCCGCGCGTGGCATCAGGGAAAAGTCAGAGCTGGCGACACGCCTCGACGCCCTGCTGCCGCCGGAACGCCTCATGGGCGCCGCCGCAGCGGCTGCGCTGCTGGCCGACGCCATCGCCGCGAAGCGCCGCATCCTCATCGTCGCCGACTACGACTGCGACGGCGCCACGGCCTGCGCGGTCGGCCTGCGCGCGCTGCGCGCCTTCGGCGCCACCGTCGATTATCTGGTGCCGAACCGCTTCGACACCGGCTATGGCCTCTCGCCGGAAGTCGTGCGCATCGCGGCAGAGAAGCAGCCGGACCTGATCGTCACCGTGGACAACGGCATCGCCAGCGTCGAAGGCGTCGCCGAGGCACGGCGGCTGGGCATCGCCACGCTGATCACCGACCACCACCTGCCGGGACCGGAACTGCCGGCGGCCGATGTGATAGTCGATCCCAGCCAGCCGGGCTGCGATTTTCCGAGCAAGGCACTGGCGGGTGTCGGCGTCATGTTCTACGTCATGCTGGCGCTGCGGGCGGAATTGCGCCGGCGCGGCGCCTTTGCCGACCGGCCGGAACCCAATCTCGGCGGCCTGCTCGATCTGGTGGCGCTCGGCACCGTCGCCGACGTGGTGCCGCTCGATCGCAACAATCGCATCCTGGTCGCCCAGGGCCTGGCACGCATCCGCGAGGGCCGCATGCAGCCGGGCATCAAGGCCCTGTTCGCCGTCGCCGGGCGCGACCCCGCCCGTGCCGGCACCTTCGATCTCGGCTTCGCCGTCGGCCCGCGCATCAATGCCGCCGGCCGCCTGGCCGACATGTCGCTCGGCATCGAGGCATTGACCACCGACGATCCGGCGCGGGCGCTGAACATCGCCAGCCAACTGGACGCCATCAACCGCGAGCGGCGCGCCATCGAGGCCGACATGCGCGAGGCGGCCAACATCCTGCTCGAAGACCTCGATGCGGAGAATGTGGCCAGCCTCACTCTCTTCGATCCCGGCTGGCACCAGGGCGTCATCGGCATTCTCGCCGGCCGGGTGAAGGAGCAACTGCACCGGCCGACCTTCGCCTTCGCCCGTGGCAATGCGGGCGAGATCAAGGGCTCCGGCCGCTCGATCCCCGGTCTGCACCTGCGCGACGCGCTGGATCTGGTTGCCAAGCGCCGGC
>DASRXN010000207.1:0-22316 GCA_035654135.1 Rhodocyclaceae bacterium | reverse complement strand
TCGCCGGAGCAGCTTTGCCACCCACGGTGGCGAAGCGGATGTCCGGATACATGGTGGGCGAGTGGTTGCCCCAGACGACCATTTTCTCGATATCGGTGACGGCAGCCTTGGTGCGGGCCGCCAGCTGGGAGATGGCGCGGTTGTGGTCGAGGCGCATCATCGACGTGAAGGTTGTCTTCGGCAGGCTCTTCGCCGTGTTCATGGTAATCAGCGCGTTGGTGTTGGCGGGATTGCCAACGACGATCAGCTTGAGATCGCGGGCGGCGACTTCATCGATGGCCTTGCCCTGCTCGGTGAATATCTTGGCGTTTTCGAGCAGCAGATCCTTGCGCTCCATGCCGGGGCCGCGCGGCTTGGCACCGACCAGCAGTGCCTGCTTGACATCTTTGAAGGCGACTTTGGGGTCAGAGGTGCCGATCATGTCCGTGAGCAGCGGAAAGGCGCAATCCTCTAGCTCCATCATGACGCCCTTGAGCGCCTGCTGGGCCTTGTCCATGGGTAGTTCCAGCATTTGCAGAATGACGGGCTGGTCCTTGCCCAGCATTTCGCCGCTGGCGATTCGGAACAGCAGCGCGTAACCGATTTGACCGGCGGCGCCGGTGACGGCGACTCTTATTGGGGCTTTGGCCATGTTGGACTCCTTGGCAGGGGTTGAGGGTGACTGTGGCCCGATTGCAGTTCGGAACGGGGGAATCTAACGACGGGCAACCGGGCCGGATACAGTGGTGAATGATAGTCCGCTGTTGTGCAGCGTGTCAATAGTTATTAGATAACATATATAAGACATATGATGGACTATGGACGAGTGGAAATAAATGTGATCCAATACGTGGCATGGCGCATGAATCCCCCACCTTCAGTCCGCTTTACCGCCAGATCAAGAGCCTGATCCTGCAGGCGCTGGAAGGCGGCGAATGGCGTCCCGGCGAGGTCATCCCCAGCGAGACCGAACTCGCGGTCCGCTTCGGCGTCAGTCAAGGCACCGTACGCAAGGCGATCGACGAGTTGGCGGCTGAGAATCATCTGTTGCGGCGCCAAGGCAAAGGAACCTATGTCGCATCTCACAACGATCCGCGCGCCTTTTTCCGATTCCTAAGGCTGGAAGCACTGCGGGGCGAGATCGGCCCATCGCGTAGCGTGCCGCTCGAATGCTGGCGCGCCAAGGCCGGCCAGGAGGCCGCGCGAGTGCTCGGCATAAAGTTGGCCGAGCCGATCATCGTTGTCCGGCGTGTCCTGGAGTTTTCAGCCAAGCCGGTGGTGGTCGACGAAATCTATCTGCCGGGCGATGTCTTTCCCGGGCTGACGCTGGAGATGCTGAAGGAGTGGCAGGGATCGCTGTACAGCTTGTTCGAGTCGCAATTCGGCGTGCGCATGGTGCGGGCTGAGGAGCGGTTACGGGCCGTGGCCGCTGATCGCACCAGTGCTGAACTGTTGCGTGTGCGGGAGGGTAGTCCGCTGTTGTCGGTCGAGCGCATCAGCTTCAGTTATGGCGGTCGGCCGGTGGAGTGGCGGCGGGGTCTGTATTCCACCGCCGAGCACTGCTACGTCAATGAATTGAGTTGAGGACGGCGTGGGCGGCTGGATCGATCTCCTGCAAGCCGGCGTCCGACTGGTGAATAAGATGCGCTTCTGTGATGTTCGACGGTGCTTATAATTTGCATTTGCTGCACTGAGGCAATGTAAGGAGTGGACGAATGACTGAACTGGCCAAGAAAAGACCGAAGTATCTGAATTTATTCGAGATCAAGCTTCCGCTACCGGGCTGGGTTTCCATATTGCATCGCGTCAGTGGTGCCGGCCTGTTTCTGATGCTGCCCTTGCTGATCTGGCTCTTCGGTTTGTCGCTGGGCTCAGCCGAGAGTTTCGTGACCTTCAAGGCGATCACCGGCAACCCACTGGTGAAGCTCATTCTGCTAGGCCTGCTCTGGGCCTACCTGCACCACTTCTGCATGGGCATCCGCATCCTGCTCCTCGACATGCACATCGGCATCGAAAAGGCGCAGGCCTTCAAATCATCCATTGCGGTGCTGGTCGTCAGCCTGGCGCTGACGGCGATCCTGGGAGTGAAACTATGGTAACCCGCGTCATTGTCGGGGCCCATTACGGCCTCAAGGACTGGCTGGCCCAGCGCGTCACCGCCGGCATCATGGCGGCCTACACACTGCTGATGGCAGTGCTGCTGTTAGTGGCTGGCGATGGTTACGAGGGCTGGCGCGGCTTGATGGCCAACGGCGTTGTCCGCTTCCTGACCTTCCTTTTCATAGTCAGCCTCTGCTACCACGCCTGGGTCGGCATTCGCGACATCTGGATGGACTACGTCAAGCCCACCGCGATCCGCCTGACCTTGCACGTGCTGACCCTTCTGGCCCTGGTCGGTTATGCCGGCTGGGCCGTGCAGATCATCTGGAGGCTCTGATCGTGAGCTATACCGTTCGCACATTCGATGCGGTCATCGTCGGCGCCGGCGGCGCCGGCCTGCGCGCTGCCATCCAATTGTCGGAATCCGGCTTCAAGACCGCTGTGCTGACCAAGGTCTTTCCGACCCGTTCGCATACGGTCGCCGCCCAGGGCGGCGTGGCGGCGTCGTTGGGCAACTCGGAAGAGGACCACTGGCACTGGCACATGTACGACACCGTCAAGGGTTCCGACTGGCTCGGCGACCAGGACGCCATCGAGTTCATGTGCCGCAAGGCCAATGAGTGCGTCATCGAACTCGAGCACTACGGCATGCCCTTCGATCGCACCGATGCCGGCAAGATCTACCAGCGTCCGTTCGGCGGCCACATGTCGAACTTCGGCGAAAAGCCGGTGCGCCGCTCCTGTGCCGCCGCCGACCGCACCGGCCACGCGATGCTGCACGCCATGTACCAGCGCAACGTCAAGGCCAACACCCAGTTCTTCGTCGAGTGGATGGCGCTCGATCTGATCCGCGATGTCGACGGCGAGGTGCTCGGCGTCACTGCCATGGACATGGAGACAGGCGAGCTGGTCGTCTTTCACGCCAAGGCGACGATCTTCGCCACCGGCGGTGCCGGCCGTATCTTCCACAGTTCGACCAACGCTTTCATCAACACCGGCGACGGTCTGGGCATGGCGGCGCGGGCCGGCATTCCACTCGAGGACATGGAATTCTGGCAGTTCCACCCGACCGGCGTCGCCGGTGCCGGCGTGCTGATCACCGAGGGCGTGCGCGGCGAAGGCGGCATCCTGCGCAATTCGGCCGGTGAACGCTTCATGGAACGCTATGCGCCCAACGCCAAGGACCTGGCATCGCGCGACGTCGTGTCGCGGGCCATGGTCACTGAAATCAACGAGGGTCGCGGCTGCGGCCCGAACAAGGATTTCGTCCTGCTCGACATCACCCACCTCGAGCCGGCGACCATCATGAAACGGCTGCCGGGTATCCGCGAGATTTCCATCCAGTTTGCCGGCGTGGACCCGATCAAGGAACCGATTCCCGTCGTGCCTACCTGTCACTACCAGATGGGCGGCATCCCGACCAATTACTACGGCCAGGTGGTCGTGCCCAAGGGCAACAGCAAAGCGGCGGTCGTGCCGGGCTTCTATGCCGCCGGCGAGTGCGCCTGTGCCTCGGTGCACGGCGCCAATCGGCTCGGCACCAATTCGCTGCTCGACCTGCTGGTGTTCGGCAAGTCCGCCGGCGAAACGGCCGTCGATGAGTTGAAGAAGTCGCCCAAGGCCCACAAGCCGTTGCCGCAGGCGGAAATCGATCGCAGCCTGGGACGGGTCGATCGCATCGACACCCAGAAGGGTGGCAGCAACGTGCATGAGACACGACTGGCCATGCAGCGATCAATGCAGACCCACTGCGGCGTCTTCCGCTTTGCCGACAGGCTCCAGGCCGGTGTGGCGAGGATTCTCGAAGTCGAGCAGCAGGTGCGCGTCACCGAGATCAAGGACAAGTCGAAGGTATTCAATACCGCCCGCGTCGAGGCGCTGGAACTCGATAACCTGATTGAGGTCGCCGTGGCGACCATGGTTTCGGCCGAGGCGCGCAAGGAGTCGCGCGGTGCCCACGTGCGCGACGATGCACCTGATACCGCCGAGTACCCGAACGGCCGCGACGACGAGAACTGGCTCAAGCACACCCTCTGGTACAAGGACGGCAATCGACTCGACTACAAGTCGGTGAAGCTGACACCTTTGACTGTCGACACCATTGCGCTGAAGAAGCGCGCCTATTGAGAGAGCGACGATGACCACGCGCACCCTCCAGTTCAAGATCTATCGCTACGATCCGGACCAGGATCAGAAGCCTTACATGCAGGACATCTCGGTGGAGATCGATGCCACCGATGATCGCAAGCTGCTCGATGTCATGGTCAAGCTGAAGGCCAAGGATGATTCGATCGCTTTCCGCCGCTCCTGCCGCGAGGGTGTCTGCGGCTCCGACGCCCTCAACATCAACGGCAGGAATGGCCTCGCCTGCCTGACCGACATCGATTCGCTGCCGGCCGGCAAGCCCATCGTGCTGCGGCCGCTGCCCGGGCTGCCCGTGATCCGCGACTTGATCGTGGACATGACGCAGTTCTTCAAGCAATACCATTCGATCAAGCCTTACCTGATCAACAACGATCCGTTGCCAGAGCGCGAGCGCCTGCAATCGCCGGAGGATCGCGAGGAACTGAACGGCCTGTACGAGTGCATTCTCTGCGCCTGTTGCTCGACATCATGCCCGTCGTTCTGGTGGAACCCGGACAAGTTCGTCGGCCCGGCCGGGCTGCTGGCAGCCTACCGGTTCATCGCCGACACGCGCGACCAGGCGACCAGTGAACGGCTCGACAACCTTGAGGATCCGTACCGGCTGTTCCGCTGTCACACCATCATGAATTGCGTCGAGGTCTGTCCGAAGGGACTCAATCCGACCAAGGCGATCGGCAAGATCAAGGACATGATGGTGAGGAGGGCCGTGTAACTATATGGCCCCCACGCTCACTCCGTTCGCTGCCCCCACAGGGGGCGATGCCGCCTTGGGGCGGCCCAGCGGCGGCATGGCCATGGACGACGCGCGGCACGCTCGGCTGGAAAGGCTGCGTTGGCACTGCCGGCGCGCGCTGCTGGAACTGGATATCGTCTTCGAACGCTTCTGGCAGCGGGAAGACGAACTGGATGAGCAAGAAGAAGCAGCTCTCGAGAAGCTGCTGGCAATGGAAGACCACGATCTGTGGTACCTGGTAAGCGGACGAACGGAGACAGGTGATCCGCAAGCCAAGAGCATGGTCGAGCGGCTGCGTCGCATTTGACACGGCGGCAGAACCGGTGAGCAACGAGTAGAAACCTGACAGGGGTTTTGATATGAACGCAACACGCATGGCAACGCTGACGGTCGATGGCAAGAGCGTCGAGCTTCCCGTCTATTCCGGCAGCATCGGCCCGGACGTGATCGACGTCCGCACGCTGTACGCCAAGACCGGCACCTTTACCTTCGATCCGGGCTATATGTCCACGGCGTCCTGCAAGTCGTCGATCACCTACATCGACGGCGACAAGGGCGAGCTGTATTACCGTGGTTATCCGATCGAGCAGTTGGCTGAGAAGTGCAACTTCCTGGAAGTCTGCTATTTGCTCAAGAACGGCGAATTGCCGAACAAGACGCAGTTCGACGAGTGGCAGGCGCGCGTGCGCCAGCACACCATGGTGCACGACCAGTTGACTCGGTTCTTCCAGGGGTTCCGCCGTGACGCGCACCCGATGGCGGTACTGGTTGGCGTGGTCGGCGGTCTGTCGGCTTTCTATCACGACTCGCTCGACATCAATAATCCTGACCATCGGATGACCGCCGCGATTCGCCTGATCGCCAAGATGCCCACGATCACGGCCATGGCTTATCGCTACAACATGGGCCTGCCGTTCATGTACCCGAAGAACAGCTACGACTACGCGACCAACTTCCTGTACATGATGTTCGCCAACCCCTGCGAAGACTTCGTGCCGAATCCGGTGCTGTCCAGGGCGCTGGATCGTATCCTGATCCTGCATGCCGACCACGAGCAGAACGCGTCGACCTCGACCGTACGCCTCTCCGGCTCGTCGGGCGCCAACCCGTTCGCCTGTATCGCCGCCGGCATCGCTTGTCTCTGGGGTCCGGCGCACGGTGGCGCCAATGAGGCCTGCCTGAAGATGCTCGAAGAGATCGGCGACGTCTCGCGCGTGCCCGAATACATCAAACGCGCCAAGGACAAGAACGACAACTTCAAGCTGATGGGCTTCGGCCACCGCGTATACAAGAACTTCGATCCGCGCGCCAAGCTGATGCGCGAGACCTGCCACGAGGTGCTCAACGAGCTCGGGCTGCACAACGACCCGCTGTTCAAACTGGCGCTGGAACTGGAGCGGATCGCGCTCGAGGACGACTACTTCATCGAGAAGAAGCTCTATCCGAACGTCGACTTCTATTCCGGCATCGTGCAGCGGGCGCTCGGTATCCCGACCAAGCTGTTCACCGGCATCTTCGCCATGGCGCGCACCATCGGCTGGATCGCGCAGTGGCACGAGATGATTGGCGATCCCGAGCAGAAGATCGGCCGGCCGCGTCAGCTCTACACCGGCGCCGCACGCCGCGACGTGCCGACACTCGGCAAGCGATAAGCGATCACGAAAGGCATCCTCGGAGGGGATGCCTTTTTTGCGCACCACCCCATAAAGAGAGGTGATGACATGATGAGACAAACGTTGGCGAGTTCCTACCTCTTCGGTGCCAATGCCCCCTTCATCGAAGAACTGTACGAGCGCTACCTGGAGAATCCGGGAGCGGTCGAAGCTGCCTGGCGCGATTATTTCGACAAACTGGGCGCACTGCCCGGCTCCGGCCAGTCCTCGGCCCCCGACGTGCCGCATGCGCCGGTGATCGCTTCCTTCGCCCAGCGGGCAAAGGAAGGAACCCTGCAAGCGCCGGCGCGGGCGACGGCGCAGCACAACGAAAAGCAGGTTCGGGTGCTGCAACTGATCAATGCCTATCGCTTCCTCGGCAACCGCTGGGCGCAACTCGATCCCCTGAAGCGTCAAGAGCGGCCGTCGATCGCTGAACTGGACCCGTCGTATTACGGCTTTACCGAGGCGGATCTCGGCTTGCACTTCAACTGCGGTTCGTTCGCCGCCTGTCCCACTGAGCCGAATCTGCGCGAAATCCTCGAGGCGGTGCGGCAGACCTATTGCGGTTCGATCGGTTCGGAGTACATGTACCTCTCCGACGTCGGCCAGAAGCGCTGGTTGCAGGCACGTCTGGAACCGATCCGCGCCACGCCGTCGTATGCCGGCGATGAGAAGAAGCGCCTGCTGGAGCGGCTGACGGCGGCGGAGACCCTGGAGCGCTACCTGCATACCCGCTACGTAGGCCAGAAGCGGTTCTCCCTCGAAGGTGGCGAGTCCCTGATCGTCGCCATGGACCAGCTGATCCGCACTGGCGGTGCGCTCGGCGTCCAGGAGATGGTGATCGGCATGGCTCACCGTGGCCGCCTCAACGTGCTGGTGAATACGCTGGGCAAGCAGCCGAAGATGCTGTTCGACGAGTTCGAAGGCAAGAAGGCCCAGGTTCTGTCGGCTGGCGATGTCAAGTACCACATGGGCTACTCGTCGGACGTGGCGACGCCTGCCGGGCCGTTGCACCTGACGCTGGCGTTCAACCCGTCGCATCTGGAAATCGTCAATCCCGTGGTCTGCGGTTCCGTCTATGCGCGCCAGGTGCGCCGCGGTCCGACCGGCAAGAAGGAAGTGGTGCCGGTGCTGATCCACGGCGATGCCGCCGTGGCTGGCCAGGGTGTCAATCAGGAAACGCTCAATTTCTCGCAGACCCGGGGCTATGGCACCGGCGGCACGGTGCATCTGGTGGTGAACAACCAGATCGGCTTCACCACCTCCGATCTGCGCGACTACAGGTCATCCCTCTACTGCACCGACATCTTCAAGATGGTCGAGGCGCCGATCTTCCACGTCAATGGCGATGATCCGGAGGCCGTGGCCTTCGTCGTCGGGCTAGCCATGGAGTTCCGTCAGGAGTTTGGCAAGGACGTGGTGGTCGATATCGTCTGCTTCCGCAAGCTAGGCCACAACGAGCAGGACGAGCCGATGGTGACGCAGCCGCTGATGTACAAGAAGGTCAATGCCCATCCGGGCACCCGCAAGCTATACGCCGACAAGCTGGCAGCGCAGGGCGTCATCGGCGCTGACGATGGCGAGCGGATGATCAAGGACTACCGAGCCGCGCTCGACGAGGGCCGGCATCTGATCGACCCGGTGATTTCCGACTATCAGAGCAAGTTCGCCATCGACTGGGCGCCGTATGTGACGGCTCATTATTCGGAGAAATGCGACACCACGGTGCCGAAGAAGGAGTTGCAGCGGCTGGCCCAGCGCGTGACCGAAATTCCGGAGAATTTTGCGCTGCATCCGCGCGTGCAGAAGATCATCGACGACCGCCGGTTGATGGCCGCTGGAAAGCTGCCGGTTGACTGGGGCATGGGCGAGAACCTCGCCTACGCGACGCTGCTCGCAGCCGGCTTCAATGTGCGTGTTTCCGGCGAGGACGTCGGTCGCGGCACCTTCTTCCACCGCCATGCCGCTCTTCACGACCAGCACCGCGAGAAGTGGGACGAGGGCACCTGGTGGCCGTTGCAGCACCTTCAGGAAAAGCAGGGCTGGTTCCACTGTTTCGACTCTGTGCTGTCGGAAGAGGCGGTGCTTGCCTTCGAATATGGTTTCGCCACCGCCAGCCCGAACGAGATGGTGATCTGGGAAGCGCAGTTCGGCGACTTCGCCAACGGCGCCCAGGTGGTGATCGACCAGTTCCTCAGCTCGGGCGAAGCCAAGTGGGGCCGCGGTTGCGGCTTAGTGCTGCTGCTGCCGCACGGCTACGAGGGCCAAGGGCCGGAGCATTCCTCGGCGCGGTTGGAGCGCTACCTGCAAATGTCCGCTGAGTTCAATTGGGAAGTCTGCCAGCCGTCCAACGCCGCCCAGATCTTCCACCTGCTGCGCCGGCAGATGCTGAGGAAGCAGCGTAAGCCGCTGGTAGTGATGACGCCAAAGTCGCTGCTGCGGCACAAGGATGCGACGAGCTCGCTGGAAGATCTGACCAAGGGCACCTTCCAGACAGTGATCGGCGAGATCGATGCCGTCGAACCGAAACAGGTGACGCGTGTCGTCACCTGTGCCGGCAAGGTCTACTACGATCTGCTGGCGGCCCGGCGCGAGCGCAAGATCGAGAATGTCGCCCTGCTGCGCATCGAGCAACTGTATCCGCTCGACGATCGGCGCCTGGCCGAGGAACTGGCGAAATACCCGAATGCCAGGGAACTGGTCTGGGCGCAGGAAGAGCCGCTGAACCAGGGCGCCTGGTACGCCAAGCAGCACACGCTCTGCAACGTGCTGAAGAAGGGCCAGACGCTCGACGTGGCGGCACGGCCGGCGTCGGCATCGCCGGCAGTGGGTTACGCGGCCAAGCATGTCATCCAACAGAAAGAAGTCGTGGACGCCGCCCTCGGCGCCAAGAAATAGGGAAAGAGAGAGACCATGATCATTGACGTCAAAGTTCCGCAACTGTCGGAATCGGTGTCCGAAGCCACGCTGGTGGCGTGGCACCGCAAGGAGGGCGAGGCTGTCGCCCGCGACGAGAACCTGATCGACATCGAGACCGACAAGGTGGTGCTCGAACTGCCGGCGCCGGATGCTGGCGTGCTGGTGAAGATCGTCAAGGGCAATGGCGAGTCCGTGGCCTCGGGCGACCTGATTGCGCAGATCGACACCGAAGCGAAAGTCAGTACCGGTGACACGCCGGCCAAGGCCGAAGTCGCGCCGGCTGCCAAGGCTGAAGCGAAAGCAGCGCCGACACCTGGCCCCGCGGCCCGCAAGCTGATGGAAGAGAAGGGACTGACGGCTGCCGAGGTGAAGGGCACGGGACCCGGTGGGCGCATTCTCAAGGAGGACGTCACCGGCGCTGCCAGGCCGGCTATTCAGACACCTGCGGCGCCCGCCCCGGTGGCACAGGCGGCGGTCGCCAAGCCGGCGCTGCCGCAGCCAACCGTGGTGACCGCCGACGAAATCATCGCCGAGCGGCCGGAGCAGCGCGTGCCGATGTCGCGCCTGCGCGCCCGTGTCGCCGAACGCCTGGTGCAGTCGCAGTCCACCAACGCCATCCTCACCACGTTCAACGAGGTGAACATGGCGCCGGTGATGGACCTGCGCAACAAGTACAAGGATAAGTTCGAGAAGGAGCACGGCGTCAAACTCGGCTTCATGTCCTTCTTCGTCAAGGCTGCCGTGCACGCGCTGAAAAAGTATCCGATCCTCAACGCCTCGGTGGATGGCAATGACATCGTCTATCACGGTTACTTCGACATCGGCATCGCCGTCGGTTCCCCACGCGGCCTGGTGGTGCCGATCCTGCGCGACGCCGACCAGATGTCGCTGGCCCAGATCGAAAAGAAGATCGCCGAATTTGGCACCAAGGCCAAGGATGGCAAGCTGTCGATCGAGGAACTGACTGGCGGTACCTTCTCGATCTCGAATGGCGGTGTGTTCGGCTCCATGCTGTCGACACCGATCATCAACCCGCCGCAATCGGCAATACTCGGTATCCACGCGACGAAGGACCGGCCGGTGGTCGAGAACGGCCAGATCGTCATTCGGCCAATCAACTACCTGGCCATGTCCTACGACCATCGGATCATCGACGGCCGCGAGGCGGTGCTGGGCCTGGTGACCATGAAGGAAGCGCTGGAAGACCCGGCGCGCCTGCTGCTCGATCTGTAAGGAGACCGCGATGGCCAACAAGCAATTCGACGTGGTGGTGATCGGCGGTGGCCCCGGCGGTTACGTGGCCGCCATTCGGGCGGCGCAACTGGGTCTGTCCGTGGCCTGCATCGAGCGCGACAGTTATGCCGACCCGAAAGGTGAAGTTCGCCTCGGCGGCACCTGCCTCAACGTCGGCTGCATTCCGTCGAAAGCGCTGCTGCAATCGTCGGAGCTCTACGATCAGGCCGGCCACTCGTTCGTCATGCATGGCATCGGTCTCGACAGCCTGAAGATCGACGCCGGCACGATGATTCGGCGCAAGGACAACATCGTCACCCAGCTGACCAGCGGCATCAAGGGCCTGTTCAAGAAGAACAAGGTGACGCTGCTTCCCGGCCACGGCCGCTTCGTCGGCCGGGAGGACGATCTCTGGCAGGTCGAGGTGCTCGGCAAGGAAGGCAGCGAGGTCGTTGGCGCCAGGAACGTCATCGTCGCCACCGGCTCCCGGCCGCGCCATCTCGATGGCATTCCGGTCGACAACAAGGTGATCTGCGACAACGTCGGCGCCCTCTCGCTGGATGCGGTGCCGAAGCGGCTTGGCGTCATCGGCGCCGGCGTCATCGGCCTCGAACTCGGCTCGGTCTGGAAGCGGCTCGGTGCCGAGGTGACCATACTCGAGGCATTGCCCGATTTCCTGTCCGCTGCCGATCCGGCGGTGGCGAAGGAAGCCTGGAAAACCTTCACCCAGAAGCAGGGCCTGAAGATTCAACTCGACGTGAAAATCAACAAGGTCACGCAGACCAAGAAGGGTGTTCGGGTTGAGTACGAAAACGGCGATACCGGGCAGGTGCTCGAATGTGACCGGTTGATCGTTTCGGTCGGGCGGATCGCCAACACCGACGGCCTCGGCGCCGAGAACGTCGGCCTGGCGCTAGACGATCGCGGCCGCGTCGCGGTCGATGGCCACTGCCAGACCAATCAGCCCGGGATCTGGGCCGTGGGCGACGTGGTGCGCGGCGCCATGTTGGCGCACAAGGGCATGGAGGAGGGCATCATGGTGGCCGAGCGCATCGCCGGCCAGGCTGGTCATGTCAATTACGACGCCATCCCCTGGGTCATCTATACACATCCGGAGATCGCCTGGGTGGGCAAGACCGAGACCCAGCTGAAGAGTGAAGGCGCGGATTACCGGGCCGGCCAGATTCCCTTCCTGGCCAATGGTCGGGCGCTTGGCCAGGGCGATACCACGGGCTTCGTCCGCATGTTCGCCGACGCCAGGACGGATCGCATCCTGGGCGTGCATGTCATCGGCAACAATGCCTCCGAACTGATTGCCGAGGCGGTGGTGGCGATGGAATTCGGCGCTTCCAGCGAGGACATTGCCCGCATCTGCCACGCCCATCCGACGCTCTCCGAAGTGATGCACGAGGCGGCGCTGGCCGTCGACAAGCGGCCGCTGCACTTCTGATCCGACTTGCCTCATCGCGTTCTCAACGTCCCCAGGGACGGCATGATCGAAAGCTTCAATGCCTCGCTTGCCGAGCGCGGCATTGTCGCCGATCCGGCGCAGCTGATGGCCGCCATGCGGTTGCAGCAGTTCTATGACGAACTGGTCGCCTTCAAGGCGGCGCGGCGGACCAGACTGCGCAAGCTGCTCATACATCCGGAACTGCCGCGTGGCGTCTGGTTCTGGGGCGGTGTCGGCCGCGGCAAGAGCTTCCTGATGGACTGTTTCTTCGCCGCTGTGCCCTATCAGCGCAAGCGCCGGGTGCATTTCCACGCCTTCATGCGCGAGATCCACGAGCGCCTGCAGGCCCTGAAGCACGAGGCGGATCCTTTGGCGAAGGTCGCAGCCCAGGTGTCGAAGCAAACGCGCCTCATGTGTTTCGACGAGTTTCACGTTGCCGACATCGCTGATGCCATGATCCTCGGTCGCCTGATGACGGCGCTGTTCGATGCCGGGGTGCTCTTCTGCATCACTTCCAACTACGCTCCGGACGACCTCTATCCGCATGGCTTGCAACGCGAGCGCATTATGCCCACCATCGCCCTGCTCAACGAGAAGCTGGACGTGATCAAGATCGACGCCGGCATCGACTACCGGCTGCGGGCGCTGGAACAGGCCGATATCTACCACGTGCCGGCCGATGCGGAGGCGGAGCGGCTGATGATGCAGACCTTCAGTCGCATCGCCGGTGGCGGCGGCCACATGCGGCCGATCGAAGTGCTTGGTCGGGAAGTGCCGGTGATCCATCGTGCGCCCGGCATCGCCTGGTTCGATTTCGCGACGCTGTGCGGCGGCCACCGCTCGCAGAACGACTACCTGGATCTGGCGCATCGTTTTCACACGGTGTTCCTGTCGAAAGTGCCGAGGATGGGACCGGAGCAGGCATCCGAGGCCCGTCGCTTTACCTGGCTGGTCGACGTCTTCTACGACCACCGGGTCAAGCTGGTGCTGACCGCCGACTGCGCCGCCGACCATATTTATACGTCGGGCACTCAGGCGAGCGAGTTTCAGCGCACGGTTTCGCGATTGATCGAGATGCGTTCGCGGGAGTATCTGGCCAGCGGCCACCGGCGTTTCGAGACACACGCGCCGCAACCGTAACCCCGGGTTGCACGGGGTTTCAGAGGCGGCTGACGGTGTGCTTGCAAGATGCCCGCCTCAGTCGGTTAGAATCAGAACGTCACCCCGATAGAGGAGTCCGGTTATGTTGCAGCCCGGCCAGACTGCGCCGCCATTTTCGCTGCCCGATGCAGACATGGAGATATTCGATTTTCACTCCTTGCGCGGCAAGCAGAATGCGGTGGTTTTCTTCTATCCGAAGGACGGCACGCCCTACTGCACCCAGGAAGCGATCGAGTTCTCCGATCACGAGGAAGAGTTCAACCGCCTCGGCTGCGTGATCCTGGGTATTTCCCGCGACGACTGCCTCGCCCACGCCGAATTCCGCGACAAGAACGGCTTGTCGGTGCGGCTGCTGTCCGACGTCGATGGCAAGGTCGGCCACCAGTACGGTGTCTATCACTATCGCGAGAAGGACGGCCATCGCAAGCTCAGTGTGCTTCGGACGACGTTCATCATCGACCGACAGGGCATTGTCCAGCACGCTCTTTACGACGTGAGCCCGAAAGGTCATGCCGCGGAAGTGTTTCAACTTGTCAAGCAACTCAATGGGAATCGGAATTCATGCAAATTGCCAAGAACAGCGTAGTTACGCTCAGCTATCGCGTCACCGACAGTGACGGCAATCTGGTGGATGGCGGCGAGCAGCCCCTCGTCTACCTGCACGGCGGCTATGACGGTATTTTTCCACTGATTGAGGAAGCGCTGCAGGGCAAGGATGTCGGTGACGCGCTGGAAATCAAGATGCAGCCCGAGGATGCCTTCGGTGACTACGACGCTGACCTGGTGGTGATCGAGGAGCGCTCCCTGTTTCCCGACAATATAGAAGTGGGCATGCAGTTCGAGCGGGCGACAGAAGAAGGCGACGACGGCGAACTGTATACGATTACCGACATCGCCGAGGACAAGGTGGTGGTCGACGGCAATCATCCGCTGGCAGGGATGGCGCTGGTATTTGCGTGCACCGTCGCCGACGTGAGGACCGCCACGGCAGATGAGATCGGCCACGGTCATGTGCACGCTCCGGGGGGGCATCACCACCACTGACGCGCGGGGGAAGCAAAGCGCGATTGGCAACAAGAAAAAAAGGGGGCGCGATGTTTTGCGGCAAGTATGTTCGGGAAGTGGAACGGCTCCAGGCGGCGCTGATGGAGGCCCGGGAGCGGCAACAGACGCTGGATGGTCAACTGGCGACACTGACGGCCGAACGTGATGACGTCGTAGCGGCCCAGGACGGTTTGCTGCGCCGGTTATCGGCGCACGAAACCTTGTTTGCCCGCCTGAAGGAGTTCGGCGATTCCGCCATGCAGGTGCAGGGGTCGCTGGCCGGCTTGGCCGTGCAAATGAAGGGAGAGCGCGAGACCTCGTCCCGGACCAACAGCGAACTCAGCGCCAACGTCTCGGCGATTCAGCGCATGTCGGGCAACTTGCAGCGCCTGTCGGAGCGAACGCAGGAGACGTCGGCCAAGGTCGAGCAGCTGAACGAGCGCACCGGCGAAATCGGCGGCATCGTCAACCTGATCAAGGAAATTGCCGACCAGACCAATCTGCTGGCGCTCAATGCCGCCATCGAAGCGGCCCGGGCCGGCGAACAGGGCCGTGGCTTCGCGGTGGTGGCCGACGAGGTGCGCAAACTCGCGGAACGCACCACGGCGGCGACGGGCGACATTTCGTCGCTAGTTGGCGCGATCCAGGAAGAAACACGCGTGGTCAAATCGATGATGGAGTTGTCGCCGCAACAGGCGACCGAGTTTGCCGCCGATGGCGTCGAGGCGACCAACAGCATGCGCGGCTTGACGGACTTGGCACAGCAGATGACCGGCACCATTTCCGGTGCCGCGTTGCGCAGTTTCGTCGAAACGGCCAAGATTGATCATTTGGTTTTCAAGTTCGAAATCTACAAGGTCTTCTTTGGCGTTTCACCGAAGAATGCCGAGGATTTCGCCAGTCATACCGGTTGTCGCCTTGGCAAGTGGTACTACGATGGCGAAGGCAAGACGCTCTTTTCCAGCCTGGCGGGCTATCGGGAGGTCGAGCCGGCTCACATCGAGTTCCACAAGCATGGCGTCGAGGCGGTGCGCCTCTTCCGCTTGGGTAATATCGAGGCCGGTCTGGCCGAGACTGCCATCATGGAGCGCGCCAGTCAGACGGTTCTGAATGAACTGGAGCGCATGGCGATCGCTGGACAATGAGGCTGTCGAGAGTCGAGCCGAACCACCAGGCTCTTATCGCCCGCTAAGGTCCTTCAGTTCGTAGAGTTTATCCAGCGCTTCGCGTGGCGTCAGCGCGTCGGGGTCGAGATCGCGCAGGGCATCCACCGCCGGGTGCGGTGCTGGCTCGGCGGGCGGTGCCGGCAGCGCGGCGAACAGGTCCGGCTGGGGACTCGTTGCTGCTTCCCGGTTTTCCAGCAGCACCAGACGCCGCTTGGCATCGCGCACGACGCTGCCGGGAATACCCGCCAGCGCCGCGACCTGGATGCCGTAACTTTGCGAGGCCGGACCTTCCTCCACCGCGTGCAGAAATACGATGGTGTGCCCGTGCTCGACCGCGTCCAGATGTACGTTGGCGCACTCCGGATAGTCCTGGGCCAGGCGCGTAAGTTCGAAGTAGTGCGTCGAAAAGAGTGTGTAAGCGCAGTTCTTCTCGATCAGGTGGCGGGCGATGGCGAAGGCCAGCGCAAGACCGTCGAAGGTCGATGTGCCGCGGCCGATTTCGTCCATCAGCACCAGTGACTTCTCGGTAGCGCCGTGCAGGATCGCTGCCGCCTCGGTCATTTCGACCATGAAGGTGGAACGACCCGAAGCGAGATCGTCGGCGGCACCGATGCGCGTGAAGATGGCGTCGACGGGTCCGAGCCGGCAGGCGCGGACGGGAACGAAGGCGCCGCAGTGCGCCAGCAGCACAATCAGCGCCACTTGACGCATGTAGGTCGACTTGCCGCCCATGTTGGGCCCGGTGATCAGCAACAACCGGCGCGCCGCCGACAGGCGCGCGTCGTTGGCGATGAAGCTGTCGATCTCGCCTTCGACGACCGGATGGCGGCCGCCTTCGATCTCGATGACCGGTTCGGCGACGAACCGCGGCTGACTCCAGTTCAGGCGCGCTGCGGCATCGGCGAAGGTGCAAAGCCCGTCGAGCAGCGCCAGTGCGCGGGCGATGTGCTGAAGTTCCGGAATCCAGCCGGCCAGCCGGTCCAGCAACTCGTCGAACAGCCGCTTCTCCAATGCCAGCGCCCGCTCGTTGGCGGAAAGGGCCTTGTCCTCGAAGGCCTTGAGTTCAGGTGTGATGTAGCGCTCGGCGTTTTTCAGCGTTTGCCGGCGCCGGTAGTCGCCGGGAACTTTGTCGGCATTGGCGTGGGTGACTTCGATGTAGAAGCCATGGACCTTGTTGAATTCCACCTTCAGGCTGGCAATACCGCTGCGCTCGCGTTCCCGCGCTTCGAGGTCGAGCAGGAACTGACCGCAGTTGGTTTGCAGGGCGCGCAGGTCATCCAGTTCGGGCGACCAGCCCGACGCGATGACGCCGCCGTCGCGCAGTTGCGTCGCCGGTTCCGGTGCCACGGCGCGCATCAGCAGTTCATGGCAGTCGGCCGGCTGCTCGATGTCGGCAGCAATGGAAGTCAGTCGTGGCGATACGCCGCCCGCAAGCAGTCCGGCGATGGCAGGTAACCGGGCCAGGCTGTCCCGCAGGCTGGAGAGGTCGCGGGGGCGGGCATTGCGCAGGGCGATGCGGGCCGTGATGCGCTCGACGTCGGCAATGGTTCGCAACTCGCTACGCAACGCCTGGCCAGGTCCGTCACCGGCCTCGCCAAGCAGCTCGGCAACCGCCTCATGCCGGTGTGCCGCCTCGGCGCGATCGGCGAGCGGATGGTGCAGGCAATGCCGCAGCCAGCGCGAGCCCATGCTGGTCGAGCAGGTGTCGAGCAGCGATAGCAGGGTTGGTGAAGGCAGCCCGCGCAGGGTTTCCGAAATCTCCAGGTTACGGCGGGTGGCGGCATCGAGGCGCAGATAGGCGCTCTCGTGTTCGACCGTCAGGCTCGTGATATGCGCGAGCGATTGCATCTGGGTTGCCTGCGCATACTCGAACAGCGCGCCGGCGGCACCAAGCGCCAGCGGTACGGCATCATCATCCGGCAGGAACGCGGCCAGATCGCGCGTACCCAAGTGGGCCGTCAGCGTTCGGGTCGCGGTTCCGGCGTCGAAGTGCCAATCCGGCAAACGCTTTGCCGAGGCGCCACGGCCTTCAGGGATATCCCCCGTGAATCCATCCGGCAGCAGGATCTCGGCCGGCCGTAATCGTTCAACTTGCGCAGACAGCAGCGCCGCGGGTATCTCCATCAGGCGAAAATCGCCGCTGGCGAGATTCAGCCAGGCAATGCCAACTCGCTGCCGGTCGCGGGCGAGCGCCAGGAGCAGGCTGTCACTGCGCTCGTCAAGCAGGCTGGCATCGGTGAGCGTGCCCGGCGTGACGATTCGTGTTACCGCCCGCTCCACGGGACCCTTGCTGGTGGCGGGATCGCCGATCTGTTCGCAAATGGCGACCGATTCGCCGTGCTTGACCAGCTTTGCCAAGTACTGCTCGACAGCGTGGTAGGGCACGCCGGCCATCGGAATCGGTTTGCCGGCTGACTGGCCGCGCTTGGTCAGTGTTATGTCGAGCAGGCGGGCAGCCTTTTCCGCGTCATCAAAGAATAATTCGTAGAAATCGCCCATCCGGTAGAACAGCAGCAGATCTGCATGCTGGCGCTTGAGCGCCAGATACTGGACCATGACTGGAGTATGTTTGGGTGCGTCGTCGAGTTCGGCGACCATGAGCTTGCCGGGGCTTGCGGGGGGTGGCGGCGGGAGGCTAGGCTACTGGGCACCCTTGCCGCTGAGGACGACGCCGACCGTCTCGAACAGAATCACCATGTCGAGAAACAGCGTGTGGTTCTTGACGTAGTAGAGATCATACTGGAGCTTCTGCGCCGAATCTTCTACCGACGCGCCATACGGGTATCGAACCTGTGCCCAACCTGTGACGCCTGGCTTGACGCTGTGCCGGACGGCGTAGAAGGGAATATCCTGCGTCAGCTTCTCGACGAAGAACTGACGTTCGGGACGGGGTCCGACAAGGCTCATGTCGCCCTTCAGGACACTGATCAACTGCGGCAGTTCGTCGATCCGCAGTTTGCGGATGATGCGGCCGACGCGCGTCACGCGGCTGTCGCCCGAGGTGGCCCAGCGCGGTTTGCCATCCTTCTCGGCATCGGTACGCATGCTGCGGAATTTGATGACATTGAACGGCTTGCCGTCCAGGCCGACGCGCTCCTGGCGATAGAAGATCGGGAAGCCGCTTTCGATGATGATTGCCAGAGCGGCGACGATCATCAAGGGTGCCGCCAGGGTCAATAGGACCAGGGAGCAGAAGATGTCGAATACCCGCTTGACCGCATTGCGCATAAAGGTCTGGCGGAATCCCGAGCCGAAGATCAGATAGCTGGCTTTGAGCGAGTCGAGGCGGATCTGGCCCAGGAACTGCTCGAAGTGGGTTGCTAGGTCGAGCACGCGAACACCGTAGAGCTTGCAGTCGAGCAGTTCGCGCAAAGGCATGGTGCCACCACGTCGCTCGGTGATGGCGATGATGATCTCGTCGACATTGTGCTTGCGTGCTGTCATTGCCAGCGAACTGCCCGTATTGACGACCTGCTCGGCGGGCACGCAGCATTTTTCGCCTGTCGGGCCCGGTACGTAGCCGACGATGTCAACATAGCGATCCGACTTCGCGATGATGCGGGCGATCTCGAGCGCCTTGTCGCCGCAGCCGAAAATCAGCACGCGGCTCATCATGATCTGGGACGGCGGCATGTGATAGGCGCGTAGGCGATTGACGAGCATGCCGAATACCGCACCCATGACCGCCAACTGAAGGAACTGTTTATTGACGTTGGTTTGGGGCAGAAAAAGCAGGTACAGGCCGTATGCAATCGGGATCGACAGGTGCAGCATCAGAATGGCGCGTGCCCGGGTCGGGATGAAGTTATGCGTTTGTACGCGGTGATAGAAGCCGAGAGAGGCGTTCAGCATCAGCATCGTCACAGCGAGAACCAGCGAGTAGATCAACACGGCATCGGTTTCGACCGGCAAGCCGTTGCCAACCCAGGCGAAGGCGATGCCGATACCTAACAGGATGAAGGCAAAATCGGAAATTACGCCAATAACGGTCGCCGGCTGGACCCAGTGGCTGAATACCCTGATCACACTGACTCCCTGGCTCGATGGGCTATTGTTCTCATAAGCGAATATTTTGCCATACGGTCAACAATTCTCGCGCCGGCCGGGTCAAATTAGTCCATATTTCCTAATAAAATGAAATTCTCTTGAAACGCAGGCAGACAGGCCGTTGTAAGTGATAACGTGAACAACTGTACGATGATTTCAACTTCAGTATCAGGATGCTTGCACAACCCCATTTCTTGCAATTCTTGCTGAACGACCGTCGCCGGTTCGGCGCCATCTTAGTTCAGAGTCTCGCTTGGCTGGTCGCTGTGTTGGGGGTGGCGTGGGTGCTATCGGGATGGTTGTGGCAATTCGCCGCACCTGATCCTGCGCCGGCGCCGGCCGTCGCACCGATCCTGGAACATCAGGCCGCGGCGCAGGCGATCGCGACCCGGCATCTGCTCGGTCAAACGTCGGCCGGTGGCGACAACGGGCGCGGCAGCGCCAATTCGGTACACTGGCAGTTGTTGGGAGCCATGACCGGAAGCCCTGAGGCTGCAGGTTTCGCAATTCTGGTCGAGGATGGCAAGCAGGCTATTCCCGCAGTGGAAGGCGAAACCTTCATGCCCGGCGTAACGCTGGAGAAGGTGTTGCCGGGCGCGGTGCGGTTGAAGATCGGAGAGCGGGTGGAAACCATTGAAATAAAGGAGTCGAAAGCATCGTCGCCCCCGACGAAAGCGGACACAGTAGCGCCAAATCCTCCGGAACCGCCGCGTGCCTCGCCGACCAATTCCAGGCCATCGCCTTCTCCGAGCAATCCACGTTTGTGATGCGAACCTTCCGTCTGCATTTCCTAGCCGCGCTGGTAGCCTTGCTCGCGTTCTCACCGACAGGTTGGGCGCAGAAGCAGGATGAGGGTGTCTCCCTCAGTTTTGCCAATGCCGACATCGAAACGGTCATTCGTGCGATCAGCAAGATCTCGAATCGCAACATCCTGATCGACCCGCGCGTCAAGGGCACGCTCAATATCGTCACCAGCAAGCCGGTGACCGCGGACGTGGCGTACCAGATCCTGCTGTCGGCCCTGCGTCTGCAGGGCTACGCCGTGGTCGAGGATGGCGGTCTTGCCAAGGTCGTCCCCGAGGCCGACGCCAAGACCCATTCCGCACCGGTGAGCGGGCGCGGCCAGTTGCGCGGCGAGCGCCTCGTCACGCATGTCTTTCACATCAAGAACGAGTCGGCAACCCAACTGCTGACTGTGGTGAAACCGCTTGTTTCGCCCAACAATTCCATAACCGCGTACGCCAACAACAATACGCTCATCATTACCGACTATGCGGACAATGTTGCCCGTATCGCCAAGATCGTCGATGCACTCGATGTTCCGCAGGGCGACGTCGTAGTCATTCAGCTCAAGCACACGTCGGCGCAGGATCTGGCGCCGATCATCAGTAAGCTGCTCAGCGAATCCGGCGCCAATGTGCAGGATGCCAGCCAGCGGGTGAACATCGCCGCCGACAGTCGTCTGAACGCCCTTCTCGTACGCTCGGACAACCCATCGCGGATCAATTCGATCCGGCAATTAGTGGCCAACATGGACCAGCCCGGGGCGGCCGGTAACATCCACGTCATCTACCTGAAGAATGCCGATGCCACCAAGGTCGCGCAAACGCTACGCGGTGTCCTGACCGGTGAATCGGGCGGACAGACGACAACCAGCGCCGGATTCAACAACGCAACGGCGCCGCAGAACCAGCAATCAACGGCGTCAACGACCACAGGCAGTACGGGTCACCAGATGGTTCAGGCGGACCGCAGCACCAATTCATTGATCATCACCGCGCCGGAAGCGATCTACAACAATCTGCGTGGTGTCGTCGATCAACTTGATCGGCGCCGCGCCCAGGTCTATGTCGAGGCGCTGATCGCCGAAGTCACCGCCGACAATGCCTCGGAGTTCGGCATCCAGTTCCAGAACAGCAACATTGGTTCCGGTGGCGCCGCCGCCTTCGGGGGCACCAATTTCACGTCTGGTGGCAGCAATCTCCTCAGCCTGGCCGCGAGTCCGCTCAATGCATCGAGGGGATTGAATCTGGCGGTGGCGAAGGGAATTCTGACCCTGCCCGACGGCACCAAGATTCTCAACCTGGCGATGCTGGCACGCTTCATGGAAAGCCAAACCAACACGAATATCCTGTCCACGCCGAACCTGCTTATGCTCGACAATGAAGAGGCGAAGATCGTTGTGGGCCAGAACCTGCCTTTCGTCACCGGGCAGTACACCAATACCGGCGGCGGCACGACCCCGGCGAATCCGTTCCAGACCATCGAGCGTCGCGACGTGGGGTTGACGCTGAAGGTGAAGCCCCAGATCTCGGAAGGCGGCGCGCTGATCCTGCAGATATTCCAGGAATCTTCCTCCGTTGTGGCGACGACCACGACTAACACCAACGGGCCGACGACCAATAAGCGCTCGATCGAAACCACGGCCGTGGTCGACGATGGCGAGATCATTGCCTTGGGTGGATTGGTACAGGACAGCTACACCGGCGGCGTCGATAAGGTGCCGCTGCTTGGTGATATTCCGGTGGTGGGGCAACTGTTCCGGTACGACACGCGGCAGCGTACCAAGACCAATCTGTTCGTGTTCCTGAAGCCGATGATTCTTCGCGATGGCGCCAGCTACCAGGCGATGACGACGGATCGCTACATGTATATCCTTCAGCAGCAGCGTACGCTTGGCCGTT
>DASRXN010000206.1:0-4327 GCA_035654135.1 Rhodocyclaceae bacterium | reverse complement strand
GATTCCGAAGAATTCGAACGCCGGCAGGCGGCCTTGCACGCGGAACTGCTGGCCCCCACTGTCCCTACCGAGAAGAAGCCCTGGTGGCCCTGGGCGCTCGGCGTCATCATCGTCGGCGCGGCAGCAGGCCTGTATGCATGGTTGGGCAACCCCGCCGGCATCAATACACCGATGCCATCCCCCGCCGTCACGGCAATGCCCGGGGCCGGTTCCATGACCGAGAAGCCCGGCAGCGGTGGCGATCTAAAGACCATGGCCGACCGTCTGGCGGAAAAGCTGGCCAAGGATCCAAACAACGCCGAAGGCTGGACCCTGCTCGCGCAGACTTATCTCGAGTTGCGCCAGCACAAGAAAGCCGATGAAGCCTTCGCCAAGGCATCCTCGCTTGGCACCGTCAATGCCAAACTGCTTGCCGACTGGGCTGATGCGCACGTCGTCGCCAATAACCGCAAGTGGGACCAGACGGCGAAGGACCTGGTGGCCCGCGCGTTGAAAGCGGATCCAAAGAGCCTCAAGGCGCTGGCGCTGGCCGGCAGCGAAGCCTTCGATCGGACCGACTACACGCAGGCGATCACCCACTGGAAGAAGATGCGCGAGGTCGCACCGCCCGGTTCCATGGACGCCAAGCTGGCCGACGCCAACATCGAGGAAGCGACGGCGGTGATGTCAGGCAAGAGACCAACGACGCCAGCCGCAGGTGGCAGCTCTATCGCCGGCACGGTCGTCCTCGATCCGGCGCTGAAGGGCAAGGTGGCGCCGACCGACACCGTATTCGTCATTGCCCGCGCAACCGATGGCAGCGCCCCGCCGCTGGCGGTTCGGCGCTTCACCGCGGCTGACTTTCCGATTTCCTTCAGCCTTTCCGACAGCGATGCCATGGTACCGACCCGTACCTTGGCCCGCTTCGGCGAAGCGCAACTGACGGCAAGAATCTCCAAATCCGGGAACCCCATGCCACAGCCCGACGACATCAACAGCAGGCCGCTCAACGTCAAGATGGGTGCAGCCGATGTCAGGCTTGAGCTGCCTGCGCGACCCTAGCCAGCCAGCTGATGTCGTGGCCCGACGACACTGGGCCGGCGAGCATTACTGCCCGTATAAGGAAGTCGGTAGTTGCATTCCGACCAAACCCCAGGAAGGGTACAATGGGCAGGGTTCCGCGAATTGTCTTGCCAATTCTCGCCAGCGCCATACTCGGCGCGTGCGCCGGCACCGCGCCTGGCGGCCGCTCGCAATGGACTGCCCCCGCGTCCGTAAGTTCGCTGTATTCGTCCATTGACATGAATCTTCAACTGGCCACCGCCACGCCGATTGCCTCCGCGTGCACGGGTGCCCAATGCAAGGCCGATAAAGCGTTCGAACGACAGGTGGCCCGGCTTGGCGGACGTCTTGCCCAAACCGCTTTCGATCTCGATCCCCAGCTGAAGGAACGCATACCCGCCTTCAACTTCGCCGTCGCGGAAAAAAGCGAAGCGGGCAGTACATCCGATGCCTCAGGATCGATCGTGATCTTTCGCGGCGTGCGCGAATCACGTCCTGACGAAGCCGCGCTGGCCTACCTGATCGCTCGGGAGATGGGTTGCGTCATCGCCAGGCATCACGACGAAAAGTCGGCGACAACCGTACTGACCACGGTATTGGCGCAGTTGCTCGTTCCCGCGCTCAGCCTGACAGGTGGCGTGGCATTCCTGGCAACTTCGGCGGCATCCATGATGGGCACAAAGGCAATTACGGCCAGCACCACGGACGATCGGGCCCAGGAAGCCGACGCGATTGCGCTCAAGCTACTGGCGCGCACGGGCTGGAGTTCTCCTGAAGTCGGCGCATCGCTCTCGAAGTATGCAAGGAGTCTCGGGGACGACTCATGGTCACAGGAAGTCAGAGACTCTGCGAGCAAACTCACGAAGCGCAAGGAAAAGACATCCCTGGCCCTCGCCGATAAGACCGCCTGGCCGCATAAACAGCCAGGCACGGAGTAATGGCGAGACAAAAAGGACTGCGACATCGCAATCCGGGGATTTCCTGGTGGGTGCTGACGGGCTCGAACCGCCGACATTCGCCGTGTAAAGGCGACGCTCTACCAACTGAGCTAAGCACCCGCACCCCGCGGGCTGGTGCGGCCCGCGGGCGCGAAGTATATCAGTTGATGGCGTCCTTCAGTCCCTTGCCCGCGCGGAACTTGGGCACCTTGGCGGCCTTGATCTTGATGCTGGCACCAGTGCGCGGATTGCGACCGCTGCGGGCGGCTCGTTTGCCAACATAAAAGCTGCCAAAGCCGACCAGCGTCACGGTCTGGCCCTTCTTCAAAGACGTCTTGACAGCATTGAGGGCGGCGTCGAGCGCCCTGCCGGCAGCTGCCTTGGAAAGGTCTGCAGACTTGGAGATCTGGTCGATCAGTTCAGATTTATTCACGGATTCCCCCTCGCATGTAAGAAATCGGAACCCGTCTCCGCCCCGCTCCCGCGATGCGCCCATCGAATTCCAGTATTCTTTTATAGCAAGGTGAAAAATGACATGTCAAGCAAATGTACCGAGCGCCCGATTGATGATTCCAATGCCGATAATCAGCTTGCAGCAAGACCCCGTTTCCTTTATAAAGCTTCCTTTTCCGCCAACGGACTAGACAAGAGCATGGCCGAAGATTTCCTGCACAAGCAGTTCCCTCCCTACGTTGCCAAAAAGGGCGAGGAATACATGAATCCCAAGCAACTGGCGCATTTCCGCGGCATTCTGGAATCCTTGAAGGGCGAACTGGCCGGCGACATTGAACGCACCGTGCAAACGATGCAGGATGAAGCGACGGTATTCGCCGACCCCAACGACCGAGCCAGCCAGGAATCGGATATCGCCCTCGAGCTGCGCAACCGCGACCGTGAGCGCAAACTGATCAAGAAGGTCGACGAGTCGATCGGCCGCATCGAAGGCGGCGAATACGGCTACTGCGACAGTTGCGGCGTCGAAATCGGCCTCAAGCGCCTTGAGGCGCGGCCTACGGCGACGCTATGTATCGACTGCAAGGAACTCGAGGAGCGGCGCGAGAAGCAGATCGCGAAATAAATTTTCTCCGTCTGACCAACAAAAAAAGGACGCCGCGGCGTCCTTTTTTTTTGCCTCGAACCTAAGGCCTACTGGGCAGCCGGGGCCTCGCTCTGCCCCTCGGCCAGCAGCGCCTTCATGGACAAGCGGATGCGGCCCTTGTCGTCGGTTTCGATGACTTTGACCTTGACCACCTGACCCTCCTTCAGATAGTCACTGACGGCGTTAACGCGCTCGTTGGCGATCTGGGAGATGTGCAGCAGGCCGTCCTTGCCCGGCAGTACCTGGACGATGGCGCCAAAATCGAGCAGGCGCAGCACTGGGCCTTCATACACCTTGCCTACTTCGACTTCGGCCGTGATGTCCTTGATGCGCTTCTTCGCCACTTGCGCGGCGTCGGCATTGACCGAGGCGATGGTGATACTACCGTCGTCCTCGATGTCGATCACACAGCCGGTTTCCTCGGTCAGCGCACGGATGACGGCACCACCCTTGCCGATGACGTCACGGATCTTTTCCGGATTGATCTTCATGTTGATCATGCGCGGGGCAAAAGTGGAAACTTCGCCGCGATGGCCCGAAACGGAACCCTTCATGATGCCGAGGATGTGCAGGCGGGCTTCCTTGGCCTGAGCCAGCGCCACCTGCATGATTTCCTTGGTGATGCCCTGGATCTTGATGTCCATCTGCAGCGCGGTAACACCGTTGTCGGTACCGGCCACCTTGAAGTCCATGTCGCCGAGGTGATCCTCGTCGCCGAGGATGTCGGTCAGCACGGCGAAACGGTTGCCATCCTTGATCAGACCCATGGCGATACCGGCAACGTGTGCCTTCAGCGGCACGCCAGCATCCATCAGCGCCAGCGAGCCACCACAGACGGAGGCCATCGACGACGAGCCGTTGGACTCGGTGATTTCGGACACCACGCGCATCGAGTAACCGAAATCCTCGGCGCTCGGCAGCGCGGCGATGATGGCCCGCTTGGCCAGACGGCCATGACCGATCTCGCGCCGCTTCGGGCTGCCGACGCGGCCTGTTTCGCCGGTGGCGAATGGCGGCATGTTGTAGTGGAGCATGAAGCGCTCCTCGAACTCGCCCGCCAGCGCGTCGATGCGCTGCGAATCACGCTCGGTGCCCAGCGTGGCAGCCACGAGCGCCTGCGTTTCGCCGCGCGTGAACAGTGCCGAGCCGTGCGCACGCGGCAACACGCCGGCGCGGATTTCGATCGGGCGCACGGTGCGCGTGTCGCGACCGTCGATGCGCGGCTCGCCGGCAAGGATCTGGCTGCGCA
>DASRXN010000205.1:0-10019 GCA_035654135.1 Rhodocyclaceae bacterium | reverse complement strand
TATAATGATTTTATGTCTTTACTTATAGAAGCTTGTACCGCACAGCATATCGGCGACCGCGAGGAACAGCAGGATCGCGTTGCCATCCACGCCCATCCGAGCGCGAAGGGCACTTTGTTGGCGGTGCTCGCCGACGGCATGGGTGGCCACACCGGCGGCGCTTTGGCTGCCGAGCAGGTATTGCATTCGGCCCGACACAATTTCGAGGCGCACGGCCTGAGCGCGGATTCCGTGCGCGACATGCTGCGTTCGGCGATTTGCGACGCCCACGATGGTGTCAAGCTCAGTGGCTACACAAGCGAGCAGGATCCGCACAGCACGGCCTGCTTGCTGGTGGTGCAGCCCGGCCGTGCCGACTGGGCGCA
This sequence comes from Rhodocyclaceae bacterium, assembly GCA_035654135.1. Lineage (GTDB taxonomy): Bacteria > Pseudomonadota > Gammaproteobacteria > Burkholderiales > Rhodocyclaceae > Fen-999. Next base: position 9,654 of record DASRXN010000205.1, on the reverse strand, counting down.
CTGCGGCGATTCACGGATCTACCACTTTCGCGACGGCCGGCGGCTGGCGCGCACGTTCGATCACTCCTACGTGATGGATCTGGTAGAGCGCGGGTTTCTCACCGAGGCGCAGGCCGAGAACCACCCGAACAAGAACGTCCTGATTTCCTGCCTGGGCGACCAGGAGCCGCCCCGCATTGCCTTCGGCGAGACGGCGCCGCTGGTTGCCGGTGACGCCTTCCTGCTGTGTTCCGACGGTGTCTGGGCCTATTTCTCGGACGAGGAGTTTGGCCGGGCACTGAAGGAATTCGCGCCCCGTCAGGCGGCGGAGGTCCTGATCAACACGGCGCGTAGCCGGGCCAAGGGCCGCGGCGACAACTGTTCGCTGGCAATCGTTCGCCTTAAGGAAGCGGAGCAGCCGGCACAGGCGCCGCCCGGCCGTCACACCTGATCAGCCCAGCCACTTGCGGCGCCAGAAGACCAGGCCGAGGGTGGCGGCGATGCCCAGCATCAGCCCGATGGTCAGGCCGAAACCATTGGGATTGTCGAGCACGGGCATGATCTTGAAGTTCATGCCGAAAATGCCGGCCAGCAGCGAGGACGGCATGAAAATCACCGCAATCACCGTCAGGACACGCACCTCCTGATTGACGCGGTTGCTGATAGTGGAAAGGTAGATTTCCAGTAGTCCGGAGAGCAGGTCGCGGATCGCCTCCAGCGACTCGATCACATGCACCGTGTGGTCGTAGATATCGCGCAGGTAGGGTTGCACTTCGGCGCCGAAGAAACTGTTGCTGCGCGTCAGTGCGTTGATGACTTCGCGCAGCGGCCAGACGGCCCGGCGCAGGGTGACAGTCTCCCGCTTGAGGTGATGCAGGGTCTCCAGCACGCGCGATGTCGGCTTGCGCATCAGTTCTTCTTCCAGGTGCTCAGCCCGCTCGCCGAGGCCTTCGAGGACGGCGAAATAACGGTCGACGATGGTGTCGAGCAGGGCGTAGGCGAGATAGTCGACGCCCGAGCGGCGGATCGGGCCGCGATCCTGGCGCAGACGGTCGCGGACGGGATTGAAATTGCCCGTCGGCTTTTCCTGGAAGGTGAGTATGAAATGTCTCCCGATTACGACACTGACCTGCTCGGACGAGACGGTCATAGACTTGTCGTCATAATCGAAGAAACGGGCGACCAGGAAAAGGTAATCACCGTACTCGTCCAGCTTGGGGCGCTGGTCGGTATTTAGGATGTCTTCGAGAACGAGCGGGTGGAGCTGGAAGCGACGGCCGATCTCGGCCATGATTTCCGGTTCGTGGAGGCCATAGACGTTCAGCCACTGGAGGGGCTGCGTCGGCTCGCACGCCTGGCATGCGGCGAGGGAATCGAAGTGCTTTTCTTCGAGGCCTTCCGGGCCGTACTCAATCAGACTGATGGTGGAATGCTCGAGTTTGCGCTCGCCGAGGTGCACGAGAGAACCTGGCGGCAGTCCTGCCTTGGTGGAACGTTTTTTGCGTGCGGGCATAAGACGTTTTTAATAGTGGCCAGTTGGAATTTCAGTATGATCGCTACGCTGCCTTGCGGCAAAGGGTAACGGCAAGCATCGTTCCCAACTATAACAACGGTTTGTTGGAGGTATCCATGTCGCTCACCATCGGCGTTCCCCGCGAGATATTCGTGGGTGAGAAACGCGTTGCCACGGTTCCCGATGTTGTCGGGAAGCTGACAAAACTTGGTTTCAAGGTCGCCATCGAGACCGGCGCCGGCGATGCCGCGAACTTCCCGGATGATACCTACCGCGTTGCCGGAGCGGACATTGTTGGCAGTTCCAGCGAACTCTGGTCCGCATCGGACATCGTCTTCAAGGTGCGCGCCCCGAGTTCCGCCGAGGTCGGCCTCATGAAGGAAGGGGCCACCCTGATCTCCTTCATCTGGCCGGCGCAGAACCCCGAACTGATGCAGCAGCTTGCCGCGCGCAAGGTCACCGTGCTGGCCATCGACTGCCTGCCGCGCCAACTTAGCCGCGCCCAGAAGATGGACGCGCTGACTTCCATGGCCGGCATCAGCGGCTACCGCGCCGTCATCGAGGCGGCCAATGCCTTTGGCCGCTTCTTCGCCGGCCAGATCACCGCCGCCGGCAAGGTGCCACCGGCCAAGGTCTTCATCGCCGGCGCCGGCGTCGCCGGCCTGGCCGCCATCGGCACCGCCGCCAACCTCGGCGCCATCGTTCGCGCCAACGATACCCGCGCCGAAGTCGCCGACCAGGTCAAGTCGCTGGGCGGCGAATTCGTCAAGGTCGATTATGAGGAAGAAGGTTCCGGCGGCGGCGGTTACGCCAAGGTGATGTCGGAAGGCTTCCAGCAGGCCCAGCGCGGGATGTACGCGCAGCAGGCCCGGGACGCCGACATCATCATCACCACCGCCCTGATTCCCGGCAAGCCCGCGCCCAAGCTGATCACCGCCGACATGGTGAAGTCCATGAAGCCCGGCAGCGTCATCGTCGACATGGCGGGCGAACAAGGCGGCAACTGCGAACTGACCGTCCCCGGCGAAGCGGTGGTCCGACACGGCGTGACCATCATCGGCTACACGGACCTGGTCAGCCGCCTGGCCAAGCAGTCCTCGACTCTTTACGCCACCAACCTGCTGCGCCTGACCGAGGAACTGTGCAAGACCCAGAAGGAGAAAGGCGACGGCAGCATCGACGTCAACATGGAGGACGACGCCATCCGCGGCCTGACGGTCATCAAGGAAGGCGCCATCACCTGGCCGGCGCCGCCACCCAAGCTGCCCGCCGCGCCACCGCCCAAACCGGCTGCCGTTGCCGCGACTCCCGCGCCCAAGGGGCACGGCCACGGTGCCGGCGCACCCATGGCCGGCAGCACGATGGCCATCGTCTTCGGCATCGGCGCCCTGCTGTTCTGGCTGATCGGCGCCTTCGCCCCGGCCGCCTTCCTGTCGCATTTCACGGTGTTCGTGCTGGCCTGCTTCGTCGGCTACATGGTGGTCTGGAACGTCACGCCCTCGCTGCACACGCCGCTGATGAGCGTGACCAACGCCATCTCCAGCATCATCGCCATCGGCGCCCTGATCCAGATCGCCCCGCCCCTGCTTGGGTCGGCCGAGGGCCGGCCCTCGGGGCTGATTCTCGGCATGGCCGTGGTCGGCCTGGCGCTCACCGCCATCAACATGTTCGGCGGCTTCGCCGTCACCCGCCGCATGCTGGCGATGTTCCGCAAATAACAAGAGAGCAGACTCCATGAGCGCAAGCCTCGCCACCGTCGCCTACATCGCCGCCACCATCCTGTTCATCCTCAGCCTGGGCGGCCTCTCCAATCCCGAAACCGCCCGCCGCGGCAACCTCTACGGCATCATCGGCATGGCCATCGCCGTGCTCGCCACCGTCTTCGGCCCGCGCGTGACCTTCGCCGGTCTGCCCTGGATCGTCGGCGCCATGGCCATCGGTGCCACCATCGGCCTCGTCGCCGCGAAGAAGGTGCAGATGACCCAGATGCCGGAACTGGTCGCCCTGATGCACAGCCTGGTCGGCCTCGCCGCCTGCCTAGTCGGCTTCGCCAGCTACGTCGATACCTCGGTGGTGCTGACCGGCGCCGACAAGGCCATCCACGAACTGGAGATCTACATCGGCATCTACATCGGCGCCGTCACCTTCTCGGGTTCGATCATCGCCTTCGGCAAGCTCTCCGGCAAGATCGGCGGCAAGCCCGTGCTGTTGCCCGGGCGGCACTGGATCAACGCCCTCGCCGCCCTGGTGGTGATCTACTACGGCTATGCCTTCCTGCAAGCGGAAACCATCCCCGCCGGCATGCTGCCGCTGGCGGTGATGACGGCGATCGGTCTGCTGTTCGGCATCCATATGGTGATGGCCATCGGCGGCGCCGACATGCCGGTGGTGGTGTCGATGCTCAACAGCTATTCGGGCTGGGCGGCGGCGGCCACCGGCTTCATGCTCTCCAACGACCTGCTGATAGTGGTCGGCGCCCTGGTCGGCTCCTCCGGCGCCATCCTCTCTTACATCATGTGCCGGGCGATGAACCGCAACTTCATCAGCGTCATCGCCGGCGGGTTTGGCACGGGCGGCGGGACCGCCGCCAAGAAGCAGGACGGCGAGCCTCAGGGCGAGGTGACCCCGATCAGCGCCGTCGAGACCGCGGAGCTCCTGAAGGACGCCAAGAGCGTGGTGATCGTGCCCGGCTACGGCATGGCCGTGGCCCAGGCGCAGCATGCGGTGTACGAGATCACCCGGTTCCTGCGCGAGCAGGGCGTCAATGTCCGCTTCGGCATCCACCCGGTGGCGGGGCGCATGCCAGGACACATGAACGTGCTCCTGGCGGAAGCGAAAGTCCCCTACGACATCGTGATGGAGATGGACGAGATCAACGCCGACTTCCCGGAGACCGACGTGGCCATGGTGATCGGCGCCAACGACATCGTGAACCCGGCTGCCCAGGAGGACCCGACCTCGCCCATCGCCGGCATGCCGGTGCTGGAGGTCTGGAAGGCCAAGACCTCGATCATGATGAAGCGCAGCATGGCCTCCGGCTATGCCGGGGTCGACAACCCGCTCTTCTACAAAGACAACAACCGCATGCTGTTCGGCGATGCCAAGAAGATGCTCGATGAGGTGCTGACGGCGCTCAAGGCCTGAAGCTCAGCCCTTCTTGCCGATGCCGCCGAGCAAGGCGGCGACTGGCCGTAGTGGCCTTTTCGGCGCCGCCTCGGTCTTGGCCGGCGTCTCGCCAGCGCTGACCTTCGGCTCGTAGGGTTTGCTGGCGTCGAAGCCACCAGGGGCAACCGGTACATGCGCGGCGGGTACCGGCAGGCGGACGGAAGCCTTGGGGCCATGACGTTCGCGCTCGCGGTGGGAATGGCCGTGGCTTTTTCCGCCCCGGCCGCCGCGCTCTTCGCGCTCGGGCTCGGCGGTGGGACCGGATGAACCTGGTTCGAAGCCGGGCACGATGACCTGCTCGATCTTGAACTTGGTCAGCTTCTCGATATCGGCCAGGCGCATTTTTTCCTCGGGCGCCACCAGCGAGGTGGCATCGCCGCTCTTGCCGGCGCGGCCGGTGCGGCCGATGCGGTGAATGTAGTCTTCGGCGACGTGCGGCAATTCGTAATTGATGACGTGAGGCAGGTCGTCGATATCGAGCCCGCGCGCGGCGACGTCGGTAGCGACCAGGACGCGCGCCTTGCCGCTCTTGAAATCCTCAAGCGCTTCGGTGCGTTGCTGCTGGCTCTTGTCGCCGTGGATGGCGGCGGCATTGACGCCCTGCCGTTCCAGCCAGAGGGCGAGACGCGAAGCGCCGAACTTGGTGCCGACGAATACCAGCACCTGACTCAGTTCCTGTTGGCGCAGCATTTGCAGCAGCAGGTAGCGCTTGCGGTCCGAAGCCACCGGATGCACGCGGTGGGTGATGGTTTCCGACACCATGTTGCGTCGTGCCACTTCGATCAGCTGCGGCGCGCGCAGCATAGCGTCGGCGAGTTTCTTGATCTCGTCGGAGAAGGTGGCCGAGAACAAGAGGCTCTGGCGCTCCTTCGGCAGCATGGCGAGGATGCGCTTGATGTCGGGGATGAAGCCCATGTCGAGCATGCGGTCGGCCTCGTCCAGCACCAGGAACTCGACGAAGTTGAAGCTGACGGTTTTTTGCTGCACGTGATCAAGCAGGCGGCCCGGCGTGGCGACGACGATCTCGCGGCCTTCCTTCATCTCGGCAACCTGCGGCTTCATGTCCACGCCACCGTAGATGCAGGTGGAACGCAGCGCCAGGTGCTTGCTGTAGGTCTTGACGCTGTCATGGACCTGCATCGCCAGCTCGCGCGTCGGGCAGAGGATCAAGGCGCGAATCGGGTGCCGCGCTGGCGACGAACTGGTGTTGGCGTGGCGTGCCAGGCGGTGCAGCAGCGGCAGCGTGAAGCCTGCCGTCTTGCCGGTGCCGGTCTGGGCGCCGCCCATGACATCCTTGCCGGCGAGGATGACGGGAATGGCTTGCGACTGGATGGGGGTGGGTTCGGTGTAGCCGGAATCCCTGACGGCGCGCAGCAGTTCGGGCAGTAGCCCGAGGTCATCGAAAGACATGAAATCTCCTGAGTCGACCTGCCCCTTGCGGGGTACCGGTTCAGGCGATTGTGGTGGTGGATGCAGGGCTGACGCTGGTCTGAACAGCCTGGAAAGCGCGCCAACCGGCAGGGCGCAACGACGGATTCTACCGGAACGGCCTCACGAACGCTTGCCTCAGGTGAACCGGCGTGGCTTCGCGGCTTGCGGCGCAATCTGCGCGGCGCTGTGCTTTACGCCACTCTTATTGGCATCGGCCGGCTTCTTGTCGGATTCCGGATTCCTGGCAGTTGCCGCAGCGCCCTCGCCCTTGCCGCCGGCGGGCGCATCGACCAGATCCGGCATGACGGCATTGATGTTGTTCTCCCGCATGTAGCCGTCCATGTCGCGCCAGCCGGTATAGATCGCCGACTTCATGGCTTTGGGATTCATCACGTAGCAATCTTCCAAGGCGCGGCCGGAATGACGGCAGGCGCCGCCGATAGCCTTGCCATCGGCCTCCTTGGCCGCGGCGAGCTTGGCCGGATCTTCCTGGCCAAGCAGTTCGCAGCCGCCAAGAACGGCAACGAGCGACAGGACAAGGAAAGGATGCAGGTGACGGCAACGCATGAAAACCTTTCGCCTAGGGGCGTACGCCCCGGATTCTACGGCATTTGCCGCCGGAGATTGAGAGTCGATTTCAGTCGGGCGCCTGTCGGGCGGCGGAGACGATGCCGGGACCAATCGGGGCCGGTTACACTGCCAACCGGTACATATCCGATCGGGTCCAGCCAATGCGAAAACTGTTGATTGCCTTGCTGATGGTGGTAGCTACCGAAGCCGCGGTGGCGCAGGAGATCGTCTTGCGCCACGCCTTGCACGGCGCTGCGCTCGAAGCCTTGTCGACTCTGGTGCTGCGCTTCAACGACGAACAGAAGGGCCGGGCGAAGATCTCCTTGCAGGAGCTGTCGGGCGTGACGGATTTGCGCCAGTTACCGCATCTGGCCCTGCTCGACGATGACGATGCCCGGCTCTTCTTCGATTCGCGGCCACGCTTCCTGCCGCTGATGGATGTCATGAAGGCGGCCAACCAGCCGTTCGACGCCGGCCGTCTGCTGCCACAGGTCGCCGATGCCGTGGACGATCTGCGCGGACGACCCCAGGCCCTGCCGATGGCCCTGGCGCTGCCGGTGCTGTTCTACAACAAGGACGCGTTCGTCAAGGCGGGGCTCAATCCCGAGGTGCCGCCGAAAACCTGGTGGGAGACGCAGCAGGCCGCCGGCAAGCTCTACGACGCCGGCTACAGGTGCCCGCTGACAAGCTCGCGCTTCGCCTGGGTGCATCTGGAGAACATGTCCTCCCAGCACAACGAGCCGGTGGTGGTGAAGAGCGGTCGTGGCGACCGCTTCGCCTTCAACAACCTCATGCAGGTCAAGCATCTGGCCTTGCTCGCCAGTTGGCAGAAGAGTTTCTATTTTCATTACTTCGGGCCGGGCCAGGAAGGCGATGCCAAGTTCCTGTCCGGCGAATGCGCCATGCTGACGGGGGAGTCCAGCCTCCATTCCGAGTTGAAGCGCGACCAGCGCTTCCCGGTCGGCGTCGCCGAATTGCCCTACTACGAGGATGTCTTCGGGGTGCGTCCGGCCAACGTCTTGCCCGACGGCGCGGCACTATGGACCCTGCCGGGCAAGAAAAAGGACGAATACAAGGTGGCGGCGCGCTTCATCGACTTCCTCATGCGGTCGGAGGTGCAGCGCGATTGGGTGCGGGCCACCGGCTTCCTGCCCATGACATCGTCGGCGCTCGACGCCCTCGCGGCAGCGGGCGTTTCTCCCGCCATCGTCGAGGCGGCCCGGAAGCGACTGTCCATGCCCAAGCAGGCCGATGCCCGCGCCCGTTCCGGCGGCAGCCGCAGCCGCGTACGGGCGATCCTGAACGAGGAAGTCGAATTCGTCTGGAAGAACACCAAGCCGGCCAAGCAGGCCCTCGATACGGCGATGCAACGGGCCAACGCGCTACCGGTCAATTGATCTACCCGCGCATCATCGCCCACCGTTGCGGCGGTGTTCTGGCGCCGGAGAATACCCTGGCCGGGCTGGTCGCTGCTGCCCGTATCGGTTGTCGCGGCGTCGAGTTCGATACCATGCTGTCGGCCGACGGCGTGCCGGTGCTGATGCACGACGATACCGTCGATCGCACCACCAACGGCAGCGGCGCGGTGTCACGACTGACTTTGGCCGAGCTGCGCCGGATGCGTGTGGGCAACGAGCCGGTGCCGCTGCTGACCGAGGCACTGACGCGCTGTGCCGAACTAGGCTTGTGGGCGAACGTCGAGCTGAAGGCGAGCGCCGGTGGTGACGACGAGCGGCTCGGCGAGATCGTTGGCAGGATGCTGGCCACCGAATGGAACGGCCACGGCGTGATCTCCTCCTTTTCAACTACTGCGCTGATGGCAGCCAGGAGTCAGCCGTCGCGGCACGCCTATGCGCTGCTTGTTGGGGAACTTCCCGCCGATTGGCGGCGGCAAGTGCGGGACACCGGTGCGATGGCGGTGCATGCGAACGCCGCTTGTATTACTGCCGATGCAATTGCCGGGATTCGCGCTGCCGGTTTGATCCTCGCCTGCTATACGGTGAATGATCGCCAGGAGGCGGAGCGTCTGCTGGCCAACGGCGTCTCGGCCGTCTTCACGGATCGCCCCGACTTGTGGCAGACTGGCCAAAAGTAAGCGCCGCTCACAAAGACTTACAGTTGGGCTGTCGCCGGGAAATCCGCTGGAGCGTTATCTTTGCCATGGGGCCGTCCCATACAACCGCCAGGAGGAAGAAGATGAAAATCATCCATTTTGTCGCCGCCGTCGCCGCCGCCGCCGCTGTACCTGCCTTTGCCCAATCCGCCGCCACGCCCGGTATCGACCAACGCCAGGCCAACCAGGAGCGCCGCATCGATCAGGGTGTCGCCTCGGGTCAACTCAATGCCCGCGAAACCGCCCGCCTCGAACGCGGCCAGCAGCGCGTCGAGAACATGGAAACCCGTGCCAAGTCCGATGGCGTCGTCACCAAGGGCGAGCGCGCCAAGATCCATGCCGCGCAGGACCGCCAGAGCAAGCGCATCTACCGCCAGAAGCACGACCGCCAGGTTGCCCGGTAAGCACAACCACCGACCCGAAAAGGCCCGCCCCGCGGGCCTTTTTTCATGGCCGATCGCGTAAAATCAGTGCATTGCACCAACCCCGGCATTCGCCATGAAAAGTTCAGAAATTCGCCAGGCCTTCCTCGATTTCTTTGCCTCGAAAGGCCACCAGATCGTCGCCTCCAGTTCCCTGGTCCCACACGAGGACCCGACGCTGCTGTTCACCAACGCCGGCATGAACCAGTTCAAGGACGTCTTCCTCGGTTTCGACAAGCGGCCCTACAGTCGCGCCACCACTTCGCAGAAGTGCGTGCGCGCCGGTGGCAAGCACAACGACCTCGAGAACGTCGGCTACACCGCGCGCCACCATACCTTCTTCGAGATGCTGGGCAACTTCAGCTTCGGCGACTACTTCAAGCAGGACGCGATCACCTACGCCTGGGAACTGCTCACCGGCGTCTTCAAGCTGCCCAAGGACAAGCTCTGGGTGACGGTCT
>DASRXN010000204.1:0-33642 GCA_035654135.1 Rhodocyclaceae bacterium | reverse complement strand
GGACGGATAGATAGCGGTCCAGCGGCAGGCCGTCCCAGGTAGGCGTGCCGATATCGGCAAAGGCGAAGTCGGCATCGCCGGCGTCAATGTACCGAACCGCCCCATCGCGCAGGAACGTGCGCACCAGTTGCGCGCGCGTGCACTTGCCTTGCAGGTGTTCGATCAAAGTCAGCATCGGCCGCTCGCCGGCATCGAGCGTGACGTAGTCGAAGAAATCGAACACGCGCGGATCGGCGAGTTCGCGCAACTCGGTATTGACGAAGCCGCCGCCGAGCACGGTGACGATAGATGCATCGTGCGCCTTGATCGCCTGCGCGATGCGGAAGGCGCCATAAACGGAGCCAGGAAACGGCACCGACAAAGCAACCACGCGCGGCCGATGGCGCGTGATGGACTCGATGGTCAGATCATGCAGCGTGCGGTCGATGAGGTTCTCCGGCGCGGCCAGCGCCTGCGCCAGCGGCTCGAAGCTAGGCTGGCTCTGCGCCAGCGACTCGGCGTAGCGGACGAACTCGAAGCGATCGTCCGCCGCGTCGCGCAGCACGTCGGCGAGGTCGTCGAGATAGAGCGTGGCAAAGTGGCGCGCACGATCCTGACTGCCGAGCGCGCCAAAAGCCCAGGCCAGCGGATCGCCGCCGTCGGCGTCCACATAAACGTCGAGCGCGGCGAAGCGCGGCCCTTCCGGCAGAAAGTTGCGGCCGGCGATGCGGTGCGCGAGACTGGGGTCGCGCCCCTGCAGAAAGGCAACGGCCGCATCGACGGTGGTGAGATAACGGTTGAATTCGCGCTCGAAATAGTCAGTCGTGGCGGTACGCCGCTTGCGCGGCAATGCGGCGACGCCATCGCGCAGCGTGCCCAGGCCGTCGAGGGAAAAGAGCTTCAGCACCAGCGCCAGCGCCAGGTCTTCCTGCACCGCCTCGACGCCCTGCAAGCGCAGGAAGCCGGTCAGGTAGGCCGTGGACGGATACGGCGTGTTGAGTTGCGTCATCGGCGGGATGACGGAGAGGACGCGCATAGGCTGCAAGGGGAAACGGGTACTCGCGGGTTGGATTGCGGGCATCCTAAACGAAAAGCCCCGCGCAGACTGACATCTGGCGGGGCTTCGTATCCGGCAACTTCACATTGCCAAAAAATCCTGGCGTCCCCACGGGGATTCGAACCCCGGTTCATACCGTGAAAGGGTATTGTCCTAGGCCTCTAGACGATAGGGACTTATCGTTTGGTGGAGGTACGCGGGATCGAACCGCGGACCTCTTGCATGCCATGCAAGCGCTCTCCCAGCTGAGCTATACCCCCACAAGAGAGCGCGCATTATAAGGATCGAAATCTGGCCTGTAAAGGCTCGGGCCGATTTTTTTCGCGGCCCATCAAAGCACCTTGCCTGGGTTCATCAAGCCGCGCGGATCCAGCGCCTGCTTGACGGCGCGCATCATGTCCATTTCCGTTTCGCTCTTGTAACGCAGGATCTCCTGACGCTTGAGCTGGCCTAGGCCATGCTCGGCCGAGATGGAGCCGCCGAGTTCGGCGACCAGGTCATGCACGATGCGATTGACGGCAGCGGTCTGGCCGATGAATGCAGCGTTGTCCTGCGCCGCGGGCTTCGACTGGTTGTAGTGCAGGTTGCCGTCGCCGACGTGGCCGAAGCAGACGATACGGACGCCTGGAAATGCAGCCGCCAGCGCGGCATCCGAGCGCGCGATGAACTCGGCGATGCGCGACACCGGCAGCGAGATGTCGTGCTTGATGGAGATGCCTTCGATCCTTTGCGCTTCCGAGATGTTCTCCCGCAGGGCCCACAGCGCCTGCGTCTGCGCCTCGCTCTGGGCAATGACGGCATCGCTCGCCTCGCCGGCGGCGACGGCATCGGCGAGGAGATCCCCGAGTGCGCCGGCAAGATCCGATGCCATAGTGTCGGAAAGTTCGATCAGTACCTGCCACGGCGATTGCCCGGGCAGCGGATCGCGGCTGTCCGGGATGTGCCTGAGTACCAGGTCCAGCGCCGGGCGGCTCACCAGTTCGAATGCGGTTATCCGGCCACCGATTCTCTCGCGCAGCCGCGTCAGCAGCGCGACGGCAGCGGCCGGTTTGCTCACGCCGGCCCAGGCGGTCGCTGTACAGCGCGGCCTTGAGTAAAGCTTCAGCACCGCCGCCGTGATCAGGCCGAGCGTGCCCTCGGCGCCAATGAACAGGTGCTTCATGTCGTAGCCGGTGTTGTCCTTGCGCAGGCCGCGCAGGCCGTTCCATATCCGGCCATCCGGCAGCACCACTTCGAGGCCGAGCGTCAGTTCGCGAGCGTTGCCATAGCGCAGTACCTGCACGCCGCCGGCGTTGGTGGCGAGATTGCCACCGATGGTGGCCGTGCCCTCCGCCGCGAGGGAAAGCGGAAACAGCCGGTCCGCCGAGGCGGCGGCCTCCTGCACCGCCACCAGCGTGCAGCCGGCCTCGACGGTGATCGTATTGTTGGCCACATCGATGGCACGCACGCGGTTCAATCGCGTCAGGCTTACCACCACTTCGCCACCGCACGGAATGCCGCCGCCGCAAAGGCCGGTATTGCCACCCTGCGGCACCATGGCAACACCCGCTTGCGCACACAGGCGTACCACCTCGGCCACTTCCGCCGTCGTGCGGGGCCTGACTATCGCCAGCGCCGTTCCCGTGTAGCGGCCGCGCCAGTCCGTCAGGTAAGGCGCAGTATCAACCGTCTCGGTCAAAACGTGCGTGACGCCCAGTGCGGCGCGCAGGGAGTCGATCAGCATCGTCATGGATTCAGCGCATATTCGATTGCCGGCAGCATGCGCTGGACCGCAGCGGCGCCCTCGGGGATCGCATCGGCGGCCCGATGGTAGTCCATTAGTCCCAGGTGCGCGAGGCGTGGCGAAATCAGCACGTCGGCCGGCTCGCCGGCGAGTCGACTCCTGGCGATGCGTGTCTGCATGATCTGGAGGCTGGTGGCAAGCACGCCTGCCAGCGAAGGCAGGTCGTTGTCGCGCTTGAGCCCCAGATTAGTCAACAGCCTGGCGGTCCAGCCCGGGCCGCGGCGTTCCGTCGCTTCGTCACGCTTGAGCGAGCTGCCGACGATGTCGGCGCCCAGGTCGACGGCAATGACGATATCGGCGCCCAGCGCCCGGCAAAGGGATACCGGCACCGGGTTGACCAGACCGCCATCGACCAGCAGTCGGCCATCGCGGCTGACTGGCGTAAACAATCCCGGCAGGGCAAGCGAGGCGCGCACCGCCGCGGCCACCGAACCGTCGTGCAGCCAGACCTCGCGGCCACTGGCAAGGTCGGTGGCGACGCAGCCGAACGGCAGCGGTAGCGCCGAGAAGTCCTTGTCGACGAAATGACGCTCCAGGAAGGCGAACAGCTTGTCGCCCTTGAACAGGCCACCGGAAAAACTGACGTCGAGGAGACCGACCACGTCCTGCCATTTCAGGCCGGATACCCATTGCTCCAGGTCACCCAGGTCGCTGTCGGCATAAGCCGCGCCCACCAGGGCGCCAATCGAACACCCGCACAGCACGTCGGGCCGCACGCCCGCCTCCTCCAGCGCACGGATGACGCCGATATGCGCCCAGCCGCGCGCCGAACCGCTGCCGAGCGCGAGGCCGACCTTCGCCTTCATGCCAGCTCCGCAAACAGATCGTGCACGTCGCAGTCGGTGACCATAACCGTGGCGAACTGGCCGATTTCCAGATCGTGGCCGTCGGTGACGTAAACCACGCCGTCGATCTCGGGCGCATCGCCGCTCGAGCGGGCAATGGCGCCTTCGTCGTCGACGTCGTCCACCAGCACCTCGATGGTCCTGCCGATGCGTGCCTCCAGCCGCCGCGTGCTGATGTCCTCCTGGTGCACCATCAGCCGGATGCGCCGCTGCTCGCGCACTTCCTCCGGCAAAGCGCCCGGCAACTCGTTGGCACTGGCCCCAGCGACCGGCGAGTAGGCAAAAGCACCGACACGATCGAGTTCCGCCGCATCGAGAAATTGCAGCAATTCGTCGAACTCCTGCTCGGTCTCGCCGGGAAAACCGGTGATGAAGGTCGACCTGATAGTCAGTCCTGGCACCACGCCGCGCCAGGCGGCGATGCGGTCGAGAATCCGGTCCACGTCGCCCGGCCGCTTCATGAGCTTGAGGATGCGCGGGCTGGCGTGCTGGAACGGCACATCGAGGTAAGGCAGGATCTTCCCTTCGACCATCAGCGGCAGCAGATCGTCGACGTTCGGATAGGGATAGACATAGTGCATACGCACCCAGACGCCTAGTTGGCCGAGTTCGCGGGCGAGGTCAACGAGCTTGCTCTTGACCGGCCGGCCGCCGACGAAGCCGGTGCGGTACTTGACGTCGACGCCGTAGGCGCTGGTGTCCTGCGAGACGATCAGCAGTTCCTTGACACCGGCCTGTACGAGCTTCTCGGCCTCCTGCACGATCTCGCCGATGGGCCGCGACACCAGATCGCCGCGCAGCGACGGGATGATGCAGAAGCTGCAACGATGGTTGCAGCCTTCGGAAATTTTCAGGTAGGCGTAGTGCTCGGGGGTGAGCTTGACACCCTGTGGCGGCACCAGATCGACGAAGGGATCGTGCAGCGGCGGCAGATGTTCGTGGACTGCTGCCATCACTTCAGGCAGCGCGTGCGGGCCAGTGACGGCGAGTACCTTGGGATGCGCCGCGCGCACGATGTCGCCCTTGGCGCCCAGGCAGCCGGTGACGATCACCTTGCCGTTCTCGGCCAGTGCCTCGCCGATGGCCTCCAGCGATTCGTCGACGGCGGCATCGATGAAGCCGCAGGTATTGACGACCACCAGGTCGGCGCCGTCATAGGAAGAGGAAAGCTCGTATCCTTCGGCACGCAGCCGGGTCAGGATATTCTCGGCGTCGACCGTCGCCTTGGGGCAGCCGAGCGAGACGAAGCCGACCGTCGGTGCCTTCTTGCGGCGCACTACTACTTCTTGTCCGCGGCCTTTTCAGCCGAAGCTTGGGAGTAGCCCGGAAATTGGAAGCCGGTAAACAGCTTGCGCGTCTGATCCTGCATGCTGTCCTGCATCTGCTGGAACATCTTGGCGCTCTGCTCGACATAGGCGCCCATCATGCTCTGCATGGCCGGGCCCTGAAAGGTGAGAAACTGCGTCCAGAGTTCCTTGTTCATGCCGGCGTTGTCGCCGTAAAGATGCCGCGCCTGATCCTGGAGCTTCTTCTGCATCTCTGTGAAGGCCTTGACGTTGTTCTCCAGATACTTGCCCATCATGCCCTGCATGGCGTTGCCGTAGAAGCGGATCATCTGCGCCAGCACGTCGGAGGAGAACATCGGCACGCCGGCAGCCTCTTCCTCGAGAATGATTTGCAACAGGATGCTGCGGGTGAGGTCTTCGCCGCTCTTGGCATCGACGACCTGAAATTCCTCGTGCTTGAGTACCAGTTCCTTGACGTCCACCAGGGTGATGTAGGTGCTGGTCCGCGTGTCGTAGAGACGGCGGTTCGGGTACTTCTTGATCAGTCTGAGCTGCTCGGCCATGTTGCCCTCCCCGGCCACAAGGTTGTGGCGGCGCAACAATTATAAAACGAAACCCCCGCCGCAGCGGGGGTCATCGTCTTAAGCCAGATCAAGGAAGCTTATTGCAGATACAGACCGCCATTGATGTTCATGGTGGCGCCGGTCATGTAGCCGGCCAGATCGGAAGCGAGGTAGGAGCATAGTGCGCCCATTTCCTCGGGCTTGGCCAGGCGCTTCATCGGGATGGTGTCGATGATGCTCTTCAGCACGTCTTCGCGGATGGCCATGACCATCTTGGTGGCAACGTAGCCGGGAGCAATGGCGTTGACGGTGACGCCCTTGGTGGCCAGTTCCTGCGCCAGCGCCTTGGTGAAGCCGATCACACCGGCCTTGGCGGCCGAGTAGTTGGTCTGGCCGGCCTGGCCCTTGACGCCGTTCACCGACGAGATGTTGATGATGCGGCCCCAGCCGCGCTCGGCCATCTTGGCGGAGACCTGCTTAGTCATGTTGAACAGGCTGGACAGGTTGGTGGCGATGACCGCATCCCACTGGTCCTTCTCCATCTTGGCGAACATGCGGTCGCGGGTGATGCCGGCGTTATTCACGAGAATGTCGACCGGGCCGGCATTGGCCTCGGCTTCGGCGACCATCTTCTGACAATCTTCCAGCGACGAGACGTCACCGGCGACGCAGACGAAATCCTTGAAGCCGGCGGCGGCCATTTCCTTCAGCCACTCGTCCTTGTTGTCGAACTGCGGATGGTAGGCCGCCACCACCTTGTAGCCGTCCTTGGCGAAGGCCTGGCAAATAGCGGTGCCGAGGCCGCCCATGGCGCCGGTGACGAAAGCTGTACGTTGGGTCATTTTCACTTCTCCTGGTTGATTTCGGCGGTTGGCATCAATACATGTGCTGGCCGCCGTTGATGGAAATGTTGGCGCCGGTGACGAACGCCGCCTCCTCGGAAGCGAGGTAGGCCACCAGGCCCGCCACTTCTTCCGGTTTGCCCAGCCGCGACTGCGGAATCTGGGGCAGGATCTTCGACTCGAGTACCTCCTGTGGAATTGCCATGACCATCTTGGTGCCGATGTAGCCGGGCGAGATGGTATTGACGGTGACGCCTTTCTTCGCCACTTCCAGCGCCAGCGCCTTGCTGAAGCCGTGCATGCCGGCCTTGGCCGCCGAATAGTTGGTCTGGCCGAAGGCGCCCTTCTGCGCATTCACCGAGGCGATGTTGATCACCCGTCCCCAGCCGCGTCCGACCATGCCGTCCATGACCTGCTTGGTCATATTGAACACCGAATCGAGATTGGTGTGCATCACCGCGTCCCAGTCGGCCTTGGTCATTTTCTTGAACGTCATGTCGCGCGTGATGCCGGCGTTGTTCACCAGCACGTCGACCGGACCGATTTCCCTTGTCACTAGGTCAACACAACCCTTGCAGGACTCGAAATCGGTGACGTCGCAGGGATAGGCCTTGAAGCCGTAGCCCATGTCGTTCATCTTGCGCAGCCATTCCGCCGCCTTGGTGTTGCTCGGGCTGTAGGTGGCCACCACATTGTCGCCGAGCGCCGCCAGCTTGATGCAGATGGCCTCGCCGAGGCCGCCCATGCCGCCCGTGACCAGCGCCACCCGTTGGGTGTTCATGCCTTTTCCTTGACGTAGCGGCCCGGCGCCGGCTCACCGGGCGGATAGGCCTTGCTGCCCAGGCGACCGCGGGCATCGACCTCGCCGCCGGCAAAGGACTTCAGCCATTCGGCCCAGCGCGGCCACCAGCTGCCCTTCTCTTCGGTTGCGCCAGCCAGCCATTCGTCGGGGTCCGCCGCGCCGCTGGCGTTGACCCAGTGGCTGCGCTTGTTCTTGGCCGCCGGGTTGATGACGCCGGCAATATGGCCGGACGCGCCGAGCACGAAGGTCGTTTTCCCGCCGAGCAGATTGCGGCCCAGGTAGGAAGTCTTCCAGGGCACGATGTGGTCTTCGCGCGTGGCGAGGATGAACACCGGCATGTCGACTTTGCCGAGATCGGCCTTGACGCCGCACATGGCCAGCTTGCCGGGCACGCGCAGGTTGTTCTCCAGGTACATGTTGCGCAGGTACCAGGCCGCGAACGGGCCGGGCAGATTGGTCGAGTCGGAGTTCCAGTAGAGCAGATCGAAGGGCTGCGGTTTGCCTCCCTTCAGATAGTTGCCGACGACGTATTGCCAGATCAGGTCGTTAGCGCGCAGTGCCGAAAACACCGACGACAGCTCCCGGCCAGTGAGCAGGCCACCCTTGCCGATGGTGTTCTCGCGGGCGACGACTGAAGTCTCGTCGATGAAGCAGCCCAGCTCGCCGGGATCTGAAAAGTCGAGCAATGTAGTCAGCAGCGTCAGCGCGGCGACATCGTCGTCGCCGCGCGCCTTCATCACCGCCAGCGCCGATGAAATGATGGTGCCGCCGACACAGAAGCCGAGCGCATTGACCTGATCGACCTTGCAGATTTCCTTCGCCACGCGGAAAGCGGTGAGCACACCCTGCTCGACGTAATCGTCCCAACCGAGATGGCCCTGTTCCGGCTTGGCGTTGCGCCAGGAAACGAGGAACACGGTGTTGCCCTGTTCCACTGCGTAGCGGACGTAGGAGTTCTCCGGTTGCAGATCGAGGATGTAGTACTTGTTGATGCAGGGCGGCACCATGACGAAGGGCCGCTTCGCCACCTTGTCGGTCAGCGGCGAATACTGGATCAGCTGCATGACCTCGTTTTCATAGACCACGGCACCCGGCGTGATGGCCAGATTGCGGCCGACCTCGAAGGCGGTATCGTCGGTCATCGAGATGCGACCCTTCTCGAGATCGCCGATCAGGTTTTGGATGCCCTGTGTGATGCTCTCGCCCTTCGTTTCCAGCGCCTTCTGGACGAACTCGGGATTGGTGGCGACAAAATTCGACGGCGCCATGGCATCGACCAGCTGGCGGGTGACGAAGCGCAGACGATCCTTGGCCTGACCGTCGGCGACGGGCGCGGCCTCGGCCACCTTCTTCATGTAGTCGGCATTGATCCTGTAGGCCTGGCGCAGATAGTCGAAGACCGGACTCTCGGCCCAGGCAGGATGATCGAAGCGGCGGTCGCCCGGCTCGGCGGGTGCGATTGTCGGCGAGGGATCGCCCGGCTTGCGGCCCAGCATGGCCTGCCATAGTTCGGCATGGTGTTGCCGCCACTCGTTCTGCAGCGCCGCCACGGCATCGCTGTGCGGCTGCCAGGCCTGCGTCCACATCTGCATCGCGGCCGAGAAATCCGGTGTTGTCGACATCCACTGCCCTTTCCGGCGCCGAACGCCGATTTTTCTTTGTTATGGCACCGATTCTGCGTTGCAGCATTCCGCGTGTCAAGCGGCGATCAGAGTCGCGGAAACACGGAGTTCCTTATAATTCAGACATGTACGCGTACATTATTGCGATTGCCTGGATTTACGTCACCCTGCTGATGGCGCTGACGGAAACGAATGTTACCGCCGGAATCCTTACATTTGTCTTATACGGACTGGCGCCGCTGGCCCTGCTGCTCTGGTTGCTCGGCACGCCGATACGACGCCGGCAATCAAGAAAAGCCGAGGCTCTCGACAAAGTGGCGCGTGATGGCGATGGAGGCGATGCCGGCGCCGATGAGTAGCACCTGATGGAGCGTGGCGCGCAGTTCAGGCCGTTTGTGCAAGCCGGGAATGAGGTCGGCGACGGCAACATAGATCATGCTCGCTGCCGCCAGCGCCAGCAGGGCCGGCACCGCGGTCTGGGCGGAGGAAAGCGCGAACCAGGCGAGCAGGCCGCCCACCAGCGTCGCCAGGCTGGACAACAGATTGTAGGCAAGTGCGCGCGCCTTCGAGTAGCCGGAATGCAGCAGGATGACGAAATCGCCCACCTCCTGCGGAATCTCGTGGGCAACGATGGCCAGCGCCGTGACCAGGCCCAGGCGCGGATCCGCGATGAAGGCGGCGGCGATCAGCACGCCGTCGACGAAGTTGTGGAAGGTGTCGCCGACCAGGATCATCAGGCCGCTACGGCCATGGTCGTGGCCATTTGACTGTGGTTCGTGGCCCTCGCAGGATTCGATGTGACAGTGGCGCCAGAGCACCAGTTTTTCCAGTACAAAGAAGCCGAGGATGCCGGCCAGAACGATGGTGCAGGTTGTGGTGGCGTCCCCGCTGGCGATGATCGCTTCCGGCAGCACCTCCAGGAAGGAGGCGCCGAGCAGCGCGCCGATGGCATAGCTGACCAGAATCGGCACCCAGGCAGCACGGGCGTTGAAGGCAAATACCGCCGCCGCCAGCACCGACAATACGCCGCCGGCGACGGCCGATGCCACAATCCAGGTCAAGGTAGTCATCGGACGATTATACGGTCCAGATGAGACTGGCCATGCGGCCGGTAGTACCGTCGCGGCGATAGGAGTAGAAGCGTTCGCGGTCGGTGAAGGTGCACAGGCCGCCGCCGAAAATCCGGCTGATGCCCACGGCGTTCAACCGCCGCCGCGCCAGGGCATAGAGATCGCAACACCATTTGCCGTTCGGTGTGGCGAGAAAGGCAGCCGATGCGCCGGCATCGTGCGAGGTGAACGCCGCCATCACGTCGTTACCGACCTCGAATGCCGACGGCCCGATGGCCGGGCCCAGCCACGCCAGCAGCCGCTCGCCCGGCACCGCCATGGCCGCCACCGTCGCCTCGATCACCCCCGCCGCCAGCCCGCGCCAGCCGGCATGCGCGGCGGCGACGACACTACCGGCCTCGTCGCACAGCAGCACCGGCAGGCAATCGGCAGTCAGCACTGCGCAGATTCGGCCCGGCGTCCGTGCCGCGCTGGCATCCGCCTCGACGCCGACAACGATGTCCTCGGCGCGCACGCAGCGCACGCCGTGAACCTGTCTGAGCCACAGCGGCTCGTCCGGCAGGTGCCGGCGCAGCATGGCTCGGCGTGCCGCCACGGCTGACTCCTGATCGCCCACGTGGTCGGCCAGATTGCCATGCGCCCGCGTCGTCACCAGCGCCCGCACGCGTGCCGACGCCGGCCAGTCGGGTATCAGAAAGTCAGTCATGACGGAGCGCCGAAAGGAGCGCCGAGAAATCCTCCGGCAGCGGCGATTCCCACGCCACCTCGGCACCGGTCGCCGGATGCACCAGCGCCAGCCGCCAGGCGTGCAGGGCTTGGCGTGCAAACGTATCGAGTCGCACGTCGACCGACTTGCGCTTGCCATACACAGGATCACCCACCAGCGGATGGCCGATGGAGGCCATGTGCACCCGGATCTGGTGGGTGCGGCCGGTTTCCAGCCGGCATTCGACCATCGTCGCGGCTGCGAATCGCTCGCGCACGGCGTAGTGCGTGCGCGCCTCGCGGCCCGCGCCGCCACGCGTGACCACCGCCATCTTCGTCCGCTGTACTGGATGACGGCCGATCGGCGCGTCGACCGAGCCGCTGCCCGTGACGCTGCCATGCACCAGCGCCAGGTAGTGTCGTTTCACCGTCCGCGCCTGCAACTGGCGCACCAGGTCCGTTTGTGCTGCCAGCGTCTTCGCCACCACCAGCAGGCCGCTGGTGTCCTTGTCGAGCCGGTGCACGATGCCGGCGCGTGGCACTCCGGCCAACTGCGGCGCATGGTGCAGCAATGCGTTCATCATGGTGCCCGACCAGTTGCCGCTGCCGGGATGCACGACCAGCCCGGCCGGCTTGTCGATCACCAGCAGCTGCTCGTCCTCGTACACGACAGTCAGGTCGATCGCCTCGGCTTTTTCGGCCGTCTCGGCAATCGGCGCCGCCGCCGCGACCAGCACTTGCTCGCCGCCGAGTACCTTGCGCTTGGCGTCGGCGACGGCACCGTCCACGGTCACCCGGCCCTCCTTCATCCAGGACTGGAGCCGGCTGCGCGAGTGTTCGGGGAACATCCGGGCCAGCGCCGCATCGAGCCGCAGGCCGGCGTATCCAGCCGGGATGGCCACGGCGGCTGGGCTATAATCGCCCGCATCTGTTAGTCGGGTGTTCATCATGCGTAGTGTAGCCGCTCTGCTCGTCTCGCTTCTTCTGCTCGGCCTTGCCGGCTGCGGCCTGCTGCCCGAGGAGTCGGACGAAACCCTCGGCTGGTCCGCCAACAAGCTTTACTCCGAAGCGAAGGAAGCGATGACCGACGGCGCCTACGACAAGGCGATCAAGTATTACGAAAAGCTCGAAGCCCGCTATCCCTATGGACGTTACGCGCAGCAGGCCCAGCTCGAAGTCGCCTACGCCTACTACAAGCAGCAGGAACCCGCCTCGGCGATCGCCGCCTGCGACCGCTTCATCCGTCTGCACCCGAACCATCCCAGCGTCGACTACGCCCACTATCTCAAGGGGCTGGTGAATTTCAACGAGGATCTCGGCCTGCTAGGCGCCATCGCCTCGCAGGATCTGACCGAGCGCGATCCCAAGGCGGCAAAGGAATCCTTCGACTCCTTCAAGGAACTCGTCACCCGTTTCCCGGAAAGCAAGTACGCCGCCGATGCCACCCAGCGCATGAACTACCTCGTCAATGCCCTCGCTGCGAGCGAGGTGCACGTCGCCGAGTACTACATGCGGCGCGGCGCCTATGTCGCGGCCGTCAACCGGGCCCAGGCGGCAATGAAGACCTACCCCTACGCACCGGCCAACGAGGAGGCGCTGTTCATCCTGGTGAAGGCCTACAACGCCCTGGGCATGAACGATCTGCGCGACGATGCCGAGCGGGTGATGAAGAAGAACTTCCCGAACAGCGACTATCTCAAGGGCGACCGCGGCGACCGCAGCGCCTGGTGGAAGCTCTGGTAGGCGGCTAGCTGCGCTGCCGTCGCGCTTCGAACAGGCAGATGCCCGAGGCGACCGAAACGTTAAGGCTCTCGACGCTACCGAACATCGGAATGCGCGCCAGCTCGTCGCAGGTGTCCCGCGTCAGCCGTCGCAATCCTGCCCCTTCCGCGCCCAGCACCCAGGCCAGCGGCCCCTTCTGGTCGACCGCATAGAGATCCTTCTCCGCCTCGCCCGCCGCGCCCACGACCCACACACCCAGCTCCTGCAATTCGCGCAGACTGCGCGCCAGGTTGGTCACCATGATGTAGGGCACCGTGTCGGCGGCGCCGCTTGCCACCTTGATCGCCGTCGCATTCAAGCCGCAGGCGCGATCCTTCGGCGCCACCACCGCATGCGCCCCCGCCGCATCGGCCACGCGCAGGCAGGCACCGAGGTTGTGCGGATCGGTGACACCGTCCAGCACCAGCAGCAGAGCCGGCCCGGTCAGCGTCTCCATGATGTCGTCGAGCGTCAGAAACTTCTGCGTCGCCGCCACCTTCGCCACCACGCCCTGATGCCGTGCCCCGCCAGCCATGCCATCGAGCCGGGCGGCATCTGTCACGAGCACCCGCACGCCGGCGCCTTCCGCCGCCTTCACCAGATCCCGCGCCCGGCCATCCTGCCGGCCTTCGGCAACGTAGATCTCCTTCACGTCTTCGGGCGCGTGGCGCAGCTTGGCGGTAACGGCGTGAAAACCGTGGATCAGGCGGGTGTCGGTCATGCAAATTTCCTAGATGATGTTTAGTGTAATAGCTAATCTTGAATTGGTGATGAGTCCTGCCATGCCGACCAGCCGAACCGGCCGACCACATTCGCAAACTGATCGCCGAGCGGCGCACGGATCGTCATGTCCTCGCCCGAATGCGGGTGCCGGAAGCGCAATTCGACGCAGGCGAGCAGGAGCCGATGGCAGGCGAACTGTTGCTGGAAGAACCGGTTGTGGCAGCCCTTGCCATGGGTGGCGTCGCCGACGATGGGATGGGCGAGGTGCTTCATGTGACGGCGCAGCTGGTGTCGCCGGCCGGTGTGCGGACTCAGTTCCACCAGGGCGTAACGCGACGTGGGGTAGCGGTCGACCGCATGCGGCAGTTCGACGGTCGCCAGGCGCCGGTAGTCCGTGCGGGCGGGCTGGGCGTCGGCTTCCTTCAGCACGCGGCCGTAGTCGTCGTGCTCCCGCGTGAGCGGATGGGCAATGGTGCCAGCTTCCGGCGGCCAGCCACGCACGACCGCCAGGTAGGTCTTGATCACCTCGTTACGCTCGAACTGTTCACCGAGCTGGCGCGTCGTTTCGGCATCGAAAGCGAACAGCAGCACGCCGGAAGTGCCCTTGTCGAGACGATGCACGGGTTGCACGCGACGGCCGATCTGGTCGCGCAGCAGTTGCACGGCGAAGCGCGTTTCATGGCGGTCGATATCGCTGCGATGGACGAGCAGGCCGGGCGGCTTGTCGATGGCGATCAGGTGTTCGTCGCGGTGGAGGATGGTCAGCATGGCGAGGTTGGGGGTATATCATTCGCCTGTCTCAGGACGACTACGAGAATGACAACCGATACGCCGATTCGAGTCAATACGCGCACGCCGGAAGAGCAGGAGATAGGTTACAAGACCCGCTTCCTGCACAGCGTATTTCTGCTCGCCGGTCTTGTGGCCTCGGTCATGGGTTTTGTCCGCTGGCAGTCGAGCGCCCTGATGGGCATGATTGACTTCGCGTTTGCGGGACTCAGTTTTGCGCTGCTGTTCTATCTCAGTCGCCACAAGCAGCATGTCGAGACGATCAGCACCCTGGCGCTCACCCTCTCGTTCCTGTTGTTCATGGCCATCTACCTTCTGGCGCCTCACAACACGATGCGCCTGTCACTATTCTTTCTCCTTGCCGCATCGGGCTTCTTTCTCAAGGGCAGGCAAACGGGCCGGCTATGGCTGGGCGGCATTCTTTTCGCCATCGTCACCGTACATCTTTCCGGTCGCTTCGCGACGGCCTATTCCGATCTGGATATCCTGACGACCTGTATTTACCTGGTCGCCCTGTTCTTCATTTTCGAGAATTACGAATCGTTCAAGGATCAGGAACGCCGGCATCGACGCGCCGAGGAAGAAGCGGTGCGCGCCAAGGAAGCAGCCGAGGCCGCCAGTTCGGCCAAGAGCGCGTTCCTGGCCACCATGTCACATGAAATCCGCACGCCGATGAACGGCATTCTCGGCATGGCGCAGTTGCTGCTGATGCCGGGACTCACGGAGCAGGACCGCCACGACTACGCGCGAACACTGCTCAACTCCGGTCAAAGCCTCATGGCGCTGCTCAACGACATCCTGGATCTATCCAAGGTCGAGGCCGGCAAGGTCGAACTGGCTCATACCGCGCTCGACCCGCGACAAGTCATCGAGGAGGCCACCGAACTGTTCGCCCATTCGGCCCAATCCAAGGGCCTCAGGATCGAAAGCGTCTGGCACGGCCCGGCCGGACAGCGCTACTGGGGCGATTCAATCCGCCTGCGGCAAATGCTGGCCAACCTGGTCAGCAACGCCGTCAAATTCACGGCGGAAGGATCTGTGCGCCTGGACGCTACTGAAGTCGAACGCCAGGGCACCAAGGCCCTGCTGGAATTTTCCGTCACGGACAGCGGCATCGGCATCCCGTCGGACAAGCAATCCCTGCTGTTCAAACCATTCTCGCAGGCCGACAGTTCGACTACCCGTGAATACGGCGGCACCGGTCTGGGGTTGTCCATCGTTCGCAGCCTCGCCAAGCTGATGGGGGGCGATGTCGGTGTTGAGAGCGAGGCCGGGCAGGGAGCGTGTTTCTGGTTCCGCATCCGTGCCGACGCTCTGCAGGAAGACGAAGAGAGCCGACAATTCGAGCGCGGCGGCGAGGTCGGGCAGAAGGCCGCCAACACCGGGAGAATCGCGAAGCGCGTACTCGTGGTCGAAGACAATCCGATCAACCGGAGAGTCGCGGAAGCGCTGCTGCGGAAGTTGCGCATCGAGACGGAGACCGTTGAGGACGGGCTGCAGGCGGTTGATGTCATCACAGGGGGCAGACGGCCCGACCTGGTGCTGATGGACGTGCAGATGCCGGTGATGGACGGTTTCCAGGCGACGGTGCGAATCCGTCAGTGGGAGCAGACCGCCGGCCAGCCACACTTGCCCATCATCGCCCTGACGGCGGGAGCGTTTGACGGGGATCGCCAACGCTGCCTTGCCTCGGGAATGGATGATCATCTGGCCAAGCCGATCAACGTCAATGCCTTGTCGTCGATTCTCGCCAAATGGCTGGGCTAGCCGCGCCGCTTGGCCTTCCTTGCCGGCACCTCGGCAGTCGTCGTGTCGACCACCAGCCTGAAGTCGATCTTGTTCTGCTCCATGTCCACCCGCGCCAGTTGCACGCGTACCCGATCCGATAGCCGGTAGCGCTTGCCGGTGCGCTCGCCGACCATGGCGTGCGCCTTGTCGTCGAAATGGAAATAGTCCTGGCCGAGTTCGGATACGTGCACCAGCCCTTCGACGAAGACGTTGTCGAGGGCGACGAAGATGCCGAACGGCACCACGGCCGAAATCGAACCTTCGAACTCCTCACCGACGCGATCCTGCATGTAGTAGCACTTGAGCCAGGACTCGACGTCGCGCGTGGCCTCGTCGGCGCGGCGTTCGGTGGCGGAGCAGTGCAGGCCGATGTCGGACCAGTCGCCGGGTTCATATCGGCGTGCCGCCAGGGCTGACTTTATGCCGCGATGGATCAGCAGGTCTGGGTAGCGGCGGATCGGCGAGGTGAAGTGGGTGTAGCTTTCGTAGGCGAGCCCGAAGTGGCCGACGTTGTCGGGGCTGTAGATGGCCTGGCGCAGCGAGCGCAGCATCACGGTTTGCAGCAGCTGCTTGTCCGGCCGGCCCTGGATTTTCTCGATCAGCTTCGCGTAGTCCTTGGCGTGCGGCTCGTCGCCGCCGCCGAGTTGCAGGCCGAAGGTACCGAGGAAGTCGCGTAACTTGAGCAGCTTCTCCGGCGTCGGCCCTTCGTGGATGCGGTAAAGCGCCGGATGTCCGCGCTCCTTGAGGAAGTCGGAGGCGCAGACGTTGGCCGCCAGCATGCACTCCTCGATCAGCCGATGCGCATCGTTACGCTCGTAGGGTTCGATGCGCTCGATCTTGCCGTGGTCGTCGAACACCATGCGCGTCTCGACCGTCTCGAAATCGATGGCGCCGCGATTCTGCCGCGCCTTGACGAGCACCCGGAACAGGGCATCGAGGTTTTCCAGGTGCGGCAGCAGCGGGCCGAGCGCCTTGATCGTGGCGGCATCCCGATCGTAAAGCGCCGCCGCCACTTCCGTATAGGTCAGCCGGGCGTGCGACCACATCACCGCCGGATAGAAGCGGTAACGCCTGATCTCGCCGGCGCCGGAGAGTTGCATGTCGCAGACCATGCACAGGCGCTCGACCTTCGGATTCAGGGAGCACAGACCGTTGGAGAGCTTCTCCGGCAGCATGGGAATCACGCGGCGCGGGAAATACACCGAGTTGCCGCGGTCATAGGCATCGCGGTCCAGCGCGCCGCCGGGCTGCACATAGTGCGAGACGTCGGCGATGGCGACGATCAGCCGGTAGCCCTTGCCCTGGCGTTCGCAGTAGACGGCATCGTCGAAATCCCTCGCCGTCTCGCCGTCGATGGTCACCAGCGGCAACTGCGTCAGGTCCTCGCGGCCCTTCCAGTCCGACTTGCGCACCTCGTCGGGCAGCTTCTTCGTTTCCCCCAGCACCTCTTTCGAGAACTCGAAGGGCAGATCGTGCTTGCGTAGCGCGATCTCGATTTCCATGCCGGGGTCGGCATAGTTGCCCAGGATCTCGACAACGCGGCCGATCGGCTGCGACTGCTTGCTCGGCTGCTCGATGAGCTCCACCACCACGACCTGGCCAGACTTGGGCTTGAGGCTCTTCTTCTCGGCCGGCGCCAGCAGGATGTCCTGACTGATGCGACGGTTCTCCGCCACCACGTACCAGACGCCGTGTTCTTCGTGCACCCGGCCCACCACCCTGGTGTTGGCGCGTTCGGTGACCTCGACGATCTTGCCTTCCGGCCGGCCCTTGCGGTCGATGCCGACCACGCGGGCAATGGCCCGGTCGCCGTGCAGCACCTTGTCCATTTCCTTCTCGGGCAGAAACAGGTCGGCACCGCCATCTTCCGGCACGAGGAAACCGAAGCCGTCCGGATGCCCTTCGACACGGCCGCGGATCAGATCGGCCTTGTCCGGAATCAGCCAGTCGCCGCGCCGGTTCTGCAGCAACTGGGCATCGCGCGCCATGGCGCCCAGGCGGCGGGTGAAATCCTGGTGTTCTTGCGGCTGCACGTCGAGCAGGCCGCAGAGCCGCTCGAAGGTCACCGGCACGCCCTGGTCGGCAAGGATTTGCAGGATGTATTCGCGGCTGGGCAGCGGATAGTCGTACTTCGCCAGTTCCCGCTCCAGCATGGGATCGGCACGGCGAATTTTGGAAAGCTTTCCGCGCTTGGCGGGCTGACTGCGCTCGTTTGACAATTGATGTTTTTCCTTTAGAATGCGCGCCTCTTGTCGCCTGCCCAGGTGGCGGAATTGGTAGACGCACTAGTTTCAGGTACTAGCGGGTAACTCCGTGGGGGTTCGAGTCCCTTCCTGGGCACCAAGTGATACAAACAGCCGTGGCTCGCCACGGCTTTTTTGTTTGTGTTCGGGTTGCGACGGATTTCACTGCGGCCCATTCTACGCCACCGCCCGACGCGCCATGACAGCGCGAAAGCCGGACTAGTGCAGCTTTTCCGGCGAACCGCAGCACTTCTTGAACTTCTTGCCGCTGCCACAGGGGCATAGATCGTTCCGGCCCACCTTGGCCTCGTCACGCCGAACGGTCGATTTTTCCTTGCGGGTCGGTAGCCACCAATTGTGGATGGCCATGACGCAGTCGCCCAGCGAGGCGGCGAGTTCCTCGTGACGGGCTGCGAGTTCCGGATGGTTGCGGAGCTCCTCCAAACCGGCTTCGGTGCCGTAGAGCAGGATCGGATAGAGCATGTCGTCGCCCTCCTCCGCATCCATCAGCGGCCGCCACGCTTCTTCGTCCAGAGCGATGCCGCGCACGAAGCCGGTGCACCATTCGTCGATGATGGGAACAACCTTGCCTTCGTGTTCTCGCTCGTACAAGATCGGCTCGAAGGTGTCGGGATCGTCGCGCAGATAAAACAGGATGGCATTGGCGTGGCGAAAAACCAGCGACATGATCCGCTCGGCCTGCTGCTTCGATTCCCAGACCATGTCCTCACGGTCCCAGATGACCGGCAGCCATCGGCTCGGCGGCAGGGTGTTGGGGCCGACCGCCAGCGCGGTGAGGAAACCGTCGAGCATGGCGATGTCCATGCCTTCCTCGCCCAGGGCGTCGGAATTCAGGAAGTCTTCGAGTTCCTGGAGTTCGTCGTCATCGAGAGGGTAGGCGAGGTCCATATCCGGATTTCCGTAAGTCGTCATTGCCGCCGGGCCGTTGCCCGCTCCCGGCGACGGTAGCCGACGAATGCCGGCAGTATGACCGCGCCGCCAAGAATCGCAAGCATCAGCAGCGGCCAGACGACAGGGCGATTCCATTCCTGACGCAACCGTGCGCGCAGGCCGGCGTCGATGCGCTGATACTTGAGCGTGTTGTTGCCAACCTTGCTCGGCTTGCGGTTGGTCAGCCAGGCGTGGCGCAGCGTGTAGTCCTTGGGATGGAAGCCCCAGATCCATGGGCTGTCGTGCCGGAGAATGGTCAGCATGCGATCGATGATCGCCTGTCGCTCGGGGCCGTTGTCCATCGCCCGCATGCGCTCGAACAGGCGGTCGTATTCCGGGTTGGCATAGTTGGCGGCGTTCTCGCCCTGATGCTTTACCTTGCTCTGTGGCCCGTAGAGTAGGAAGAAAAAGTTTTCCGGATCGGGATAATCGGCATTCCAGCCGAAGTAGAACAACTGCGCCGCGCCCTTCAGCAATTTCTCCTGGAAGCGGTTGTAGTCGGTGTTGCGCACCACCAACTGGACGTCGATCTTCTGGAACTGCTTGTTGAGCCAGTCGATACGCGACTTGCCGCCAACACCGCCGGTCGTGGTGTCGAGATTGATCACCAGCGGCTCGCCGGTCTTCTCGTCGCGGCCATTCGGATAGCCAGCCTCGGCCAGCAACTGTTTCGCGACCTCGATGGTCTTGCGGTGCGGCTTGCCATCCACCCAGTCGTACATCGCCGGATTGACGCCCGCCTCGCCCTCGCGATAGCCAAAAATTCCCGGCGGAATCGGCCCCTGGGCCGGCAGGCCGCGTCCGTTCTGGAAGATGGAGATGAACTCCTCCTGATCGATGGCGATGCCGATGGCCTGCCTGAGTTTGCACGCACGGTCCCCGTCTTCTCCACTGCGCCCGCCCACCACCGGATCGAGCATGTTGAAGCCCATGTAGAAGGTCGAAGTGGATACCGATGTCGATAGGCGGATGCCCTGTTCGCGCATGCTCTCGGTTAGCGTTGTCTCGCCGCCGCTGCCTACCTGCACGGCTTGATCGAACGAGTCGGACGCGATGCCGGAGGCATCGTAATAACCCTGCAGGAACTTGTTCCAGTAGGGAATCTGCTCCTTCTCGCGCGTGAAGACCACCTTGTCGATGAAGGGCAGCGGCTTGCCGCAGTCGGCCAGCAGCCCCGCTTCACGATCACCGGCCTCGCCCTCGCAGGGGTAGGCCTGGCCGTGGAAGTTGGGGTTGCGCTCCAGCACCATACGGGCATTGGGATTGTTCTCCGTCAGCATGTAGGGGCCGGTGCCGATCGGGTACCAGTCGAGCGTCAGATTCTTCTCCGCCATGCCGGGCTGGCTGTGGAAGCGGTCCGCCTCCCAGGGCATGGGCGCGAAGAACGGCATGGTCAGCCAATAGACGAACTGGGGATACTTGCCCTTGACGCGGATGCGATAGCTGTAACGATCGACGGCCTCGACGCCGGCCAACGGAGACTGCCGGAGGTCCAGCCATTCGTCGCGGCGTGCCGCCACGGCTGACTTTTGCAGGTTCATGGCCAGCTCGTCGAGGCCGACGATGTATTCGCTCATCAGGCCCAGGATCGGCGAATGCAGGCGCGGATGCGCCAGCCGCTTGATGGCATAGACGTAGTCGTCGGCAGTCAATTCACGTGTGCCGCGGTTGGGGAAGTCGGCCAGTGTGTCAATGGGCGACAGATTGGCCGCCTGCTCGGCGAAAGCCGGATGGGGCTGGTAACGAATGCCCGGCCGGATGCGGATCACGTACTCCGAAAAGGCGATGCGCGCGGGCTCCGCATCCGCCGGCAGCACGCGCCCCTGGGCATCGAGGTAGCGCGGCTTCGGCACTTCGATAGCGGTGGACGGAATCACTTCGTAGGGGCGCTTCAGGTAGTGGTACTGGAGCGGCGGCTCGTAGATCTGGGCGGTGAAGGTGATCTCGTCCTCGCTGTAGGACTGCACCGGATCGAGATGCTTGGGCCGGTCGGTGAAGGCGGTGTAGAGAATGTTGCGGCTGCGGTCGGCGCTCGGGTAGGGGTCGTTCCATGCCGTGCCGCAAGCGCCCAGCCAAGGTGTCAGTATGATGACAATGAGCAATGTCCGCATAATGGCTTAGTGTATTGCATCCGTTATAATTCGCGCCGTCCAACTACCAGGGGAAAAAGATGGGCTTTCTAGCAGGCAAGCGCATCCTCATCACCGGATTGCTTTCCAACCGTTCCATCGCCTACGGCATCGCCAAGGCCTGCCAGCGCGAAGGCGCGCGGCTCGCCTTCACCTACCAGAATGAGCGCTTCAAGGATCGGCTCGCCAAGTTCGCCGACGAACTGGGCAGCCATCTGATCTTCCCGTGCGATGTCGCGGATGACGACCAGATCAACGATCTCTTCGCCGAACTCGGCAAGGGCTGGGATGGCCTCGACGGTCTGGTGCACTCCATCGCCTTTGCACCGGGCGATGCCATCGAGGGCGATTTTCTCGACGGCATGTCGCGTGAGGGCTTCCGCATCGCCCATGACATCTCGTCCTACAGCTATCCGGCGCTGGCCAAGGCCGCCCGGCCATTGCTGCTCAAGGGCAACAATCCGGCGCTGCTGGCCCTTTCCTACCTCGGCGCCGAGCGCACGCTGCCCAACTACAACACCATGGGCCTGGCCAAGGCCAGCCTGGAAGCCGCGACCCGCTATCTGGCCTTTTGTCTGGGACCGCAGGGCATCCGCGCCAACGCCATCTCGGCCGGTCCGATCAAGACCCTGGCAGCATCCGGCATCGGCAACTTCGGCAAACTGCTCGCCTACAACGCGCACCACGCGCCACTGCGCCGCAACGTGACTATCGAGGAAGTCGGCAACGCCGCAGCGTTCCTGCTCTCAGACCTGGCGAGCGGCATCACCGGCGAGATCATGTACGTGGATGGCGGCCTCAACACCACCGCCCTGGGCAACGCCGATCCGTTGCCAGCATAGCAAGGCAGCCTCGCCGCAGGGGCGAGGCTACTTTTCCTTGCGTTCCAGCACCGCGCGGTCGATCGCGACCGGGTACTTGTCCGTCAGGGCGGCAATCCAGCCGAGCAATTCCTCTTCGGCCACCAGGCGCGCATACTGGGCACGCAACGCCTTGACCTGCGGCGTTTCCTCCGCACCGGCGACGA
The DNA here is from genome assembly GCA_035654135.1 of Rhodocyclaceae bacterium. Taxonomy (GTDB): domain Bacteria; phylum Pseudomonadota; class Gammaproteobacteria; order Burkholderiales; family Rhodocyclaceae; genus Fen-999. The sequence continues at coordinate 11,677 of DASRXN010000204.1, read as the reverse complement.
ACGGCTTCACCCTGGAAACGCGGACCAGAGCGTAGCCACCGGGCCCGGCAACACCGGCGTAAGCCGGCAACCTGGCCGCATCAGCCTGGAATACCGCGCGCACGACGTCCGGCGGCAGGTTGGGCGCCACCGCCCGCGTCACGGTACGCGGTGCGCCCCAGGCGATGTCGGCCTTCTCGCCCTTGTTCAGCCGGGCTACTTTCTCCTCGCCGTCCTTGACGGCCAGCTTGACGGCCTCCTGGCTGGCGAGGAACTTCTCGATGGTCGGCGCAACCGTCGCCAGCGGCTGCTGGGCGGCCGGCTTGTGCTCCAGGACGCGCGCGGCGACCAGCACATTCGGCGCGATCTCGATGGCCTCCGTATTGCGCTTGTTCTTGATCGCATCATCGGCAAACAGCGCGGCAACCAGCTTGGCATTGGCGAAGGGGCCGGCACCGGCGCCACCCTTGACCAGCCAGTCGCTTTGTTGAGCAGCCAGCTTGAACTTCTCGATGGCCGGCTTCAGGCTGTCCGCCTGTTCGTAGACCGTGTTGCTGAATCCTTCGGCGAGTTCGGCGTATTTCTTTGCCGCGGTCTGGGCCTTGAGTTCGGCCACAATTTCGCCCTTCACTTCGTCCAGCGGACGGTTGCGCTCTGCCCGGATGCCGGTCAGTTTGATGACATGCAGGCCGAAATCGGAACGCACGACATCCGAAACCTGCCCGTCCTTCAGTGCAAACACCGCCTCCTCGAACGGTTTGACCATCGCACCGCGACCGAACCAGTCGAGATCGCCGCCCTTCTCCGCCGAACCGGGATCCTGCGAATACTGTTTCGCCAGCCTGGCGAAATCGGCCGGGGCCTTCTTCGCCTGTGCCAGGACCTCGGCCGCCTTCGCCTCGGCGGCTTTCGCCTGGTCGGCCGATGCATTCTTTGCCAGTGCAATCAGGACGTGGCTCGCCCGCCGCTCCTCAGCCTGTTTGTAGCGATCGGCATGCGACTGGTACCAGGCCTTGACGTCTTCGTCGCTGACGGTCGTTTGCGCCGCCAACTGGTCACGGCTGAGCACGAGGTACTCGGCACGCAACTGCTCGGGCAGTTCGAAACGCTTCAGATTGGCTTCGTAATAGGCCTTGATCGTATCCGCGCTCACCTTGACCTGGCCGAGATAGCGCTCGGGTCGCAGCGCTGCCTCGCTGATCTCCCGTTCTTCCATCTGCGTGCCCAGCCAGCGCGAGGAACTGGCGTTGCCGGCCAGCGAGGCGTCACCGACCGCCACCAGCGCCTGCTGGATCATCAGGTCCTGTCGCACATTGGCTTCGAACATCGTCTTGCTCATGCCTTGGGCGGCGATCAGCGACTCATAGCGCTGGGGTGAAAACTTGCCATCCACCTGCAACGCCGGCACGGCGGCGATGTAGCTCGCCAGTTGCTGGTCGCCGACGGCCAGATGAGCCTTGCCCGCGTACAGGCCGAGCAGGCGCCGTTGTATCAGGTTGTCCAGTACCGCGCGGCGCATTTCCGGGCTGTCGAGCATTGCCGGATCCCTGCCACCCAAGGCGGGCCTCAGCCTGTCCTGCTGCTCGCGCAGCGACTGCTGGAATTCGGCCAGCGAGATCTTGCTGTTGCCGACGCTGGCGACATCTTTGTCGCTGCCGACATTGCGGATGTAGGATTCGACGCCCCAGAACGCGAAGGGCAGGATGATGAGGGCGAGAACGACCTGGACGGTCCTCTTGTTGCTGCGAACGCTATCGAACATGCTCGGCTTTCATGAAAAAAGGCGAACCACAGGTCGCCGCGAGGCATTCTACTAGAAGCGTTCCCCCTCGCCCAGATAACGCCACTGCCCCAGCGGCAGATTGCCCAGACGCACGCGGCCGATGCGCACCCGCTTCAGGCCTGTCACCCGCAATCCGACCAGTTCGCACATCCGACGGATCTGCCGTTTCTTCCCTTCCTTCAGGATGAAGCGCAACTGGTCCTCGTTGGCCCACTCGACCCGGGCCGACCGCAAGGCCTTGCCGTCCAGTGAGAGGCCATGATTGAGCAGCGCCAACCCACGCGCGTCGAGATTGCCTTCGACGCGCACCAGGTATTCCTTCTCGACACCGGAATTCTCACCGATCAACTGGCGGGCGACGCGGCCGTCCTGTGTCAGCACCAGCAAGCCCGTGGAGTCGATGTCCAGCCGCCCGGCAGGAGCCAGCCCCCTGAGATGCGCGGGCTGGAAGCGTGGTGACTTCTCGTCCGCATGCTGGCTGCGGGCGGAAATCAGCGTCACCGCCGGCTGATAGCCATCCTCCGCCTGTCCGGACACATAGCCGACCGGCTTGTGCAGCAAGATCGTCACCTGCCGCGCCTGCTGCGCGCGCGCTTCGCCGCCAAGGGCGATAACTGCATCGGCTGCCGCGCGCGTGCCCAACTGAGTCACCCGCTCGCCGTTGACGAACACCAGGCCGCGCTCGATATAAGCGTCGGCCTCGCGACGCGAGCAAAGGCCGCGCTCGGCCATGAGCTTCGAAACCCGTATACCCTGCGTATCATTCATGGTCGGCGATTCTACCGCCCGCTTCCAAAGTCCACCCATGCTCAGCTATCGCCACGCCTTCCATGCCGGCAACCACGCCGACGTGCTCAAGCATTGCATCCTCATCCAGTTGCTGCGCTACCTGAACCTGAAGGACAAGCCCTACTGGTACGTCGATACGCATGCCGGCGCCGGCCGCTACCTGCTGGATTCGGAACAGGCGACGAAGAATGCGGAGTTCGAGACCGGCATCGGCCGCCTCTGGCAACGCACCGACCTGCCGCCGGCACTCGCCGATTACGTCGGCATGGTGCGCGGCATGAACTCCGACGGCCGGTTGCGCCACTATCCCGGCTCGCCCTGGTTGGCATTCGAGGTCATGCGTCAGGACGATCGCCTGCGCCTGTTCGAACTGCACAGCACCGACCACCGCCTGCTGGAAAAGACTTTCGCCAAGGCCGGCAGCCGCGTGGCGATCCACCAGGCCGACGGTTTCCAGGAAATAAAGTCGGTGCTGCCGCCGCCGCCCCGGCGTGGTCTGGTCTTGATCGACCCCGCCTATGAGGACAAGCGCGACTACCTGCGCACGCTCGCCACGCTGAAGGAGGGTCTGGATCGCTTCGCCACCGGTACCTTCGCAGTCTGGCACCCGCAGCTGCCGCGAGGCGATGCGCGGCAACTGCCGGAGAAACTGAAGAAGTTGCCGGTGAAGTGGCTCAATGCCAGCCTGACCGTGCAGGGGCCGGCCGCGGACGGCTTCGGCATGCATGGCAGCGGCGTCTTCGTCGTCAATCCGCCATGGACGCTGGCCAACACGCTGGCCGAAGTGTTGCCTTATCTGGCCAATGTTCTCGGCCTGGATGCCGGCGCGACCTACGAGTTGAACAGCGACGCCTGAAACGTCGGGTTGGCGGAGGCCCTTGCGTTCCAGTCCGCAACCCAGGCCGGCATGTCCGCTGCCGGCATGGCCTTGCTGATCCAGTAACCCTGGCCGCGGTCGCTGCCCATGTCGCGTAGAAGGTTCATGGTCTGCTCGTCCTCGATGCCCTCGGCGACGACGTGAAGATCCAGGCCGTGCGACAACCTGATCAGGGCATCGACGATCTCCCGGTCTTCCTTCGACCGAGACATGGCGTCGACGAAGACGCGATCGATCTTCAGTTCATGCAGCGGCAGCTGACGCAGATAAAGGATCGAGGAATAACCGATGCCGAAATCGTCGATCGAGGTCGACACGCCGAGATCGATCAGTCGGTTCATCACCCCCGCACCCACCGTCGGGTCGCCCAGCACGGCACTTTCGATCAGCTCGAAGGTCAGCCTCGACGGCGGCACGCGCCAGAACTTGATGGCCTGTTCCACCAACAGCGGCAACTCCGGATCCATCAGATCGCGCGCCATCAGGTTGACGCTCAAACCGATGTCGACGCCGGCCCTGGTCAGCTCGGCCAATATGCGGCAGGCACCGAACACCAGCCAGCGTGTCAACTGCGGTGCCGCACCGAGCCGCTGCGCCACATCGGGAATCTGCCAGGGCGGCACCTTGAACCCCTGGCTGGTGGTCCAGCGCATCAGCAGTTCGCCGCCGACGCAGCGGCCGCTGGCCAGATCGACCTGCGGCTGGATATGGATTGCCAGCTGCCCGTTTTCCAGCGCGGACATGAACTCCTTCTCGATCAGCGCCTCCTGTCGCGCCGTGACCAGCAGTTGATCGTCGAACAGGACGACCGACTTTTCATCGCGCAGCGCAGCCTCGACGGCGAGATCGACACACCGGATCAGTTCCTCGGCCTTGTTGCCGTGGGCCGGGGACCAGACGACACCCAGCGCGAACACGGCCCGCGCGACGGAGCCGCGCAACGGCAAGGGTTGCTCGAGGGCCTGTACCACCTTGTTGGCAGCCAGTTGTACCTGTGCCGGCGTGTGCAGGTTCGGCAGAATGATGGCGCAGCCATGCAGTTCCGTGCGCACCAGGACATCGCATTCCCGCAGCAGGCCGCGCAGACGCTCGATGGCGGCATCGAGGAGGGCATCGCGCTGCGCCAGGTCCAGCGTCAGCGTGCCCGATCCCAATCGCAGGCGCAGCGCCAGCAGGCCGACGGTCGGCGCCTCCCTGTGCGCCAGCGCGGCAGTGAGCCGGATGCCGAGCGCCTGACCGTGGCCCTCGTCGGCGATGTCGTCGATCGCCGTGGCCAGCATGCCGCGCTTGGCGTCGCGGGCGAGATATTCGGCGACGCACATGCCGGCTGCCGACAACGCGGTAACAATTTCGACTTCCAGCGCCGACAGCGACGAGCGGTTGCCGAGCAACTGCCGGCTGCCGAGTGCGACCATTGCCCTTGCCGCGCGCAACGGGAGATCGGCGGCACAGCCAGCCTGCCTAAGGTGGCGCCATGCCGCTGCCACGCGTTCCAGCCAGTCGGCCGCGAAGTCCTCTTCCGGCAGGGCTGCGAACACCTCCAGAAATTGCCCCAGCGCCTGGGTGTCCGCCGTGCCGTCCGGATCGGATTCGGCCAGCGCTTCTGCCAGCACCTCGCTCCGGTGCCGGCGCGCCACGCCATCGTCATCATGTCGAAAACAGGCCCGCAGTGCCGACCGCGATCGCGCATCGAGCCCGTAGAAGCGGAGCATGTCGGCAATCGCATCCGCCGCCGCCAAAGCGGCCAGCAGTGAGGTCATTTCGCCGCGGCCCGGGTCGGCGATCAAAGATAGAACTCCTTGGGATCCAGCCCGAAAGATCCGGTCGGCAGAATGCGAACGATCTGATACGGCAGCCCTTCCCGCACCAGCGGATCATTGAGCAGGTTGAGGATGCCGGGTGAGGTATTGCGCGTCTTGTCGGGTCCCAGCAGTAACATGATGCGGGGTTTGAGCCGGCGCACGCGGTTCTGTTCGTATACCACGCCAACCTCGCCGCTGTTGAGTTCGACCAGGGTGCCAACCGGGTACAGACCGACGAACTGGACGAATTCATCGACCACCGAGCCGGTGAAGCGCTTGTCGCGCATGGAATTGACTTCCTCGATCACCCACTGGCCATTGCGCGCGGGACGGAAGGCCCGCGGATAGAGCATCGCGCAGTAGCTGTCGACCACACCGGCCATTTCGGCATAGAGGCCGATGTCCTGGCCCCGCAGGCGACCGGGATAGCCGCTGCCGTCGATGCGCTCGTGGTGCTTGACGATGATGTCGCGGGCGATGGCCGAGACCGAGAATTCCTCGGCCAGCATTTCGCAGCCGATATTGACATGCTGGCGCATGCTGTCGCGTTCGGTGGGCGTCAGGCCACCCATCTTGTGCACCAGTTCCGCCGGCAGGCGGATGAAACCGATGTCCTTGAGCAGGCCGCCCATGCCGAGCGCATGCAGCTCGTCGGGCGGCAATCCCAAGTGGCGGCCGAAGGCCATCAGATGAATGGAAACGCTCAGGGCGTGATCGTAGGTTTCGTTGTCGGTGCGCTTCAGCTTCGACAGCCACAACAGCGCATCGGGATTGCGCACCACGCATTCGACCATGCCATTGACCGTGCGGTCGACATGCTCGATGTCGGGCATCTTGCCGGCCGATACCTGGTCGCCGATATCCTGAAGCAGAACCTGGGTGTTCTGATAGGAGACCTTGGCGGCGGGCAGTTCCTCCTCGACACGGACGTCGTCGTCATAGCGAATGGCAGCGAACTTGCGCCCGGCAACCTCGCGTTCCCCGATGATCACCAGCGGCGGCAGGGCCAGCTTCTTCCTGCTCTGGTAATGGATCACCGGCTGTGCCGGCGTCATCGGCAAACGCTTTTCCGGCACGAAAGCGGTGGTGTCCACCCGATATTCGGCGCCGGTGGAACGCGCCCTGTCCACGGTGACGAAGCGGCATAGTTGGCGCAGTTGCGCCAGTTGTTCGTTCTCCTCGATGAGGAAGCCCTGGATCAGGAAGGGCGAATCCAGCCAGGGACGATCCAGGTCGGCGACGAACATGCCGATCTTCAGATCCAGCGTGGAGACAATTTCGAACATCGACAGTAGTTGCACGTAAACTTGGCTGGCTAAGTATAGTCTTCCCGCTCCTTTCCGGTTTCTCCGGATCAGGCATGTCAAATCCTGCTTTTTCTAGCAGAAATCCCTACTGTAAATGACAAGCCGACCGAACAAGCGGCTGTGGTCGACCAGACGCTTCGCCAGCAGATGTACCACTTCCCCCTGCCGCTGCAGCACCCCGAGAACCCCCAAGAGCCGCGCTCCCAGCAGTTCTTCGCGCTGGCGTTCGGCCAGCTTCGGATGCACGATGACATTGGCCAGGCCCGTTTCGTCTTCGAGCGTGAGGAAGATCACGCCGTTCGCCGTGCCCGGTCGCTGGCGGCAGGTGACGAGACCGACGCAGCGGGCCGGGGCATTGTCCGGCATGCTCCGCAGAAAGTCGGCCGTGGCGTAACGCCGATCGAGGCGGCCTCTCAGCAGCGCCAGCGGATGGCGGCCGAGCGTCAGGCCGAGGCTGGCGTAATCGGCCACCAGCTCGGCGCCTTCGGTCGGCGTCGGCAAGAGGACTGGCGCTTCCGTCACCGGCATCGCATCCAGCAGATCACGCTGAATCGACACCGCAGCCGCTTCCCAGGCGGCGGCGAAGCGGTGGCCGGCCAGCGACTTCAGCGCCCCTGCCGCCGCCAGCGCTTCGAGATCACCGCGATCCAGCGCGGCCCGCCGGGCGAGGCCGGTGACATCGACACATTGCCCACGCACTGCGGCGATACGCTCGCCTGCGGCCTGCCCCAGCCCCTTGATGAGATGCAGGCCCAAACGTACCGCAGCGCCCGCCAGCGTCGTCTCCCACTCGCTCGCCGCCACGTCCGGCGACAATACCTCGATGCCGTGACGGCGGGCATCCTGGATCAGCTGCGAGGCCGAGTAGAAGCCCATCGGCTGGCTGTTGAGCAAACCAGCCAGAAACGCCCCCGGCTCGTGGCACTTGAGCCAGGCCGAGACATAGGCCAGCAGCGCAAAACTGGTGGCATGCGATTCCGGGAAGCCATACTCGCCGAAACCTTCGATCTGCCGGTAGAGTCTCTCGGCGAATTCCGGCGCATAGCCGTTGGCCAGCATGCCGCCGATGAACTTGTCGCGGAACGGCTCGAGACCGCCCTTGCGTTGCCAGGCCGCCATGGCCCGGCGCAGCTGGTCGGCCTCGCCGGGCGTGAAGCCGGCGGCGACGACGGCGAGCTGCATCGCCTGTTCCTGGAAGATCGGCACGCCGAACGTGCGCTCCAGCACCGCCTCCACTGCCTTGGATGGATAGTCGACCTTTTCTTTCCCCGCCCGACGCTTGAGATAGGGATGCACCATGTCGCCCTGGATCGGCCCCGGCCGGACGATGGCCACCTCGATTACCAAGTCATAAAACTTGCGTGGTCGCAGACGCGGCAGCATGGCCATCTGGGCGCGCGACTCGACCTGGAAGACACCGATGGCGTCGGCACGGCAGAGCATGTCGTACACCGCAGGATCTTCGGCGGGAATGTCCTGCATGCGGAAAGGCGCGCCGCGCTGCTTCGACACCCAGTCCAGCGCTCGTCTAATCGCCGAGAGCATGCCCAGCGCCAGCACGTCCACCTTCATCAGTCCCAGTGCCTCGATGTCGTCCTTGTCCCACTGGATAATGCTGCGCTCGGCCATGCGCGCATTCTCGATCGGCACCAGGCGGTCGAGCCGGCCGCGCGAAATGACGAAGCCGCCGACATGCTGCGAGAGATGGCGCGGGAAGCCCTTCAACTGCCGCGCCAGCCACAGCCACTTCCTGACGCGCGGGCTTTCGGGATCGAGGCCGACCGACGCCATGCGCTCCGGCCATGTCTCCGACTTGTCCCACCAGGCCAGCTTGCCGGAGAGTGCAGCGATGACATCGGGCGGAAAACCCAGTGCCCGCCCGGCATCGCGCAAGGCCGAACGGCTGCGGTAGCTGATCACGGTGGCCGTCAGCGCGGCGCGGCTGCGGCCATACTTGCCGTAGATGTACTGGATCACCTCCTCGCGGCGCTGGTGCTCGAAATCGACATCGATGTCGGGCGGTTCGTTGCGCTCCCGTGAGATGAAACGCTCGAACAGCATGTCCGATCGAGCCGGGTCGACCTCGGTGATGCCCAGCGCGTAACAGACCGCCGAGTTCGCCGCCGAGCCGCGCCCCTGGCAAAGAATGTGCTGGCTGCGCGCAAAGGCGACGATGTCGTAGACGGTGAGAAAATAAGCTTCGTACTTCAGCTCGCCGATCAGCGCCAGTTCGTGCTCGATCTGTCTCAGTACCTTCTCCGGCACGCCGGCCGCATAGCGCACGGCCAGGCCCTTCTCCGCCTCGGCGCGCAGGTAGCCGGCCGGCGTCATGCCTCTGGGCACGATCTCCTCCGGGTACTCGTAGCGCAGCCCGTCGAGCGAGAAATCGCACAGCGCCGCCACTTCGACCGTCTCGGCCAGCAGCTCGGGGGGATAAAGGCGCGACAAGGCGAGGCGCGAACGCAGGTGGCGCTCGCCGTTCGGGAACAGCGCCTGGCCGGCGGCATCGACCGTGGTCTTCAGGCGCAGCGCGGTCAGCGCATCCTGCAAGGGCCGGCGCGAGCGCGCATGCATATGCACGTCACCCGCTGCCACGAGCGGCAGGCCCAGCGTCTTCAGGTGCGACAAGCGCTCGGCGTCATCAGGTTGAAGGAAACGCTCATAAGCGATCCAGCAACGGCCGGGAAAGCGCGCCGAAAGCCAGTCGGCCTCGGCGCGCGTCGACTCCCGGGTGGCCAGCCACAGGCACAGGCAATCGGGCACGCCCCAGTCGATATCCTTGCGTGTGAGTTCAAAGTCAGCCTTGGCGGCACGCCGCCGACCCAGCGTGATCAACGCCGACAGGTTGCCGTAGCCGGCGCGGTTCTGCGCCAGCAGCACCAGCTTCGTGCCGTCGGCCAGCACGATCTCGCTGCCGACAATGAGCTTCAGACCCACAGCTTTCGCCGCCATATGGGCGCGCACCACGCCCGCCAGCGAACACTCGTCGGTGATCGCCAGCGCCGCATAGCCCAGCTCAGCCGCCCGCGCCACCAGCTCTTCGGCATGCGAGGCAGCGCGCAGGAAGCTGAAATTCGACAGGCAGTGGAGTTCAGCGTAATCGGGCAGCATGGCGGGCTATACTGAAATTAATTACAGTATAGCCCGCGAAGCGATGGAAACAACTACGTTGCGCGCATCACCTCAGGGCTGGCCGGCCGGCTTCGCCGGCACCCTCTCCCAACCCGCCGGACATTGCTTGATGTACGGATAGTAGGTATTGGCGGCCCGGCAGAAATACCAGTAACTCTCTTGCGGCGCGGCCTGCACCACCGGCTGTTGCTGCACATAGACCGGGCTTGGCTGCTCGACCACCAAGGGTGGATAGTAATAGGCGGGCGGGTAATACCAAGGCCCCCAATACGGTCCCCAATAGGGGCCGACGGAAATGCCGAAATGGACATGGCCCCGATCAGCCCACGCGCTGGCGCTTCCCGCCATCAGTGCCAGGAAGAGCAGCAGAATCTTCGCCGCTGATTTCATATGTGCCTCCGCGATGCCGGTACAACCAGATTGAATCGATCAACGGTTTCATCATAGACCGCCAGCGCGCAACAACCGCGACGCAAGGCCCGATTTTCTGTAAGCAAACATTTCGTCGGCACAGTCAGGCAAACCAACCATGAAGATACCAACCGCCCGGCGACTTCAGTTCGCGGAATACCCAGGCCCAGCGGTCGTCCCGCGTCAGGGCGATGAAATAATCGCGACGGATGTCGCCAGTCCCTTCCTGCTGGTCCCACCAGCCTGATTCGATGCGTTCCGGGCCGGCAAGCAACTGGAGTGGCCTGCGCCGGTGTGGCCGACCGGCGACTTCGGCCAGCGGTTCGGGTGCCGCCAGCAACCAGAACGGGCGCGGCGGCGACGCAATCCCGGCCGATGCGCCGGGAAATGTTCGGCTCGTGGCGCACTCGGGCCGATGATCCGCCACCGGAACCACGCCGAAGACGCGCTCTTCGCCGAGGCGCGCGCGCAGGCGCTCGATCAGCGCCGCCATGCTTTCCTTCGCCGTTCCATCGTCGAACAGGCCGCCGCTGCTGCCAGCCAGCGGCTCGACGGTTTCGGTGGCGAGACGCAGGCTCTCGACCGGCGCGACGAGTTGCGTTCGTTCCAGGCGCTCGCGCATTACTCGTTCCAGGCGGCCGCCATCCCGGGTGGCGTCGGCGAAGCGCAGCGGCAGTTCAGTCGTCCCCTGCCGGTGGCGCAGATCAAGCCGGCACTCGCGCAAGCCGACCTGCCGGACATGCAGCCAGCCGGCCAAGGCCACGGTAAGACGACGAGCCGCGAACAGCAGCGCCGGTGCGTTCTCCACTGGCGCCGGCAGTTCGATGGCCTGATCGAAGCGCAGCGGGAAAACGAAGTCCGGACGCGGATCGGGCACTTCGCCGTAAGCGCGGGCGAGCATCGTCATCGCCTCCTTGCCGATGCGCCGTGCCAGGGCAGCCAAAGTGCCTCCTGCGGCGTCCAACAAGTCAGGCTGCGCATTCGACGAAGCCGACTGCCGTCGGCGCGTTGTCAGCCGTCGCAACTCGCCGAGACGACGCAGGCCGAAGCGGGTCAGCCGTTCCGCCGTGCCGGCCGGCCAGGTGAGGTCGGTGATCGTCAGCCCATCAAGATTGTCACCACCACCTTCGGCCAGCCAAAACGCGGCCTGCGGCGTTGGAGCAACAGCGATATGCGCAGCAATGCCCTGCTCCACCAGCCCTTGCGCCACGCGCTGCCGCAGGGCTGCAAGACCGCCGAAGAGGCGTTCGCAGCCACCGACTTCAAGCAGCAGCGCATTGCCTGCCAGACTCACCCGTGGCGTGAATTGCCCGGCCCAGCAGGCGAGGCGTTCCAGTTCAGGCGAAAACGTGTCGGGCAGCAGGACGGCCAGCCAGAGCGGGTTCATGACGACACAGCCGTGCCGGCCTGGGCACGATCAGTGACAGCGGCGCCACCAAGGGCGGACCACGCCGCTTGAGGATGCGCACGGCCAGTTGTTCGCCTTCGCCCGCCAGTTGCAAACGCAGTGGCGCGGCGGAAGCCTCGGCAGCCATGCGCGTCGGCCGGAACAGAAAGGCCAGTGCGCCCCCGGCGACGGCCGCCACCTGCAGGCGCC